>NZ_CP196560.1:615310-922965 GCF_051801355.1 Haloarchaeobius ordinarius | reverse complement strand
CGCGGAACGGAAACTCGTCGGCGAGTTCTTCGACCGCCCCTGAGCCAGCAGAGCGGGCTTTCCACGGGTCGTTGAGGAGTCCGCCGTCTATGCCATCTCTCTGTATCCCCTAGTGGGGTGTAGATGTCGACCACCCTGACCTACGCGGGGTTCCTGGTGCTGTTCGTAGTGGCGCCTATCGTCGGGCTCGCAGCCGCGTCTCGATGGCAGGGCCGCTTACTCCTCCGCGAGGGGCTGGTTCCGACGGCCCTCATGGTCGCCGTCGCCCTCGCGTACACGACCCCGTGGGACAACTACCTCATCGGCCAGGGCGTCTGGTGGTACGGCCCGGGGGCCGTCGCGCTCACCATCGGCCTCGCACCCCTCGAAGAGTACCTCTTCATGGCCTTCCAGCCGGTGCTCGCGGCCCTGTGGTTCTACACCCTCCGCTGGCCGCTGGTACATCCCGACGGGGAACTGTCGGGCCGCGTTCGCCTCGCCGGGACCGCCGGCTGGCTGGCCGCCTCGGCACTGGGCGTCTGGTTCCTGACCGCCCAGTCGACGTACTACCTCGGTGCCATCCTCGCGTGGGCGTGCCCGGTCCTCGCGCTCCAGTGGGCCGTCGGCGGCCACTACCTCTGGGCGGTGCGGCGGTCGCTCGCCCCCGTCGTCGCCCTCCCCGTGGCGTACCTCTGGGCGGTCGACTGGTACGCCATCCGACTCGGCATCTGGACCATCTCAGACGAGCACACGACCGGTACCGGACTGTTCGGTCTTCCCGTCGAGGAGATGGTGTTCTTCCTCGTCACGACCCTCCTCGTCGTCCAGGGCATCGTCCTCTATCACTGGGTGGTGGACCGATGGCGGTAGCCGTCCCGCGGCCGGTTCGTCGGACGTTCGAGCGCCTCCTGCGCCCGGAGTGGCTCCTGCTCGGTCTCGTCGCGCTTCCTTTCGCACTCGGGCTCTCTATCCCAGCCTGGGCCGAGTACCTCCCGCTCGTGGTGAGCATCCTCGTGCTGGGACTGCCACACGGGGCGGTCGACCACCTCGTCCCCGCGCGAATCGATTCCGGAAGCTCCCTCCACCGGTCGGTTCTCCTCGTCTCCGCGCTCTACATGGTCCTCGGCGGACTCTACCTGCTGGTGTGGTTCGTCGCGCCCATCCCAGCGTTCGCCTTCTTCATCGTACTCACGTGGTTCCACTGGGGCCAGGGCGACCTCTACTGCCTGCACGCGCTCTCCGACGGGGCCTACCCGACGACTCGACTCCAGCGCCTCCTGACGGTCGCAGTCCGTGGTGCACTCCCGATGCTCGTCCCCCTCGTCGCGTTCCCAGAGGGGTACGAGTCGGTCCTCGCTGCGACCGTCGGACTGTTCGGAACGGACGCGAGCGCGGTCGCGTGGGCGTTCACGTTCGAGGCGCGACTCGTCGTCGCCGCCGGATTCGCGCTGCTCGTCGCCGCCTCGCTCGCACTCGGCCTGCGCTCGGCCGACCCGACGCCCTGGAAACGCGATGCGACCGAGGTCGGCTTGCTCTCGCTGTTCTTCGCGGTCGTCCCGCCCGTCCTCGCCATCGGCCTGTACTTCTGCCTGTGGCACTCGCTTCGCCACGTCGTCCGCGTCGTCGGCCTCGACGACGTCTCGGTCGCGGCCCTCGCCAGCGACGACCCCACCGTCGCGATTCGGCGGTTTGCCCGCGATGCGGCCCCGACCACCGCCATCGCGATTGCCATCCTCGCCGGCCTCGCCATCGCGGTGCCGCAGACGCCTGCGGGGCTCACCGGTCTCGTCGCCGTCTATCTGGTCCTGCTCGCGGTGCTGACATTCCCCCACGTCGTCGTCGTCACCTTCCTCGACCGTCGCCAGGGCGTCTGGTAGCCCGCCGTAGATGTCGAAACACCGAGAAAAAAGTTATGCACATCCATGTTGACGTATCTCGTAGATACCATGTCGGGAAACGACCGCACGTCCCGCATTCGGGAGTGGGCGGAACTGATCGGGGAACAGGTTCCGGACGCTATCGAGGCCCGTGCGAACGGCAGGTTCGCCGAGCGACGGCGCCCCGGCGAACGAGAGAACTGAACTGTTGGGTTACGCGATCTTCTCGTACTGCTCGGAGAGCTTGTCGGCCGCCTCGCCGAGCTGGTCGCGCTCCAGTTCGGAGAGGTCCCACTCGACGATCTCCTCGACGCCGTCACTGCCGAGCTTGACCGGAACGCCCAGGCCGACGTCGTCGTGGCCGAACTCGCCCTCGAGCTTGACCGACGCCGGCAGGACCTCGCCGGTGTCGCGCAGGATGGCCTCGACCATGTGGGCGACGCCCGTCGCCGGGCCCCACTCGGTCGCGCCCTTGCGCTCGATGACGTTCATCGCGGACTCTTTGAGGTCGCCGAGGATCTCTTCTTTCTCGTCGTCGGAGAACTCGGGGTCGGCACCGTCGACACGGACCTTCGAGAACACGGGGACCTGCGCGTCGCCGTGCTCGCCCAGGATGGTCGCCTCGACGTTCTTGACCTGCGTGTCGAAGCGCTCGGAGAGCACGTAGCGGAAGCGCGCGGAGTCCAGTCGGCCACCGAAGCCGATGACCTTGTTCCGGTCGCGGTCGCCAGCCTCGTACAGGTGGCGGTTGAGCAGGTCGACCGGGTTCGAGGTCGTCACCGTGATGAAGTCGTCGTTGTGCTCGGCGAGCGAGGAGCCGATGTCCTCCATGATGGGGGCGTTGTCGCCCGCGAGGTCGATGCGGGTCTGGCCGGGCTGGCGCGGGATACCGGCCGTGATGACGACGACGTCAGAGCCCGCCGTGTCCGCGTAGGTGCCCTGGCGGACTTTCGTGTTCGAGTCGTACGCGATGCCGTGGTTGGCGTCCGCGGCCTGGCCGACTGTCACGTCTTCCTGGTCCGGGATGTCCACGAAGACGAGTTCGTCGACCACGTCACGAAGCGCGAGGTTGTAGCCTGCGGCGGCCCCGACGGTGCCGGCCGCGCCGACTACGCTAACTTTCGCCATAACATGCGAAACTGCTCCCGATTCCGGGTTAAACGTGTCGAAGTCGGCAGTACGGCCTGGGAACCGACACCGGCGACGCCCCCGCTCACTCCCGGACGTTCGGGCAGTCTCGGGGCCACATCCGACACAGAAATTCACAGTTCGGCACCCCCATCCGCCACCGTTGACCTGTCCCGCAGGCTTTTCGTCTCCCAAAGTCGTCTCTTCCGACATGAGCGAGTTCGACAAGGAAGCAGAGCGCGAGAAGTTGCGAAAGAAGTTCGCAAAGGAGGAGGAAGACCGCAAGTCGACACAGCGGATGAGCGAACTCCTCTTGCAGGGCGCGACGATGACGAACCAGCACTGCGACACCTGTGGCGACCCCATCTTCCGCCACAAGGGCCAGCAGTTCTGTCCGAGCTGTCAGGCGGCAGGACAGGAAGCCCAGCGACAGCAGGCCCAGCAGCAACATCAGGAAACACGACAGCAGCAGGAAGCCCAGCAGGGACAGCACCCCGAACAGGGTGAGACGACGGCAAACGACGAGCAGGCTCCGGCCGCGGACGCCGACCAGTCGAGCACGCCCCAGCCCGTCGCCAGTCCCGAGACCCGCCGGGCCCCACCATCACAGTCCGGTGTCGACCACGGTCGACAGGACCAGAGCCGGGCGACGATGGAGACGGAGACTGGAGGGACGTCGAACCAGTCCGCCCGCCAGCGACCTGTCGGCCTCGCCGGCGAGTTCGGCGACGCCGAGGCCTCCATCGCCGAGACCATCCGCTACTTCAGCGACGCCGCCGCCAACACGGACGACCCAGCACGCGCTCGCGAGTGCCTCGCCGCGGTGAAAGAGGCCGCACAGGCTCTCGGCGCACTTCGTCGCTGACTCCTCGTCTCAGGACGGGCCCTCGTCCCACCAGCGCACGAACGTCACGACGAACCAGACCATCCAGAGGGTGAACGCGACCAGCGCCGCGCCGTAGCCGATACTCCAGTGCAGGTCGAACACCTGCCCGGCGACGAGCACGAGAAGCGTGACGACGAGCCCCGGGAACGTCTTCCGGATGGCTGCGCGGACGGCGTCGCTCACGGCTCGTACTGGCTCCCGATGACCTCGCGGATGCGCTCGGCGGTCACCTGGCCGACGCCGTCTACCTCGAGCAGGTCGTCCTCGCGGGCGCACATGACCTCCTCGACGGTGCCGAAGTGCGCCAACAGCGACCGGGCCGTGACCGGGCCGATGTCCGCGATGGCCGAGACGACGTACTCCTGTTGCTCGCTCAGCGTCTTCTTCGACTTCTCGCCGTGGACCGACACCTCGCGCCCGCTCTTTTCCTGTTCGCGGCCGGCGATGACCGCCAGCAGGTCGCGGGTATCCGCCTCGCTCTCGGTCCGAAGCACGCTCACGCCGAAGTCCACGGCGAGGGAGGCGAGCGCGCCCCGGATGGCGTTCGGGTGGATGTCGCGCGACCCGAGCAGGCTGTCCTCGCCCTCGATGACGAGGATTGGCCGGGCGTAGTGGCCGGCCATGTCGCGCACCTGCTCGAACACGGAGCGGTCGCTCCCGGTGAGGGTGTCGAGGAAGTCAGCGACCGACTTGCGCTCGACGGCGACGCGGTCCGAGAGGACGTAGTCGCCCACGGCCAGCGTTTCGAGTCGCGTGGTCACGTCCTCGCGCGTCGAGAGGTCCCGGGGAATCGAGGAGTCCATCTCGCGCTGGTCGATGACGACCTCGACCGTGTCGTCGTCCTGCGGCTCTGCGGCTGCGACCACGCCGTCGTCGCCGGTGGCCTGTTCCGCGGCCGGCTCGGCCGCGTCCGTCTCAGAATCATCGTCCGCCGCCGTCGACTCGGTCTCACCGTCCTCGGCCTCGTCGTCGCCCGACCCGAAGTCCTGCAGCCCCGGCTGAGTGTCGGTCGCGGTGCCGCCGTCGGCCGCGCTCGTGGCGGCGGCGCCGCCCGATTCGTCCGTCTCCGACTCCTCGCCGTCGCTACCGTCGCCGCCACCCGCGAAGGCGTCGAGGCTCTGCTGGGAATCGTCCAGTTGCTCCTCGACGTTCTTGGCGACGCCCTTGAGCTTGCGCAGCTCGTTCTCCATCTGCTTCTCCTTCCGGCGGGAGATCCAGAAGTACGCCTCGTCGCGGGTGTCCTCGGCCATCAGCACGACGACGCGACCCTCGTCCTGGCGGCCGGTCCGCCCCTTGCGCTGGATGGACCGGATGGCCGTCGGCACCGGCTCGTAGAACAGCACGAGGTCGACCTCCGGAACGTCCAGACCCTCCTCGGCGACCGACGTCGAGACCAGCACCTCGAACTCGCCCGCCTTGAACTGTTCGAGGGTCTCCTGTTGCTGTTTCTGGGTCATCCCGTCGGAGCCCTCCTTGTCGCCCTGCCCGACGAACCGCCGCGTTTCGAAGTGGTTCGAGAGGAACTCGGTGAGGGCTTCGGCGGTGTCTCTGGACTCGGTGAACACGATGATGCGCTCGCCGTCTTCGATACCGAGCGTCTGGGCGAGCAGGATTCTGGCCTCCCGGTACTTCGGGTGGATGTCGTCGAAGGACTCCGTCCGGCGAATCGCCTCTCGAACCTTGGGTTCGGACACCATGCGCTGGCTCGCCTTCGACGCACCAGACGCCCGGGCGGCGTTCTGCTGGCGCTCGAAGTATCGTCGCGTCGCCTCCACACTCTGGGTCTCGACGTAGGTGACCGCGGTCCGAAGCTTGCGAATCTCGGCGAGCAGACTCATGCCCTTGAACCCCGCCGACTGGTCGTTGTCCATCATCTGGCGCAACTGCGACGATATCTTGTTTATCTGGGTCTCCGAGAGGTCCGGCGAGGTCGCCTTCGTCACGCCGATCTCTTTCAGTTTCGAGAGCCGGTCCGCGATGACCTCGTTCAGCGCGTCACGTATCTCGATGACCTCCTCCGGTAACTGGATCTTCTTCCACTCGACCTCGGTGTCGTGAGTGTACTCCGAGACGTCGGCGTCGTCCTCGGTCATCACCTCGACCTCGCGCAACCCGAGGTTCTCACACACCTCCAGGATCTCTTCTTCGTCACCGCCGGGCGAGGCGCTCATGCCCGTCACCAGCGGGTCCGCGGCGTCCTGGTGGTAGCGTTCTGCGATGTAGTTGTAGGCGTACTCGCCCGTCGCGCGGTGACACTCGTCGAAGACGATGTGTGTCACGTCGCGCAGCGAAATCCTGCCACCGACGAGGTCGTTCTCGATGACCTGCGGCGTCGCCATGACGATGGTCGCATCGTCCCAGAGGGCCGCGCGGTCGTCCGGGCGCACGTCACCCGTGAACACGACGATTTCGTCGTCGGGGACCTGCAGCGCCTCGCGGTAGAACTCCGCGTGCTGTTGCACGAGGGGTTTCGTCGGCGCGAGCATCAGTGACTTCCCGCCGACCTCGTCGAGTCGGCGAGCGGTCACGAGCAGACTCACCGTCGTCTTGCCCAGCCCCGTCGGCAGGCAGACGAGGGTGTGGTCCTCGGTCGCCGTGCCGGCGAGTTGTAACTGGTACAGCCGGCGCTGGAGGAAGTCGGGCGTGAGCAGCGGGTGCTCGACGGACGCCTCGTCGGTGGCAGCCATCGGGGAGAAATTCGGCGCCCCGTCGTTTAAGACTTCGCCGACCACGGTGAAAGTGGAACCGGGGCAGTCCGACCCGCGGGACGGTGCTGTCACTCCAGGTCGGCGAACAGACCAGTGGCTCGGAGCCGTGGACGGACCGACCGCGATGAAAGTGGAGACGGCGCGGTCGGCCGTATCGAAACGACAGGCGGCGGGTTTGGGGGGAGAGTTGGGGGGAGTCCGCCGCGTGGTGTCGCTCGTGCCACCACGGCGGTGACTGGGCAGCCGGTCGGGCTACCAGGTAACGTCGGCGATGCCGACGTATCGCCGTGGCTGAAGGTCACGAATCACCGAACGATATTAAATCTGCCGAGTCGTCAGTCGACGAGTTCGAGGGCGAGTTCCAGCACGAGTTCACCCTCCCCGAGGACGGCCGCGACGAGCGCGAACAGTACCACGAGGACCAGTGCGACGACGAGCAGTTCGAGCAGTGTCATATCCGAGGCTGTCTGCTGTGACACAGCGTAGCTCCGGCCTACACAGCTAGACCCGACCGGGTCCGGGTCTGGCAGGGCAGCCCCCCGGCTCAGACCGGCCGTGACTCGGCTCAGACCGGGAGCGACCCGGTCAGTGCCAGCATCGCCCACGCCGTCACCGACGCCGCGATGGGGATTGTGAGGTTGTCGTCGATGACGTAGCTCGCGACGACCGGCTTCACGCCGTCTGCGAGGGTCGCCGCGACGGCCGCCGAGACGGCCACGAACGGCGGGAGGAACGGTACCGCGACCACGAGACTCACGAGGAACATCGCCACGAGCACCTTCGGCTCCTTGACGGTCCGTAACTCGCCCGACGAGAGCAACCCGCTGATCGGGTCGCCGATGGTCAGCATGTACATCGCCGGGATGGCTACGGCCGGCGGGAACAACAGCCCCGCGAACGCGCCACCGATGAGGTACAGCGCGTAGCCGGCGAGGTTGTCCTGCTCGTACTCGCGTGTGAGTTTATCGAAGATGACCCAGTCGAGACCGACGAACAGCCGCACGGCTTCCAGGACGAGGGCGACCACCATCGCGACCACCAGCAACGCCTGGACGACGCGCCAGGACATCGTCGGCACGCCGTCGAGTTGGCTCACGAGGTAGGCGGTCGGCAAGACCGCACCGCTCGCGTGGACCAGTCGCCGGGCGACCTCGTCGCGCATCTCAGAGGTCGTCGAACGTCCGGCTCCCGGTTCTGAGGTCGGTCAACACGTCGGCCAGGTCGTCGAGGTCGACGCGGACCTGCTCGGTCGAGTCTCGCTCGCGGATGGTCGCCGTCCCTGCCGGGTCGGCGTCCAGGGTCACACAGAACGGGGTGCCGACCTCGTCCTGTCGGCGGTAGCGACGGCCGATGGACCCGGAGTCGTCGTAGGCGACCGAGAGGCCGCGGTCGCGGAGTTCCGTCGCGACGGACTGGGCCGTCTCGGGGAGACCGTCCTTGCTCGTCAGCGGGAAGACGCCGACGAACGTCGGGGCGATCTCGGGCTTCAGGGCGAGGTAACTGCGTTCCTCGCCCTCGACTTCGTCCTCGCGGTAGGCGTGGTGGACGACGGTGTACAGCGCCCGGTCGACACCGAACGACGGCTCGATGACGTGCGGGACGATGTGCTCACCGGCCTCGGTCTCCTCGCTCACCTCGAAGTTGACGTGCTCGGTCGGGATGTCGTAGCTCTCGCCGTCGACTTCCACCGCGACGCTGTCGCCGTCGAAGGCGCTCCGGTCGCGCTCGGCGAGCGTCTGGAGCGCCTCGGCGATGTCGCCGGCCGCGCCGCCGAACTCGGGACCGAGGTAGCTCATGTCCGGGTCGACGGTCGCACGCTCGACGTGCTTTGGCTCGTCGTACTGCTTGAACAGCGTGAAGTCCTCGTCGCTGTAGCTGCCGTGTTTCGAGAGGTCGTAGTCGCCACGGTTGGCGAAGCCGGCGAGTTCGATCCAGTCGCCGTCGACCAGCGCCTCGGCGTCCCAGCAGTCCGCCGCGTAGTGGGCGAGTTCGCCCGCGAGGTGCTGGCGGAAGCGGAACTTCTCCATGTCGACGCCGATGCGAGTGTACCACTGCTTCGCGAGCCCGAGGTAGTACGCGACCCACGCGTCCGAGATGATGCCCTCGTCGACGGCGTCACCGATGGTCATCGTGGTGGGCTCGCTGCCGTCGGACTCCTGCATCTCCGCGGAGTACAGTGGGGCCTCGACGTCGCGGACCGCGTCGAGCGTCGGCTCGTCCTCCTCGGGGTCGATGAACAGTTCGAGTTCGGCCTGCGTGAACTCGCGGAGCCGGAGCAGCGATTTTCTGGGCGAGATTTCGTTCCGGTACGCCGGGCCGATCTGTGTCACGCCGAAGGGGAGCTGGTTCCGGGCGTACTCCTTGAGTTGTGGGAACTCCACGAAGATGCCCTGTGCCGTCTCCGGGCGCAGATAACCGGGCTGGGAGGACCCCGGCCCGATACTCGTCGCGAACATCAGGTTGAACTCCTCGATGGCCTGGCCCGCGAGGTCGGCACCGCAGTTCGGACAGGTCAGCTCGTACTCGGCGAGCAGGTTCTCGACCTCCGGAATCGGGAGGCTCTCGGCCTCCTCGATGTCCGTGTTGTCCTCGATGATGTGGTCTGCCCGGTGGCTGGCGTGGCACTCGGGGCACTCGACGAGCATGTCGTCGAAGCCGTCGAGGTGGCCCGACGCCTCGAATACGGGTTCGGGCATCACGATGGGCGCGTCGACCTCGAAGTTCCCCTCTTGCAGGGTGAAACGCTCGCGCCAGGTGTCCTCGATGTTCTCCTTGAGGGCGGCACCCTGCGGACCGTACGTGTAGAACCCGGAGACGCCGCCGTACGCGCGGCTCGACTGGAAGAAGTAACCGCGGCGCTTGGCGAGTTCGACGACGGTCGCCGCCTCAGTCATACAGTGCCTCCAGCAGGTTCATGTCTCGCACGATACCGACCAGCTGGTCGCCGGACACCATCGGAATCTGCTCGATGTCGTGGCGGATGAGCAACTGGGCGGCCTCCTTCGCCGTCTTCTTCGTCGAGACCGTCACGAGGTCCTCCGTCATGAACTCCGAGACCGGCTCGGCCGGAATCTCGACGTTCCGGGTCGGCAGGTAGCGCCCACCGACCGCCTTGATGCCTTCCCACATCCACTCGTCGTCCTCGTTGGCGATGGAGTCGCCGGTGTCGTCCTCGCCCTCGACGATGCGGGCGACCTCGATGATGTCGACCTCGGTGAGCATGCCGGCCATGTCGGCCTCGTCGTCGAGCACGACGGCGTACGGCACGTTCGCGTAGTAGAGCTCACGCTCGGCGACGGGCAGTGGCGTGCCCGCGTACGTCGTGTTCACGTCTTTCGAGGCGAGGTCGCCGACGATGGCGTCGGTTTCGGCCTCGCCGCGGGCGATGGCGTGGACCACGTCGGTGACCGTGATGATACCCTCCAGTTCGCCGTCGACGACCGGGACGCGGCGAGCGCGCTCTTCGACCATCAGGCGGGCGACGTCCGCGATGGTCGTGTCGTCGGTCGTCGTCGGCACGTCCTCCATCAGGAGTGCGAGCTGGTCCTCGTCGGGTCGCTCGATGAGGCTGTCTCGGGAGACGAGGCCGCGGTACTCCTCGCCGTCCTCCGTCGGCTTTACGACTGGGACCGAAGAGAACCCGTGCTCCTGCAGGTACGACAACACGTCGTCGCGGGTACCCGGCAACTCGACCGTGACCAGCTCGGAGCGGGGGGTCATCGCGTCGGCTACTTTCATATCGGCTGTATAGGTTCATTCGCCGCATAAAGCCCCTGTTTCGTGTGCGGGACCGTGACGCCCGCCGGTACCGACAGCACGTATAAAAACAGCCCCGGGGATGTCAGGCACCGGTGGGTTGACTCGCCAGTGCTGGACGGTGTAAATCGACCGACAGCAATGGGTCGGTCAGTTCTGCTCTACGTCGCCCGGACCCGGCGCGGTCGGGCTCCATTCGTCGATGCGTTCGGCGTGGGGGACGAACTTCTCGTGGGAGTCGTGCTTGAACACGCCGAGGATGTCGCCCGGGAGCGTCTGGACGTACGTGTAGAACTCGCCTGCCTCCTCCGCGTCGTGGACCATCCCCGCCGCGTGGCGGAGTTCGTACTGGCTCGCGACGAAGATACACGTCTCGCTCTCGGGGTCGATGTACTCGACGACGAGGAAGACGTTCCCGTTCATCTCGCGGCGATACACCTCGTACTTCGGGAAGTCCTTCCCCTCGAAGGCCTCGCTGAAGTCCTCACCCATGTTCGACGGGACGACGAAGACGAGCCCGAACCGGTCGTCGTCGGCGTCGCCCGCCCGCCGGTTCTGGGGTGCCGTGTTCCCGGCCATGACCGTGACTGCGTTCCACCCGTCCTCACGGCGTTCGTCCGCCATGGCTTCCATGTCTTCGAGCGCCTGTTCCCACGCACTCGAGAGGACGTCCGCGTTGCTCGCGATTCGCTCAGCGTAATCCATGTCCTCACCGGACTCGGGCACGTCTGGCATATAACCACACACAAGATGTGGAGTCTGATAAGGGTGTCCTCTCCGCTCTCCCCGGTCAACCGGTGACGGCGACCGCGATGCTGGCCGTCCCCGGCTGTGCGATACCGAAGGCGAACTCCATCGCTATCGACAGCGCGAGCATGAACACCGCAGCCAACAGTAGCTTCGTGTGGACCGAGAACCGGTCGTCGGGGGCGATGGCGAACCACCGAACCGGGGGCAACCACGAGACGAGCCGTTCGAGCCGGGTCTCTTTGCGGCCGCCGACCGTCGTGTCGGCCTTCTTGTGGCGGTCGTCACCCGACGTGATGAACGTGTCCTGTCCCGCCCGCTGGGCCCCCCGTGGCGACGGTGGGCGTAACTGGAACGAGGCGTACGCCAACAGGGCGAACCCGACCCAGAACAGGACGTGTTTCGTGGTGTAGAGCGTCCCCCGCCCGGAGAGTTCGAGGAAGGCCGCAGACCCCGCGACGAACAGAGTGACGACGAGGCCGTACACGACGGCTTCGAGCGTCTTCCGTGCCAGCCGTCTGGCGGCGACGATTTCGGGCGGCGCGTCGCTCATCGGTCAGTCGTGGAGCTGTTCGAACGTGACGGCGGGCTCGTCGTAGCGGTCCTGGTGACGGTGACAGAAGCTGGTCCGCCCGTCGTCACTGACGACGTGATGTTTGGGCTGTTCCTTGTCACAGACGCTCCCGAACTGCTCGAACAGGTACTCACGAGCCTTGTTGTCGTGACCCTTCTCGATGTGGGTCGACGCCTGGCGGAGGTGTTCGGACACCTCGCTCGGGACGTCGACGTCACCGAACAGCTCGTCGGTAATCTCCGTGATGTCGGAGAACCGCGTCTGTCGTCCGAGCATCTCCTTGGCGCGGTCGGTCAGCGACCGGTCCGCACGGGACCGCTCGCGGACGACCTCGCGGAAGACCTCGATTCGCTCCCAGACGTCGTCGTCGAGGTGCTCGTACTCGTCGGGTCGAATCTTGACCGGACAGCGCGTGCTGAACGGGCAGCCGATGGGCGGGTCACGCGGGCTCGGCGGGGTGCCACGGAGCGTGATGCGGTCCTTCTCCGACGTCGGGTCCGGCTCCGGGATGGCCGACAGCAGCGAGTGCGTGTACGGGTTCCCGGGATTCTCGAACAGCCCCTCCGTCGGCCCGATCTCCATGATGTTGCCGAGGTACATCACCGCGACACGGTCACAGATGTGCTTGACGACCGAGAGGTCGTGGGCGATGAACAGGTAGGTCAGGCCGAACTCCTTCTGGAGGTCCTCCAGCAGGTTGAGGATCTTCGCCTGCACGGAGACGTCCAGTGCCGACACCGGCTCGTCCAGCACCAGGAAGTCCGGTTCGAGCGCGAGCGACCGGGCGATACCGATACGCTGGCGCTGCCCACCGGAGAACTGGTGCGGGTAGCGGTAGTAGTGCTCCGGACGCAGGCCGACCGTCTCGAGCAGTTCGCGAACGCGCTGGCGTCGTTCCTGGGGGTCACCCCAGCCGTGGACGTCGAGCGGCTCACGGATGATCTCCCCGACCGTCATGCGGTCGTTGAGGCTCGATTCGGGGTCCTGGAAGACGATACCGAGCTGGCGACCGCGGAGCTTCTTCAGCGCACGGCCTGGCGCGGCAGTGACGTCGATGTAGCCCTCCTCGACGCGAATCTGGTCACCGTCGCGGTGCCCGTTCTCGACGAAGACGAAGTCCTTCTCGCCGAACAGGCCGAGCTGGGCACCGAAGCCCTCGTCGACGATGTCTTGCACCGTGAGGTTCTGTTCGTTGACGAACTGTGCGGCGTCTATCTCGTTCGCGCTGACGTTCTCGTAGCCGCTCTCTCGGGCGACCGCCTTCGGTTCGACGCCCTCGGCGAACAGCTTCGTCACGAGGTCGACCGGGTCGTTCGACTGGTAGATGTCGGCGAGCATGACAGTCCGACGGCCGAACGTGTTCGCCATCTGCTCGACGACGTCTGGTTTGTGGAAACGGCTGACGCCGGCGGTAGCCTCTTCGAGCTGGACGAGCGTCCGGCCCAGCGTGGACTTCCCACACCCGGATTCCCCGACGAGGCCGAGCGTCTCGCCCTTCTTGATGTCGAAACTCACGCCGTCGACCGCCTTCACCGGCTGGTCGTTGATGAGACCGCCACCTGGGTAGTACGTCTTCAGGTTGCGGATCTCGATCATCGACTCTGTCTGTGCTGTCTGCTGGGCGTGGGACATCGCTTGCTTGCTCATTCTTTGCTCCCTCCTTTGGCCTTGTGAAGTTCGATTGCCTCGGCTTGCGTCTGGTCCTCGGGGTAGAGGAGACAGGCAGCCCGGTGGTCCTCGGCGTCACTGTTCACCTGGACTTGCTCGGGATGGACCGCCTGGCACTCCTCGAAGGCCTTGGGACACCGCGGGGCGAACCGACAGTACGTCGGGTCCTCGTTCGGCGTCGGCACGTCACCTTCGATGGTGACGAGACGGTCACCCTTCTGGCGACCGGGGATGGACTGCAACAGCCCTTCCGTGTAGGGGTGTTTCGGGTTCCCGAACAGTTCTACGACCGGTGCAGTCTCGATGACCTCGCCGGCGTACATCACGTTCACGCGGTCCGCGATGTCCGCGATGACACCCATGTCGTGGGTGATGAACATGATGGAGAGGTTGCGCTCGTCCTGCAGTTCCTGCAGCAGTTCCAGAATCTGCGCCTGGATGGTCACGTCCAGTGCCGTCGTCGGCTCGTCGCAGATGAGCAGTTCGGGGTCACACGCGAGTGCCATCGCGATGACGGCACGCTGGCGCATCCCGCCCGAGAACTGGTGGGGGTACTCCCCGACTCGACGACTGGCGTCTGGGATACCGACTGCTTCGAGGAGGTCGATGGCCTCCTCGGTCGCGTCGGCACCACGGAGTCCCTGGTGGAGACGGAGTGCCTCCTTGATCTGGTTTCCGACGGTGTACACCGGATTCAGCGAGGTGAGCGGGTCCTGGAACACCATGGCGATGTTCCCGCCACGGAGACGACGGAGGCCGCGCTCGTGTGCGCGAGTCACGTCGACGTAGCCGCGGTCGACGCGGATGCCGTTCGAATCGCTGGTCCCCTCCTCGACGAAGACGAAGTCCGTCTTCGAGACGAGGTTCAACTCGTCGGCGTAGCCCGACGCGATGAGGTCGTCCCAGGCGACCGCGCCGTCTGCGACCATCTGGGCCGGGTCGACGCGCTCCGGGGGAAGACTCGCGTACTTCTCGTGTTGGGTGAGCTCGCCGGGTGTCGCGCCGTGCTGCTCGATCGCGTCGCCGATGACGGTCGCGAGGTCGTGCTTCTCTTCGAGCTTGGTCAGGTCGACGGTTCGACCCGTGTAGGTGTTCGCGAACCGCTCGACCGTCTCCGTGTCGCGGAACTGGATGGAACTCCCGCGCAGGGTTCGGCCGGGACTCTCGACGAGGCCCATGATGGACCGGGCAGTCACCGACTTCCCGGACCCGGACTCGCCGACGATACCGACCGTCTCACCCTCGTCGATGTCGAAGTTGACGCCGTCGACGGCGCGGATGACCTCCTTGTCCGTAAAGAAGGAGGTCTGCAGGTTCTTGATGCGGAGGATGGTCTCCTCGCGCTGTCGCTGGATGGACATCATCCACCACCCCCTGCGGCCGCAGCCTCGTCAGCACTCGCCCCGCCGGACTGCGGGTCGATGGCGTCGCGGATACCGTCACCGAACGCGTTGAAGCCGGTGACGACGAAGACGACCATCAGGCCGGGAATCGTGGAGATGTGCCACGACACCGTCGTCACGTACGAACGACCCGCGTTCACCGCGCGGCCCCACTCGGGGGTCGGCGGCGAGACGCCGAGGCCGAGGAACGACAGTGCGGCGACGCCGATGATGATGCCACCGAGCGTGAGCGAGCCGTACACGAGCAGGTACCCTGCGACGTACGGGAGCATGTGTTTCTTCATGGTCGCGGTCGGGCGCTGCCCGTACGAACGGGCCGCGTCGATCCACTCCTGTTCGGAGACCTGAAACGCGGGCCCACGGATGGCGCGCCACAGTCCCGGCCAGCCGGTGGCCGCGAAGATGAGCGCCAGGAGCAACCCACCGTTGTACACGTTCGAGATGGGGTGGCTCCCGAACACCACCGAGAGCATGATGTATATCAACAGCCCTGGCATCGCCTGAATCGAGTCGGAGGTGATGACGACGAGCAGGTCTGCGAGTCCCTTGTAGTAGGCGGTCACCATCGCGAGCGCGGTCGCGATGAACCCACCTAACAGGATGGAGAGGAGCCCGATGAACAGCGACACCCGGGCCCCGTCAGCCATGAACGTGAACAGGTCTTTCCCCGTTGTCAAGGTCCCTAACGGATGGAATCTGCCGTGTTCGTCGTAGCTCATCGGACCCACGTTCCGGTTCGGGTCTCCCTGGGAGACGCTGTCGAGGTTGGCCGTCCCGTGACTCACCTCTTTGACCTGACCGTCCTCGGTGTACTTGAACGTGTAGCTGTAGGGGTCGTAGATGTTCTCCTGGGTCGTCACCGGACCGAGCGTGGGCGCGAACAGCGCCATCACGATGAACATCGCGACCATCAGGAAGCCGAACTGGCCCCAGCGGTGAGTGCTCAGTCGGTCGATCATGTCGTCACGCGGCGTCCAGTCGGCGTAGCGGTAGTGCTTGCGGAACGTCTTGTAGCCGAACCAGCACCACGCGAGCCAGACGAACGCGTAGGCGTACACCAACGTGACCCGGATCGCCCAGGCGTACGCCGGTGCGAGACCGAGGAACGTCCCGTGGTAGGGGCCGAGCGGCCCGGTCGGGTACTCACCAGTCATGTCGGCCGGCGGTTTGAAGCCGTCGTTCGGGATGAGGTCACGCGACAGCAGCGTGGGGAAGGTGTCCCCGAGCCACGTGCCGACGCCCGCGGCCGTCTGGGCGAAGCCGTGGATGAGCTGTGCGATGGAGGGTTCACCGATGACCGGAAGGGCCGGCAGCAACATCCCGAGGGGCTCGTAGATGAGGATGGCCCAGAGGATGGCCAGTCCGAACATGATGATGAGCCGTTCGAGCAGGTCGACGGACATGGGGACGTCCTCCAGTCCGAGTCTCTCGACAAGGTTGAACGGGATGAAGATTGCCTTGACGAACACTCCCAGGACGGCCAGGATGAGCACGGCACCGAGTGCGGAGACGACGGCCCCGCCAGCGGTCCCGAACGTCTTGAACATCTGGTCGACGAACCAGCCGCCGATCTCTGTACTACCGTTGATGAGCGGGTTGATCTGGTCGCCGAAGAGGACCATCGTCTTCGCGAAGGCCCCGAACTCGACGGCCAGCAACAGCAACGCCCCGCCGAGCCAGATGAGTGCCGGCTCGGGATGGGCGACGATTCGCTCTCGTATTGTCGCGTTTTCCTGTGTCTGACTCATGTTATTCGTACCCCACACGTGGGTCGATGATCGTGTACATGAAGTCCTGAAGGATGTTCATGAACACGATGATGAGGATGAAGATGAACATCAGCGAACCGACCAGCGGCACGTCGCCCTGGATGGCTGCCTGGAAGAACAGGTAGCCGAGTCCGTTGATGCTGAAGATGGTTTCGAGGATGACCGACCCGCCAATCAGCAAGAACGCCTCGTTCAGGATGATCGGGACGAGCGGAATCAGTGCGTTGCGGAACACGTGCTTCCAGACGATCTTCCGGTTCGAGAGACCCTTGGCGCGTGCGGTCTCTACGTAGTTGGAGTTGACCGTCTCGAGCACGGCGGTCCGCCCGAGGCGCATCTCGTTCCCCATCGAGGAGGAACCGAGGACGATCGCCGGCGGCAGGACCATCTTCACGGCCCTGATGAAGGTCTCGCTGTTGAACTCGAACAGCGGGAACTCGAACAGCGTCGACCCTCCGACCTTGATCGCGGTCGTCCCCGACGGGTCGTAGAAGTTGAGTGGTGGCGGTGTCGTAATCTTGCTGTCGACGAGGAAGCTCGCCCACTCGAAGCCGAACAGGAAGTCCTTCGACTGGCTCAGGACGGCCAGCAGGATGACGCCGAGCCAGAAGTTCGGCATCGCCCGCCAGACGATCCCACCGAAGGACGCGATGTAGTCGCTGAACGTGTTCGGGTTGAGCCCGGCGTAGAAACCGAGCGGGATACCGATGAACAGCGGGATGAGCACCGACCAGAAGCCGAGCCAGAGCGTCCGTGGCGCGTGTTGGACGATGAGCGTCATCGCGGTGGTCCCGTCTTTGATGACGTAGGACTCACCCAGGTCGAATGTCAACAAACCAATCATATAGTCGATGTACTGTTCCCACAACGGTTGGTTCAGGCCGAGTTGTGCTTCGACCTGATCGTATTTCGACGGTGGTACGTTCTGTCCCAAAATCGCTGCGACAGGGTCTAACGGCCCCATTCTGAGGACCATGAACGTTATTGTCGTACCGAATAGTACCACAGGGATTGCCAGGAGCAATCGGCGGGCGAAGTACCCCCACCTGCTCATGACATTTCCCTCCGGTGATCCACTTCCATCACCATTGTTCTATTCATAGTGTATTTTGCACCCATGGTTATGTCTTGCGTTCTTTTCCTGCGTGATTTGAGGTTATAGCAGGGGCTAGACGGTCGAAAAATGGAAAATCGGGTTCGCGATACCCGGTTAGCTCCGGTCGTTGAGGTAGACGTTGTTGAACTTCATGCGGCTGCCACCGGCTGCGCCGGTGCGCGGCATGTCGACCCAGTCGTACGCGAAGCGCTCGGAGACGCTGTGGTACGTCGGGAGGAGGACCATGTCTTCCCACATGGCTTCTTCCATCGTGACGTAGGCCTCGTTACGCTTCTGCTGTGCGTCCTCGGTGGGTTCGGGGTTGTTCTGGATGGTCTCCCACGCGTCGGCGGCACGCTGGGAGGCGTCGCCCTCTGCGTCGTCCCAGTCCAGGTAGAAGCCCTTCGCACCCTCGGAGGTGTCCGTGAGGTTCGGCACCATCTGGCCGAGGAAGTTGTCCGGTGCGGGCCAGTCCATGATCCAGCCGAGGGAGTAGGCAGCGAGGTTGCCCTGGCGGCCACGGTTGAGGAGCGTCGAGAAGGGTGCCTCCTCGAGCTTCATGTTGACGTGGGCACTGCTGAGCTTGTCGCGGAGGATCTTACCGAGACCCTGCCAGGTGTCGGACTGGTACGTGGTGAACGTGACCTCGTACTTGTTGTTCGGGCCGTAGCCAGCGTCTTCCATGACCTGGCGTGCGGACTCGAGGTCCGTCTCGTTGTAGCCGTACGGGTAGTTCTCTTCTGCGTGCTTCTTGTAGGCGGGTGCCTGGCCCGGGTAGATACCCGGCGGCGTCAGGTGGTACGCGGCCTCGCCGCGACCCTTGAACACCTGCTCCACGCCTTCCTTCTGGTTCATCGCGTAGGCGATGGCCTTCCGGACGGGACCGGGCACGTTCTTGGCGTTCAGGCCGATGTAGAACGTGTTGATGGTCGCGTACTGGAGGTAGTTGGCCGTCTCGCCGTTCCGCATCGGACCGTAGGTACCGATCTTACGACCCTTGTCGTCGGTGGTCTCGATCTTGACCTTGCTCGGGTCGTACTTCGACGTCGGCATGGAGGCCAGGTCGGAGTTCTTGTTCTGGCCGTAGTTGTACGCCGCGTCGGGGTCGGTGATGACCTGCCAGTGGACGCCCTTGACGAACGGGACTGCGCCGTGGTAGTCGTCGTTGCGCACGACGGACGCCTGGGTGTTGGTCTCCCAGTTCTCGAACACGAACGGGCCCGCGCCAACGGGGTTCTGCGTCGCGAACTCGGAGTGGGACATCTCGCCGTCGTAGCCGTCGATGTCGCCCACGATGCCCTCCGGAATCACGGAGAACGAGGTGTACGCGAGCATCTCCATCGTGGAGGCGAACGGCTTCGTCAGCGTCATCTTGAAGGTCGTGTCGTCCACGGCCTCCATGTTGAGCGAACCGGGGACGTAGGCGCCCTCGGAGTCAGTCTCGTGCTCGACGTTCATCGCGTAGGCGAGGATGAAGTAGTCGCGCCGCGAGTTCTCGGACGCTGCGAGGCGCTCGAAGGAGTAGACGACGTCCTGTGCGGTGACGGTGTCACCGTTGTGGTACTTGACGTCCTCTTTGAGGTTGATGGTGTAGGTACGGAAGTCGCTCGAGACTTCGTAGTCCTTCGCGAGGAGCGGCTCGACCTCGACCTCACCGTTCGGGTAGTTCATCAGGGCGTCGAAGACCTGCTGGATGACCGTACCAGAGGCCGTGTCCGTCGCCTTGATGGGGTCGAGCGTACTCATCGTGGAGTTGATGAGGTTGAAGGTCTTGTCGAGTTTCTCACGGTCTTCCGGCGGCCGTGTCGTCTTCTCGGTCGCCGTCGCCGTCGATTCGTCCGTCGGCTCGTCCGTCGCGGTGTCGGTGTCGCCTTCGCCACCGCCGCCGAGACATCCCGCAACCGCCACTGCAGATGCTGCGCCGCCAGTCGCCTGTAGGAAGCGACGACGGTCGATGCTGGTATTGTCTGTCATCCCACGCACCCCTTTGGGGACGGTATGGTTAAAATTACCGTTATGGTCTGCGGCTATTTTACATACCCATAGATTTTTATTTGCGCGCGGAATCAATATTTTGATACCTCAATAGAACACGACGGTAACTATTACCATGACTGGTGGCTATATGTACGAAGAACTTAGAACAAGGTACCAGCTGTTTATCCAAATCTCTACCGTAATACGGGTGATTGTAACATCGAGTGGGTGAAAATGAGAAAACAGATTGGATCTGCTCGCAGAAGTCGGATGAATGCACAGTTGTACGGGCGTCCTCGGGCTTCGAATCACACGACTCAACTGTATATTTGAACGAAGCTCAGACCGTGAACGAACGTCCTCTTATATACATGTGGTGGCCAGTGTGGGTTCGGCTGCTGTCGCGCATCCCCGTGTCACCTGTTCACTCTTCTCTCTGAAACTTGACTGTCGAGTCGATGAGTTTATAACCCACCATGAGACAGTGACTCATATGGCAGCATCCGAGTCAGGCCCGTCGGGTTCCCCCGACGACCGGGATGTGGTAGCGTCTGTCGATGGTGACGGTTCCTCGAAGGAGTACGTCATCGCAGACATCACGGACGATGGAGCCTGGCTCTCGATGCGAGCAGAGGACGCACCAGACCTCCCCGACTGGCGGTAATCGCGCCGGTCGTTCTTCGCCGTTCTTCGCCCGTGAGCGTTCGCTCTATTCTGCCGCTCGGCGGTGCTGGGCCGTCGTGACACCACTCGGGGCCGACGGGAGGACACTACTTTTTTCCCGTCCACCCTCTTTCACGTGGGTATGCACTACCGGGAAGTCGCGACCTCGCGCGAGTTCGTCGTTCGACTCGAGACGGGGAGCGACTGGCGCGCGCAACTCGAAGACCTGGCCGCCGAGGAGGACCTCGGGGCCGCGTGGTTCACGGGGCTCGGCGCGGTCCAGGACGCAGACGTCTGGTTCTACGACCAGGAGCGACAGGAGTACGACGCCGCGACCTTCGAGGAACCCCTCGAGGTCGCGGCCTGCGTCGGCAACGTTTCGGACCTGAACGGCGAACCGTTCGCCCACACGCACGCGGTCCTCTCGCGTCCGAGTGGACAGGCCCTCGCCGGCCACCTCGACGCCGCGACCGTCTGGGCCGGTGAACTGTACGTCCGCGAGTTCGAGGAGCCACTCGTGCGCGAGCACGACGAGACGACCGACCTCGACCTCTGGTTGTAGAATGCGGGAGGAAGACGAACGGTACTTCGAGCGCATCGAATCGCGCCTCGACGAGGCGTTCGAGCTGGCCGAGCGCGCCAAACAGCGCGGCGGCGACCCCGAACCCGAGGTCGAGATTCCGACCGCCCGCGACATGGCCGACCGTGTCGAGAACATCCTCGGTATCGACGGTGTCGCCGAGCGCGTGCGCGAACTCGAGGGCGAGATGAGCCGTGAGGAGGCCGCGCTCGAACTGGTCACGGACTTCGTCGAGGGGGAGGTCGGTGACTACGAGACGCGCGAGGGGAAGATAGAGGGCGCAGTCAGGACCGCGGTCGCCCTCCTCACCGAGGGGGTCGTCGCGGCCCCGATCGAAGGTATCGACCGCGTCGAGTTGCTCCAGAACGACGACGGCACCGAGTTCGTCAACGTCTACTACGCCGGGCCGATTCGCTCGGCGGGTGGGACCGCCCAGGCGCTCTCGGTGCTCGTCGCCGACTACGCCCGCGCTCTCCTCGACATCGACGAGTTCAAAGCTCGGACCGAGGAGGTCGAGCGATACGCCGAGGAGATCGGCCTGTACGACAAGGAGACGGGTCTCCAGTACTCGCCGAAGGACAAGGAGACGAAGTTCATCGCCAAGCACATGCCCATCATGCTCGACGGCGAGGCCACCGGCGACGAGGAGGTCTCGGGGTATCGGGACCTCGAACGGGTGGACACGAACTCCGCCCGCGGTGGGATGTGTCTCGTCCTCGCGGAGGGTATCGCGCTGAAGGCCCCGAAGATTCAACGCTACACGAAGAACCTCGACGAGGTCGACTGGCCGTGGCTTCAGGACCTCATCGACGGCACCTACTACGACGACGACCACGGAGCGGAAGACGAGAGCGACGACGGCGACGACGCGGAGGCTTCGGAGGGTGACGACGAAGCCGACCAGGACGCCGAGGGAGAGGAGCTGGAACCAGCCGGCCCCGATGGCCCGCCCCGCGTCGAACCCGCCACGAAGTACCTGCGCGACCTCATCGCGGGTCGCCCCGTCTTCGGGCACCCCTGCAGCGCTGGCGGCTTCCGCCTGCGCTACGGTCGCTCGCGCAACCACGGCTTCGCGACTGCGGGCGTCCACCCTGCGACGATGCACCTCGTGGACGACTTCCTCGCGACGGGGACCCAGATTAAGACCGAACGACCCGGGAAGGCCGCCGGTGTCGTCCCCGTCGACAGCATCGAGGGACCCACGGTCCGCCTCGCGAACGGGGACGTGCGCCGCATCGACGACCCCGAGGAGGCCCTCGAAGTCAGAAATGGCGTCGAGAAGATACTCGACGCCGGCGAGTACCTCGTCAACTTCGGCGAGTTCGTCGAGAACAACCATCCCCTCGCCCCCGCTTCCTACACCGTCGAGTGGTGGCGACAGGACCTCGATGCGACCGACTGCAACGTGCAGGCGCTCGAAGACTCGCCCCACGTGAACCTCGCGGACCCCAGCGCCGAGGAGGCGCTCGACTGGGCCGACGCCTACGACGCGCCGTTGCACCCGAAGTACACCTACCTCTGGCACGACATCGGCGTCGAGCAGTTCGACGACCTCGCCGAGGCGGTCGCAGACGGCTTCGTCGAGGACGGCACCCTGCACATCCCCAGTTCGGACGCCATCCGCGAGACCGCAGAACACATCCTCCTCCAGCACACCCAGACCGACGACGAACTCCTCGTCCGCGACTGGGTCCCCTTCGTCCGCAGTCTCGGGCTCACTCGCGACCTCGAGAAACCGTGGGAACTGGACGACCTCTCGCCCGATGCCCGCCAGTGGGACGGCGGCGACAATGCAGTCAAAGCGGTCAACGAAGTCGCTCCCTTCGAGGTCCAGGAACGTGCCCCGACCCGCATCGGCACCCGGATGGGCCGCCCCGAGAAGTCGGAGTCCCGCGACCTCTCGCCTGCGGTCCACACCCTGTTCCCGGTCGGCGAGGCCGGCGGCAGCCAGCGCTCGGTGTCCGAAGCTGCGAAGTTCGCGCCGGACATGCGCTCGACCCCCGGCGTCATCGAGGCCCAGGTCGGCGACCGCGAGTGCACCCAGTGCGGCGAACACAGCTTCAAGGTCCGCTGCCCGAAGTGCGACGGCCGCACGGAACCGCACTACTGGTGCCCCGACTGTGAGCAGGAACTCGAACCGGACGAAGCCGGTCGTGTCTATTGCGACCGCTGTGAGCGCGACGGCACCAGCGTCGACTTCACCGAGATAGACATCAAAGCCGAGTACTGGGACGCCCTCGATGCCGTCGGCGAACGCGAGAACGCCTTCAAGATACTCAAGGGCGTCAAGGGACTCTCCTCGGCGAACAAGACCCCCGAACCGATGGAGAAAGGCGTCCTCCGCGCGAAACACGGCGTCTCGTCGTTCAAGGACGGCACGGTCCGCTACGACATGACCGACCTGCCCGTCACGTCGGTCCGGCCGGTCGAACTCGACGCGACCGCCGACCAGTTCCGCGGCCTCGGCTACGAGGAGGACATCCACGGCGACCCCCTGCGCCACGACGACCAGCTGGTCGAACTCAAGGTACAGGACATCGTCCTCTCCGACGGCGCGGCCGAACACATGCTCAAGACCGCCGACTTCGTCGACGACCTCCTCGAATCCTACTACGGCGTCGAACCCTTCTACGAGATGGACGACCGCGAGGAGTTGATCGGAGAGCTCGTCTTCGGGATGGCACCCCACACCTCAGCCGCGACCGTGGGCCGGGTCGTCGGGTTCACGAGTGCAGCAGTCGGGTACGCGCATCCGTACTTCCACGCGGCCAAGCGTCGGAACTGCTTCCACCCGGAGACCAAGGTCTGGTTCGAGGACGAGTCGGGCGAGACGCACTACGACGAGATTCAGAGCTTCGTCGAGGAGCGTCTCGACCCCGAGACCGCCGACGAGGACGACTTCGGGACGCTCGTGCAGGAACTCGATGGCGATGTGTTCGTTCCCAGTGTGGATGACGACGGGAATGTCGTCAGGAAGCCGGTCGAAGCCGTGTCGAAGCATCGAGCACAGGACCACTTCGTCCGAATCGAAACCCGAAGTGGCCGTACAATCGAGGTAACACCAGACCACGACATGAAGCGCTGGTCGGACGGTGTCGAGAGTATCTCGGCAAGTTCGGTGTCGGTTGGAGACACGCTCCCGATGCCCAAGACGGTGGAGTACGATGGCCGGATGCAGTCCTTTGACCTTCTCGAAGAAATCATCGGTCTCGATTCGATTCCGAACGAAGATCTGGTCGTCCGGGGTATCGGTGAGACGGAATTAAAACAGATTCTGGACGAGGCTACCGAAGGACAGGGCTACTGCAAGGCAACTGCCGAGGCTCTTCAGGTCAGCCAGTCTACGGTCTACAACTGGGTTTCGAGAGACAGTATCCCTGTCTCAGTGCTTTCCACTCTCATCGGAGAGACTGAACTCGTTGCGCAGGTTCCCGACGACGTTTCCCTTGGAGTGAGACGGGACTCGACCTCTGTCGACCGGCATCTCACCATCTCAGAAGATGTTGGTCTCCTGCTAGGGTACTACGCTGCTGAAGGCTTCTCCAGACGAGAGGCGGGTTCATTCTACCAGACGACTATCTGTATCCCGGACGTGCAGGCCCGACAGCAGATAATCGAGACCTTCGAGCAGGAACTCGGTGTCGAAGCCTTTGAAGAGAGCGAGTGGAAGGTCACCGTGTCGAATCGAATCGTGGCTGCCGTCTTCGAGGAGGTCTTGCAAGCAGGAAATAGGGCGGAGAACAAGTCGGTCCCCTCGTGTATCGTCTCCTCACCGAAACACGTTGTCAGGGCGTTCCTCAGCGGCTACTTCAGCGGTGACGGTTCCACCTCCAGCGACCGAGCGGACATCAGGGCACACACCGTCAGCGACGACCTTGCTGAGGAATTGGTCGCAATCCTGAAACGGTTCGGAATCTCGGCAAAACGGTACACGGAGACACGGACTGTCGACTCGGGTGTTGTTTCGGAGTTCTACGACGACTCCCCAACTTTCGACACAGAGGTCCTCAAAATCACGTCTGAGAACGCAGTGCGGTTCGCAGAGCGTATCGGTTTCCATCTCGACCGGAAGCGCGACACGCTCGAAACCGCGCTCGACAGTATCGAAGTACGCTCGCAACGTCTCTTCGGTGATGGGGGCGGTGTCCTGCTCGATGAAGTCACGAGCGTTGAGCACACCGGTGCAGACGTCGAGCACACTTACTGCCTGACCGTCGAGGATACTCACTCACTGGTCGCGAGCGACTTGTTCATCGGCCAGTGCGACGGCGACGAAGACTGCGTCATGCTCCTGCTCGACGGCCTGCTGAACTTCAGCAAGTCCTTCCTCCCCGACAAGCGGGGCGGGAAGATGGACGCCCCGCTCGTGATGTCCAGCCGTATCGACCCCTCCGAGATCGACGACGAGGCGCACAACATGGACATCATGTGGGAGTACCCGCGCGAGTTCTACGAGGCGACCCGCGAGATGGCGGACCCGGACGACGTCGAGGACATCATGAAGATCGCCGAGGAGACACTCGGAACGGACCGCGAGTACACCGAGTTCGCACACACCCACGACACGACCAACATCCACCTTGGGCCGGCGCTGTCGGCGTACAAGACGCTCGGGTCGATGCAGGACAAGATGGACGCCCAGCTATTGCTCTCGCGAAAACTCCGGTCGGTCGACGAGACCGACGTGGCAGAGCGCATCATCGAGGGGCACTTCCTGCCGGACCTCATCGGGAACCTGCGTGCCTTCTCCCGACAGGAGACGCGGTGTCTCGACTGCGGCGAGAAGTACCGGCGGATGCCCCTGACCGGGGATTGCCGGGAGTGCGGTGGCCGGGTGAACCTCACGGTCCACCAGGGCTCGGTGAACAAGTACATGCAGACGGCTATCAACGTCGCCGACGACTTCGGCTGCCGGAACTACACGAAACAGCGCCTCGAGAAGCTGGAGAAGGCGTTGAACTCCATCTTCGAGAACGACAAGAACAAGCAATCGGGTATCGCGGACTTCATGTAGTCGGTCGCGAGCGTAGCGAGCGAGTTTTTGGTCCAGCTTTTTGGAGGAGAGGTTCGCGACCACGGGGAGCGAACCCGACGTAGAAAACGGTGGTCGCAGGAGGAGAAGAACAAGCAATCGGGTATCGCGGACTTCATGTAGTCGGTCGCGAGCGAACCGATACCCTGTTGGGCGAACCGGGGCCATCTCGGTACTGTAGAATATTGTGAACTATTGGTGGGTTATTTTCTACCAGTGTTCGAAAATCGAAGGACAGGCTCTGATACTTGACTCTATTGCCGACCACCGATGGTAACTAAGTTGTTGGATAGGTAATAAACGGCGATAAACTATTTCCCAGTGTGGGTTTGATAGGCAGTGTATCTCAAGCCTGTTGCGGGGCGGCAGGGGCTGGTGGTGAGGCGTCCTGCACAGGGGACAGTGACCATGAAACGTGAACCTAGACCGACGGTGCTGCTCGTCGACGACGAACCGGAGATTGCGGACCTCTATACCGAGTTCCTCACGGGTCAGTACGACGTTCGCACTGCCTACGGGAGCGAGCAGGCGTTCGACCTGCTCGACGACGCGGTCGACGTGGTACTCCTCGACCGGCGGATGCCGGACCACTCCGGTAGCGAGGTGCTCGAACGCATCCGGGCGGATGGGTACGACTGTCTCGTGGCGATGGTCACCGGAGTCGAACCCGACTTCGACCTCCTCGACCTCGGCTTCGACGACTACCTGGTCAAGCCAGCAGGCCGTCAGGACCTGCGGGGGCTCGTCGAACGGCTGCTTCGCCGGTCGACGTACGACGTGCGGTTCCAGCGCCACTTCGCCCTCTCGTCGAAACTCGCGGCGCTGGAGGCGTACAGGGACCCCGACGAACTCGCCGAGAACGACGAGTACAGGCGGCTGAAGGCAGAACTCGACGAACTCGACGGCGTCCTCACCGCGACCCTGGACGAGATGGAGACCGACGAGGTGGCGCTCCTGTTTCGCGGCTGAGCGGGCGCTCTGATACGCACACCACGACACTACATGACGATTTCCGACCAGCACTTCGACACCCTGACCGATTCCGTAGACCTCTCGTTCCTCACGGCGGGAACGAGTGTGCTCGTCACTGGTGCGACTGCGACCGACCAGCGGACGGTTCTCATCAGACTACTCCGGGAGACCCCGGCGACCGCGGGCACAGTGTTCCTGTCGACCGAGCCCGACCCGATGGCGGCGAAGGCGGCCTGCGAGCAGCTGCTCACCGACCGGAGCGGACCGGTCGGGTTCGTCGGCACCACCGAGCACGAGGGGGTGACGGTCTCGCTTCCGAGTCGGGTCCACCACCGGGACGTCTCGCCGGTTCCGACCGTGCCAGAACTGGGCGAGGCGATGCTCTCGCTGGTCGACGGGTTCACGACTCACCGCGACGGCACGCCGACCCGGTTCGGCATCGATTCGCTGTCGACGCTCCTGGAGACGGGGAACGTCCAGCTGGTGTACCGGTTCGTCCACATCCTCACCCGGCGCATCGAGAGCGCCGGTGCCATCGTCGTGTTCACCCTCGATGAAGCCGCCCACGACGAGGCCGACATCTGGACGTTCAAACGGCTGTTCGACTACGACGTCTGTCTCGCGCGGGAGCCGGACGGGTCGGTGTCGATGACGGCCGAGAGGCTGGATGGTGACGGTGCCGATGGATGACGAGAAACTCGTCGAGGCCATCACGGAGGCGGTGGACGACGACGAGGTCCGGGACGCGGTCGCGGAGGCGATGGCCGACGACGAGGTCCGGAACGCGCTAGCCGAGGCAGTCGAGGAGGAGGCGGTCAAGGAGGCCAGTTCCCGACTGATGGATGCCCGGGCACGCGATGGTGCCGAGGTCGTGGAGGCGACAGCGACCGCGGCAGGCACGGTGGCCGAGACACACGCCGACGCCGAGGAAGATGACGACGATACCGACGGAGACACGGGGGGTGAAGTGGCCGAGACGGGCACGGTCGACACGGGTCGAACCACACCGCGAACGTCGGCGGACGACGAGGAAGACGAAGCGGACGACGATTCGCTCGAGACCCACGAACTGATACAGAGGCTGGTCGACGAGTGGACGCCTCCGGACTCGACGGACCACTCGTACCCGATGACGCTGCGCTCGTATCTCGACGCCGAACTCAACGAGGACGTCGAGTCGGTCTGGGAACGCCACATCGTCGAGACTCGCCACGGACAGGACACGTGCGACGTCATCGTCGACGGTGTCATCGGTATCAAGTTCGTCCACGACTTCTCGAAGGGCGACCTGATGCGGCTGTCGCGGTCGCTGCAGGCGTACGCCACCCAGCACAAACACCTCATCGTCTACGTCCACGGGTCGAGCGCCCTCGTCAACCGCTGGCGCATCCTGAAGCGGAAGTACACCGCCGAGCGCATCGGGGTCGAGTCGTTCGCGTTCGTCATCGAGTCGCGGCCGGGAACGGACCCGAACCCGCGGGGCGACGGCAAGGTTAGCAAGGGTGTGGCCGGGTTCACGGCGCTGGTCACGCTCGTCGGTATCGCCCTCGTGGAGGTCGCGGCGTTCGTCACCTTCGGGACAGACGTGGCGGCCGTCCTCGGGTTCGTCATGGCGGTCGCCTGGCTCGCCCACCAGGTCTACACCGCGCCGGCGCGGTCGTGAAGTCACCTCGGCAATCGGGGACGAACCGGCTGGAACCACCGTCGAACGTCGGGGCTCTCCTATGTTTGCACTCTGTTTTAAGGTCCTTGCGACCGTCTACCACAGTATGAGCGAGAGCCAGCAGACGAAGCTCCGGTTCGGCACCGCCATCTACACAGAGGACGGGACGAAGGTCGGGACCATCCGCGGCTTCGACGAGCACGGCTTCTACGTCACCGCCGACGAGGGCATCGAAGGGATGAGCATCGAGCACATCCGGGCCGGTCACGAGTTCGGTGAGGGCGAGCTGATGTGGCGCTGCTGGGAGTGCGGCGAGATGGGCCGACTGGACAGCGACATCCCGGACGAGTGCCCGAGCTGTGGCACCGGGAAAGAGGACATCTACTACTGGACGGAAGACTAGTCGTTTTTGCCGTCGCCCCGCGGAGGGGCCGGTATGCGAATCTGCATCTACGGGGCGGGGAGCCTGGGGAGCCTCGTCGGGGGCATCCTCGGCCACCACGGGCACGACGTGACGCTCGTGGGCCGCGACCCGCACGTCTCGACGGTCAGTGAGTCGGGACTTCGAGTCGTCGTGCCTGACGGCACGTTCACCGTCGACGTGGCCGCGACGACCGACGCGAGCGACTGCGATACCGCCGACCTCGCCATCGTGACGGTGAAAGCGTTCGACACCGCTGATGCGGCCCGCGACCTCGCGGACTGCGACGTCGACGCGGTCTGCTCGTTCCAGAACGGGATGGGCAACGAGGCGACGCTCGCCCGGCACCTCGACTGTCCGGTGTACGCCGGGACGGTCACCTACGGGGCCGTCCTCCGTGAACCCGGAACGGTCGAGTGCACCGGCGTGGGCGAGGTGGTCTTCGGGCCACACGAGGGTGGCGACGGACCACTGGACGACGCCCTCGCGACCGCCTTCACAGAGGGCGGACTGGTCGCCGAACTCGCACCCGACATGCCGCGACGACTCTGGGAGAAACTCGCAGTGAACGCGGGTATCAACACGGTGACGGCGCTCGCCGACGTCGACAACGGGGACCTGCTCGCGGGCGAGGCCCACGAACTCGCGACGAAGGCGGCGACGGAGACGGCGCGGGTCGCCCGCGGGCACGACGTAGCCCTGTCGAACCGCGAGGCGGTCGCGGCGGTCGAAGCGGTCGCCGAGGCGACGGCGGCGAACACCTCCTCGATGCGTCAGGACATCCACGACGTAAAACGGACCGAGGTCGACGCCATCACCGGTTACGTGGTCGAGCAGGCCGCAGAGATTCCGGACGCACACGTTTCAGTCCCGGTCTGTGACACCACGACCCGACTGCTCCGGGCGTGGGAGGAAGGCCGCGGCCTGCGGCCGGACTGATTCTGACCTCCTCGCCCTGCTCAGGCCCGAATCGTCACCCACAGCGCCGCGATACCGCCGACGACGAGCGCGAACAGGTAGCTCTCGACGCGGTAGAGCGTGGCGACGGCGAGCGCGCCGCTTTGCGTGAGTCCTGCGACCTGCGAGAGCAAGACGGTGAGCGCCCCTTCGACCGCGCCGAGGCCGCCCGGCGTGGGGACCAGTCCGGCGATGGTCGAGGCGGGGACGATGAAGAACACGAGGATGGGGTTCATCTCCGAACCGGTGGCACGGACTGCAGTGTACATCGGGATGGTAAAGAAGAACCAGCCGAGGTAGGAGTAGCCAAGCGCCCGTGCGAGTGCCCTGGGTTCGGCCGCGATACGCTCGATGGCGGTGTAGAATCGTTCGATTCGATTCCGGATACCGTCCGCGCTGATTCGACTGGTGAGCCGTGAGAGCGGTCTGACGATGCGGACGACCGCCTCCTCGACGCCGGTCCGGTGTCGCCACCCGGCCCAGACGATAGCCGGGACGCCGACGGCGAGCGCACCGAGGCCGATGACGAGGTTGTCGACGGTCTCCGAGCCCCGGAACGACGACTGGAACAGGAGGTACGCGACCCCGACGGCGGCGAAGTTGAAAAAGGGGAGCAGGTTCAACAGGTCGGCGGTCACGACGCTCGCGAGGCTCTGCTCGTAGTCGGCGTCGGTGTCCCGCGAGAGGACGTAGGCGATGAACGGCTCGCCACCGGCCTGCCCGAGCGGGGTGACGTAGTTGGCGAACGTCGCCGCCAGGTACGTCACGACCAGCTTGTGATAGGGCACTTCGATGCCGCCGACGCCCAGCACGATCTGCCAGGCCCGGCCCCACATCATGAGACATAGCAGCGTCGAGAGACAGCCGAGGCCGACCCAGACGGGGTCGGCTGCCTGGAGTTCGGCGATGGTGTCTTCCCACCCGACGACGGTGCCGAGCAGATAGACGAGGGCGAGGGCGATGACGAAGCCCACGCCCATCTTCACGAGGGTCTGTCGACCGAACATCTCGGTGAACGACCCGCCCTTCTGGTCCGTCACGTTATTCGATGTAGCCGAGGTCCTGCAGTCGGTCTTTCGCGTCGTCGCTCATGTCGCCGAGGACGTCGTCGTCGTCGACCTCTTTCCACTCACCGCCGACGAGGTCTTCGAACTCGGAGAGAGTCGCCTCGACCTCCGCTTTGACGGGGTCGTCGTCGGCGATGCGGTCGTCGGTCTCGCCGGGGTCCGCGTCGATGCGGTAGAACTCGTCGGTGATGCGCTCGTTCCGGATGTACTTCCCGTCGAGGCGACGGGCGGCGCGCATCCGCGAGTAGAACCGGGAGTCCGTATCGAGCGTGATACCCGCGGCACTGGCCTTCTGTTCGAGCTGTTTGAGTTCGACGACGGGCTGGTAGTACTCAACGAAGGCGTACTCGCCGAAGTCCACGTCTTCGGTGTCGGCCGTGCTGGTCCGCGGCGGGGTCACGCCCTCGCGGTGCGTGTCCGACAGCAGCGAGCGAGAGCGGTCGAGGTCGACCGCCTGTGCGTCGCCCGTCTCGACACCTGCGTGGTCGAGGACAGTGTGGTAGAGGTCGACGAGTTCGAGTTGCTGGTCGTACCGACCGGGCTCGATGTCGGGGTGTTTCACCATGCACGGGACGTTCACGAGGGGGTCGTAGATACAGAACTCGTGACCGTACAGGTCGTGCTCCCCGAACAGTTCGCCGTGGTCCGCACACACCACGACGAGGGTGTCCTCCCAGTGGCCCTCTGCTTTCATCCAGTCGAACAGGCGCTGGAGTTCGGCGTCGATGTGACGAATCTCGGCGTCGTAGAGGCCCTGGATGTCCTGCCACTCGTCGTCGTCGATGTCGCGAGCACCGCAGTTGTACTCCTTGGAGTTCTGGCAGACCTGCTGCGGGTCGGCACCGGGGGCGAACTCGTCGCGATATTTCTTGGGCGGGTGGTATGGGAGGTGAGCGTCCATCAGGTTGATGAACTGAAACCAGTTGCCGTCGGCCGAATCGATGAAGTCTTTCGACTGGTCGATGACCTGTGGCGTCTTCGAGTCGGCCCCCTCACCGCTGGCGAGGTACTCGTGAGCCTTGTTGCCCACCGAGACGAGCCAGTCCGCTATCTTGCGGAGCCGGTCGTTGTCGTTCATCGTCTTCCAGGCCTTCGCCATCGGCCCGGAGAGGAAGTCGCCGGGCATGACCTCGAAGAAGTTGTCCTGGTCGTCGAACCCGTCGGTCAGGTGCGTGTACGGGGTAATCCAGGCGTTCGAGGAGTAACAGGCGCTCTGGTGGGTGCCAGAGAGCGTCTGGGCGAGCGTCGTCGCGCCTTCGAGGTACGGGTTCTCCTGACTGGCACCGTGCTGACTCGGGTACAGGCCGGTGAACAGCGAGGCGTGAACCGGGAGCGTCCACGGGGCCGGTGCGACGGCCTGCTCGTAGACGGCTGCCTCCTCGGCGAACGCCTCCAGTCCTGGCGTCGTCGGGCGGTCGTACCCGTAGACGGACAGGTGGTCCTTCCGCACCGTGTCCATCACGACGAAGAGGACGTTCTGTCCGGCCGTGTCGGTGCGTTCCATACTGGTGCTCGGGTGGACCGGAGACTAAGTACTGTTGTTTTCGCCGAGCGAACTACAAACGGAGAGACGAACTCGAAGTTAGAACGGGGCCTGCGGGCCTTCGTCGTCCTCTGCGTCGTCGTCGACGGTCTCGCCGGGGAACGACGGGGACATGCCACCGCCGCCGCCGTGGCCACCGTCGCCGCCCATGCCGGTCTCGGCGTGGACCGCGGTAATCTCGGGAATCTCCTTGACCATGCGGGACTTGATGGCCTGGATGGTCATCGGGGAGATACCGCACCCGGAGCACGCGCCGCCGAGCAGGATGGTGACCTCGCCGGATTCGCGGTCGAGGTCCTGGATGGCCGCGCTACCCCCGTGCATCTGAATCTGTGGGAAGTTGCGACGGAGGAAGTTGGTGACTCGTTCCTCGAGGTCGTCGCCCTTCTGAGCGTCGGTACTCATGGATAGGGCTTGGGAGTCACTCTCCCTAAACCTTGCGCACCCGGTTCGAATTCGCGTCTCCGACGCTCGAAGCGCCGGCACCGCTCTCGTTCTCCTCTCCGCGCAGGAGGGTCACAGCCACCGAACACTTAAGCGGGAGCACGTTCATCTCAGCGTAGCTATGGGAATACTCAACGTACTGATGGAGATGATAGAGGGATACATGGAGGGCGGAACCGAAGAGGCCCTCTCCGAGGGCGTCGAAGAGGTCGCGGAAGAGGCAACCGGCAGGGACTTTTGAGACGCTCGTTAGAAGCCGCCGTCAGCGGATGTTGAACACGCGGCGGAGTTCCGACGCGATCTCGTCGGTGTACTCCGAGAGGATGGCGTCGAACTTCTCCTCGTCGACCACGACCGCCGTGAGCCGGTCGTACGGGTCCTCGGGCAGTTCGATAGTGAACTCGCCGTCGCCCTCGTAGTGCGGTTCGGACTCGTTGAGCACCTGCTGGTCGATGCCGTGGATGAGCTGTGAGTCGTACTTCTCGTTGAACGTGTTGAACGCGTTCTTGTACGCCTGCTGGAGGCGCGGGAAGTACTCGACGTACTTCTCCTCCTCGAAGGTCTCGGGGTCGAGGTCGTCCATACCTGAGAGATAGGTCACCCCCGACAAAAGTGGGGCGTTTCGTCGCGTCGGGGTGAAATCTTCCTTTCAGCTAGCCCACATCCTATGCGGTCGCCTGCCCTCTGTCTCACCATGTCCCCGCGAAATCGCAGAGCGTTCCTCTCGCTCACCACGGCCGCAGCCGCCTCCCTCGCCGGCTGCTCGCAGGTCTTCCCGGGCACGAGCCCGCGAACCGACGACGAAGACGGCGACGACAGCACCGACCCCCTCCCGACGACCGCACCGCCCGGCAGTCTGGTCGACGACTGGCAGTACGACCCCGGGCAGATGCAAGAAGACGTGGGCGGCAAAGGCGGCGGTGGTGGCGGCAGTGCGACCGCCACCGCCATGGCCACCTCGACCCAGAGCGCCGGGTCGGTCGGGCTCGCAGCCGGCGGCGCGAAGGACGTGAACAACTTCCGCCAGAACCTCGAGGAGGGCTACCTGCCAATCCCCTCGGACCTCTCGTACGAAGGACTGTTCTACGACTACTACTTCGACACCGGTTCGAAGGAGGCCTGCGAGTCGCTGTTCTGTCCCTCCTACTCGCCGGCCGTCACTGCCGACCCGCTCTCGGGCGAGACCGAGCGCTACCTCTCGGTCGGCCTGAACTCCGGGCTGGACGCGAGCGACTTCGACCGCAAGCGCCTGAACCTCGTGGTCGTCCTCGACATCTCCGGCTCGATGGGGTCGCCGTTCAGCCAGTACTACTACGACCAGTACGGGAACAAACAGGAGGTCGAAGACGCGGGCGACCGCCCGAAGATCGAGGTCGCGAAGGACGCCCTCGCCTCCCTCACCAAACAGCTTCGCCCCGGCGACCGCTTCGGCGTCGTCCTCTACAGCAGCACGGCCGCGGTCGCGAAGCCGATGAACCCGGTCGAAACGACCGACATGGACGCCATCCGCGGCCACATCGAGGAGGACATTCAGGCCACCGGGGGCACCAACCTCTCGGCGGGCCTCGACGCCGCCTCGGGGCTGCTCGAAGAGTACCACGATGCGGACCAGACGACCTACGAGAACCGGATGGTCGTCCTCACCGACGCGATGCCCAACATCGGCGACGTCAGTGCCGACAGCCTCGAAGACCGTCTCGCGCGCGAGGCCGAGTCGAACGTCCACAGCACCTTCGTCGGCATCGGCGTCGACTTCAACTCCGACATCGTCGACCAGATAACGAGCGTCCGCGGCGCGAACTACTACTCGGTCCACTCCGCGAAACAGTTCGAGGAACGGGTCACGGACGGGTTCGAGTACATGGTCACGCCACTCGTCTTCGACCTCTCGCTCGAACTCGACGCCGAGGGGTACGACATCGAGAAGGTCTACGGCTCCAGCGCCGCCGAGGAGGCGACGGGCGAACTCATGCAGGTGAACACGCTCTTCGCCTCGCCCACCTCGGAGGGCAAGACGAAGGGCGGGGTCGTGCTCGTGAAGGTGAGACAGACCGACGACTCTGGTTCCGGCCGACTCCGCCTCCGGGCCAGCTGGTCGGACCGGACCGGCACCCCTGGCGAGACCGAGACGACAATCGAGTTCCCCAGCGGCGGCCCCGAACAGTTCGCCAACTCCGGCGTCCGCAAGGCGGTCCTCCTCACCAGATACGCCGACCTGCTGAAGAACTGGATGGTCGCAGAACGCGAGTCCGGCGGCGACCCGCCCGCCGAGGGCATCGAGGTCCCCGAGTACGAACTCGGGCAGTGGGAACGCCAGTCCGACCCGCTTACCGTCTCCAGCGAATACCGCCAGCGCTTCGGCGAGTTCGCGACCTACTTCGAGTCCGAAATGGCCGCACTGGACGACGAGACGCTCCAGCAGGAACTCGACGTGCTCAGGAAGCTGACTGGAACCGAGCGCGTGGTCGCCAGTCTCGTGGCCACCGACACCTGATTTCGTATCGTGGCATACGGTTTATCGTCCTGTACCGGTCGTTCTCACCGAAACGCGGATTCGAAGCGCCCCGGTTCCGCAGGCGCTCGAATCCTGGCGAACTGGTAGCTGCGGCACTGAACGGCCTGCCCGCGGGTAGTGAACCGGAACCGCCACGCGATGCTTTCTCTGGTCGTATCGACCCGCGAGCAGACGCCCCGACCTCGTCGGGAAGCCGCGTCCGGACCCGGGAGGTAGAGGGACTGCCGGCGGTTCCAGGTCAGGTGCCCATCCGGGGTGGCGACGAAGAACGTCTCGTGAGCACGCGACCCCCGGGATCGGGCCGGCGACGTCGAGGTCGCACGACAGTGGCGTGCCAGCGCCGAAACCGGGTGCCGTGGGCCCACCCGGTACCGTGGCCTGGCCAGAGCGCACCACGCGGGCAGTACCTCACCGGACGTGATGGGTCTCGAAAACTGTCCGGAGTGGACGGCCACGTACGGTGTACGACACCGGTGAGCTCGCGAAACCGGGACCGTCTCCGAGTTTCGCGGTCGGCTCGTGTCGGAGGCGGCGTTGCCGTTCTGTCCGTGACTGGGTACTGACTACCCGTGCCGGTTTCGGACCCCTACTGGCTCGTCGATGTGACCGGGTGTCGCCCGGGCGTGGACCAGCCCCTCTCCGGAGAACACTTCCGGTGGGGGCCCGCGATAGACCGTCTCGGCTCGATTCTCGACGGTCATCGGCACTTCGGCGTTGAGGGGCCCTGTGTCAGCTGTTCTCGCGATGTTCTGGTTTCGCCCCCCATTTCGCCACCCGTCTCGATAAACTCCATACTACGATACCAAATTGCCCGGTCCGGGTGAATCCGGGGCTTCGCGGTCAGCCGTCGCTCGGCGACCCGGGTTCTCCACGGGAAACCGACCGTTCCGCGTCGAACGGCTCGAACTCGTCCAGGACGGCCCGGACCGTCGTGATTCGCTCGTCCAGGCTGCCACACAGCACGACGTAGGGAATCCCGTGGCGGTCGAGGAACGCCCTGGTCCATCTCTGGAGTCGCTCGCGCAAGGTGGGTCCCTCACGGTCAGGGGTGTCCTCGAACGGGACGTCCGTCGCACAGAGGAAGGTCAGGTCGTATCGCGACCCGCACTGGCGAGCCAGTCAGCGGCTGGTCCGGGGAAGCGGCTGTGCCGGTGCTCGAATCGGTTCTTCGTCGATGCCGCGAAGCCACGCACGGGAAACTCGCTCGAACTGTGCGGGGCTCAACTCTCCTCGTTCGTAGGCGTTCGCGGCGACCGCGAGGTCGGCGTCGGTCGCGTGGCCTTGCGACACGACCCGCTCGAACAGGTCTGGGACGACCCGTATCTCCTCGTCACCCGAGACGGCCACCTCGGCGGTCTCCGTGGTGACGGTCCCGCGGAACCGGGCGGTGTCGCCGTCGCTTGCGACCTCGGGAACCGTCGTCTCGTACGTGCAGACGCGGTCGCCGTCCGAGCCGCTGGCCCAGGCGACGAAGACGACGCCGTCGTGGGCCATCACCTGGGTCGGTTCGGGCGAGACGTCGACGACCGTGGTCTCCGACCCGATGGCGCGGTCGCGGAGCACGACCCGGTCGTCGACCGCGTCGACCGCGACGCTGACGCGGAGCGTCTGCCCGGGGTGAACGTGCCCGTATTCGAGGGTACGGGCCGCCAGCGGCTCCGCGAGGTCGGCCGGTCCCTCCGGTTCCGTGCTGGCCCGCGGTGCAGCCACGGGGTCGTCCCCGTCGGATGCGGCGATGGCGGGTGCAGCGATGTCCGGCGTGGCGACCCCATCGTCGTCGTCCTCGCCGTCGTCGTCCTCGCCCGCACCCTCCACCGCCAGCGTCTCGGGGTGGACGAACCGCGTCCAGAGCACGAGCAGGCTCGGGAGTACGACGACGCTCGCGACGAACGCGAAGACGATGGTCAGCGCCGTGATGAGGCCGAACTGCTGGAGGAACGGCAGGATAGCGACCGTGAGCACGCCGAACCCGCCGGCGGTCGTCGCGGCGCTGCTCGCCAGCGCGCCGCCGGTACCCGTGACCGCGGCTTCTAGGGCGTCCCATGCGGACCCCAACTCGGCGAGTTCGTGGTTGTAGCGCTCACTGACGTGGACGCTGTAGTCGACGCCGAGGCCGATGGTCAGACTGGTTATCATCCCGGTCACGACGTTGAACGGCACGTCGAGCAGGTGCATCGTCCCGAGAATCCACGCCAGGGTGAACGCGACCGGGAGCACGGTGACGGCCCCCAGCGAAGCGCTCCCTTCGGTGAAGCGGTACGCGCCCATCAGGAAGACGAACACGACCACGAGCGAGACGACGAGTCCCCGGAGGACGGTCGTCAGGAGCTGTTCCTGCGTGAGCTGGTCGACGATGACCTGGCCGGTCGCGACCGCCCCGGCTCCCTCGCCGTCGACGATGTCGGCCACGTCGCGCATCCCGTCCATCACGGCTTCGCCGTCGGCGTCACCGTCGACCGAGACGACCATGCGGACCGCCTCGTACTCGCCCGAACCGGTCCGGTAGACGGTCTCACGCGCCTCGTCTGGCGCGACCTCGTACAACTGGTCGTAGACGAGTGTGACGTTCTCGTCGGGGACGCCGTCGTCGTCGGTGTCGGCGGCATCGAGCGTCGCGGCGAACGAGTCGTTCTCGCTCGCGACGCGCTCGAACGTGGCGAACGGGCTGTCGATGGCCGGGTCACCGTTCGAGAGGGTACTCGTGGTGTCCTGCTCGGCCGCGGCGTCTTCCGCCTCGCGCAACCGGTCGAGGGTGTCTGGGTTCGTCACGTCGTCCGTGACCAGGAGTTGCGCCTGTGAATCTTCACGGACGAACCGGTCGTTCAGCACCGTCATCGCCTCCTGGGCGCTGTAGTCGCCGGGGGCGAGCGGATCGGGCAGGTCCTGCATCCAGTCCGCGGGGTCGTCCGCGAGGAAGTCCTCCTGGCTGAAGCTCGTCCCGACCTGCGTGCCGCCGTAGGCCCCGGCCGCCGTCAGCAAGAGCGCGACGACGAGGACGGCCACGGGTGCCCGCCGGGCGGCGACTTCGCCGACGCGCAGCGCCTCGGTGAACCGCCCGCCGCCGGTTCCGAAGGCGGGGAGCTGGCGGTTCCAGCCACGGGATTCGAGCCAGGCGTCCAGTTCGACCTTCACCGCGGGTACCAGCGCGCCGAAGACGAGCAGTGCGGAGACGATGCCGACGGCGCTGACGACGCCGACGGTCCGGAACGTCCCGATGGGGCTGGTGAGGTTCGCGAGGAACCCGATGACGGTCGTCGTCGTCACGATGACGAGCGCCGCGCCGACGGTCGCGAGGCTGGTCCGCATCGCGGGGCGTGGCCCGCTGGGGTCGCCGTCACCGTCGTCGTTCTCGTCGGTCCGCTCCTCGCGGTAGCGCATCAGGAGGTGGATGGCGTAGTCGATAGAGAGGCCGATGAGCAACACCAGCACCATGATGAACATCTGGTTGAACGCGATGCCGGCCCAGCCCATCACGCCGAACGTCCACACGAGCACGGTGAGGACGCCCGCCAGGCCGAGCACCACGTCGAGCAGGTCGCGGTAGGCGACGACGAGCACGACCAGCACGAACACGAACGCGAGCGGGCCGATGATGGCGATGCTGTCGACCATCGAGGCCGATATCTCGTCGGCGACGATGCCGCTCCCGAAGACGAGGTAGGTCAGGTCGCCCTCGTGGTCGGCCGCGAGGGCCTGCATGGCTAGCTCCGAGTCGATAATCTCGTCGGGGGCGTCACCCGGTGCGAACGACGCAGAGTCGGTGTGCTGGCTCGCGAGCAGGAGCGTCGCGTTCGCCTCGGTCGACCCGGGTTCGTACTCCGCCGGCATGAACCGGAGCGCCCGGGCGGCAGACGATTGGGTGGCACCACCACCGCCGCCCAGCACCCGCGAGACCACGTCCTCGACCGAACTCTCGTTCATCGATTCGAGCTGTGCACGCTGTTCGGCGAGCGTCGGGTCGATACCGGCTTCGAGCGCTCGCTGGTCCTCGCGCAAGGTCTCGTACTCGTCGGCGAGCACACCCTGCGTCCCGAGTCGGTACGCGGCCTGGCGCTGGCTCTCGTTCGTCGCGCCGCGAAGCTGCCGGGTCGCGTGCTCGAACGTCTCCCCGTCCGCGTCCGTCAGGGGAACCGAACTGTTCGCCCGGACCGACTCGAACGCGGCGCTCGCGCTCGCGTTGGGGTTCGATTCGAGGGTGGTGAGTGCCGCCCGAAGGTCGCGCTCCGTCTCGTTCACCTCGCCCCGACGCTCCCGCAGGTCGGCAGCGCGTTCCTCGGTGATGGCGGTCGTCGCGACCACGGTGGAGACGCTGTGGAGACCGTCCTCGGTGAGCGTCCCGTTCACCGTCTCGTTCGCACGCAGGTGTTGCTGGTACGACAGCGTCTCGACGAGGCTCTCCTTCGAGAGCACGTCGTCGCCGCGAACCACGACCTGGGCGACGGACGTGTTCCCATCACCCGACGAGAAGTTCGCGTCGAGGTAGTCCAGGGCGTCTCCTTCGACCGTCCCGCCCTGGTACTGGTCCAGGGAACTGGACTGCTTCATCGCCGGGACGCCCGCCCCGACGACGAGTGTCAGGACGAGCATCACGGCGATGGCGTGGCTGCTGTACTCGGTAATGAGGCCCGGGAGGTCGGGGGGACTCATCGGCCGACCCTCACGCCCCGGCAGTTACTGAACGAACGTTCGGTAGGCATGCGTCGAACGAACGTTCGGTTAGTAATCAATCTTTCGGCTGTCCCGCCGCGAGTGCGCTGCTCGGCACGCTTTTACGCACCGACCGAATATTCGGTCAGTATGAGCGACGGGCCATTCGCCGGCGAGCCGACCGACACGCGAGAGAAGATAATGCACGCGACGTTTCGCGCCCTCCGCAAGCACGGCTACGCCGGGCTCTCCATCCAGCGAATCGCCGACGAGGCCGACCTGAGCAAGTCCTCGTTCTACCACTTCTACGACGGCAAGGACGACCTGTTGCTCTCGTTCATGGAGTTCATGCTCGGGCAGTTCGGTGCCGGGTTCGGCACGCGCTTCAGCGACGACCCACTCACCGACCTGCGACTCCACCTGCGGTTGCTGGTGGCGGGGCCGGCCGACGAGCGGGTCAGCGAGGCGGTCGTCGAGTCGGTCCCGGGCGGTGTCCCGGCCGACGCGCCGATTCGCCAGGGTGGCCCGCTCGAACGGGGTCCCTTCGTCGAGGTCCGGGCCCAGGGCGTCAGCGAACCCAGATTCCGCGAGCGTTTCACCGAGATAGACGGGGCCTTCCGCGAGACGCTGGCCGGTATCGTCCAGCGCGGCATCGACCAGGGTCGCTTCCGTGCGGTCGACACCGAACAGGTCGCAGAACTGCTCGTGACCATCGCGATGGGGGCCGTCTTCCGCGGGGAGACCGCAACGGTCGACCGTGACGTGATACTTGCTGAACTGGATGCGTACGTCGAACACCGGCTACTGGCCGAGGGCGTCGAACTCGAGTGAGTCCGGTCGTCACCGACCACCGCCACGTATCGAACCGTGAGTCGTTCAGTTCATTGAAATCTCTCGAGAACGAACGAGTACCCGAGTCGATGTCGTTCCACGTCCCTTACGTCGTGCTCTCCGCGTTCCTCACGGCACTGCTGTACGCCGGGTACCGAAGCGAGGTGGGGCGGCGGGCGTTGCTGTCGCTGGTCTGCGCCGCGGCCGTCGCGTACGTCCTCCTGTTCCAGTCACTCCTCGGTGACCCCCTCTTTCGTGCCGTTACCGCGAACCTGCAGGCGCTGCTCGTCCTCCTCGGGGCGGCGCTCGCGGTCGCCTCGGTGCTGAAAAACTGACCTCGCGAGCCCCGGGGCGGTTGCGGACCAGACACGTGGGTCGGTCGCTTTTCCGCCCCGAGCGTCTCCTCCCTGTATGTCCGCGTTCCTGGACCGAGAGAGCGACCGGACGGTCTGGGTCGGCCTCGGCGTCGTCCTGGCCTCGCTGGTCGTACTCGCCCTGTTCGAGTACCTCGGGTCGCTGGTGTTCGGGTGGTACGGGTTGTTCCTCGGCCCACTGGTGGTCGTCCTCGTGGTCGACTACGGAGACGTGGTGTTCCCCGAACTCGCTGGTCGGCTCACGCTCGGCTGAGGGTTGGTCGACTGCGGCCGCAGAAAGTGGTCGGTTGCGAACGCTGCTAGCTCAGACGAGGAGCTGGATGTCCGCGTCTTCCATCTCGCTGAGGGCGCTCGCTGCGCCGACACCGAGGGTCACGCCGTCGAAGAAGTCGGCCTCGTCGTAGCCCATCAGGTCGATGGTCATCTGGCACGCCTGGAACTCCACACCCATGTCCAGACTCGTCTGGATGAGTTCCTCGATGGTCGCGGTGTCGTTGTCCGCGATCTTCTTCTCCATCATCTTCGTCGCCATGCGGTCCATGCCCGGCATGGCGGCGATGGCGTTCGGCATCGGCATGTTGGGGTTACCGACGGCGCTGAGCTTGAGGTCCTTCGAGCGCTTCTCGTGCAGGATGTCAAGCCCCCAGAACGTGTGGAAGACGACCACGTCCCACCCGAAGGCGGCCGCCGTGCTCGCGAGGATGAGCGGCGGGTACGCCATGTCGAGGGTCCCCTTGGTGGCGATGATGACCATCTTCTTCTGGTCGTCATCTACCTCGCTCTCGAGGTCGGCGAGCTTCTGTTCGAGCTCGTCGATGCGGGCGCGCAGGGCCGCGTCGGTTTCCTGTGATGCGGGAGAGTCGGTGCTCATGGGTTCACTCCGTCTTGCGCACGTAGTGCTTGTAGACGCCGTCGCCCTCCTCCTGGGTGACCAGTTCGACGCCGTCGGTGGTGTCGGCCCAGCCGGCGATGTCGCTCATGCTGCCGGAGTCGGTCGCGACCACTTCGAGCACGTCGCCGGCTTCGAGGGCGTCGATGGCCTGCTTGGTCTTGACGACGGGCATCGGGCAGTTCTCTCCTTTCACGTCGAGGGTTTCGGTAACGCTGATGTCTGTGCTCATTGTTGCGTGTACTCCACAATATTGGGCTATACAATAAATATCTATCGCTGTCTGCAGACCGGTCTTACTCACCTAATATCCAATAATCGTGCGCGAGCCGGGGTGGAAGAGCGCTCGGTACTTGCAACAGTATTGCGACGATTGTGATATTCTATGCAAACTCTTAAGTGCGCACACCAGATACCTTGGACTGAAGATGAGCGAACACGCCTTCTCCGACGTCGCAACGTCGGTCGACAGTACCGCCCGCTCCCGGTTCGTCACACTGGCGGGACGAGACGCACCGACGGTCAGCTTCGACCCGAACGAGACCACTACCGACGGAGGGTGCTAACCGAGCGATGATCGAACTGTTCCCCAATGGCGTCGCCCACTACGTACTCGGGGGCTTCCTCATCGGGCTCGGGACCGCGATAATCTACCTCGGAACGGGCATCATCGCGGGCGCGAGCACCTTCCTCGAGTCGACGTGGTCGTACGTCTCCAACCGGTCGCGCTTCCAGCAGTTCCGCTTTACGAGCTCGCGGGACTGGCGGGTCGTCTTCACCCTGAGCATCGTCGCGGGTGCTGCGCTCTACACACTCGCGACCGGTGGTGACTGGTTCACGACCGAGGTCGCCCCGTGGCGACTGCTCCTCGGCGGGTTCCTCGTCGGCATCGGGACCCGCGTCGGGAAGGGCTGTACGTCCGGCCACGGCGTCTGTGGCGTCGGGTCGCTCTCCGAGACCTCGCTGGTCAACGTCGCGACCTTCGTCATCATCGCCATCGTCACCGCGAACGCCATCGTGTTCTTCGGGGTGGGAATATGAGCCAGGAAACGGGGCGCGGACTGTCGTTCTACGGACTCGTCATGCTCGGGGGTCTGGTCTTCGGCGCGGGCCTCGCTCACAGCCAGATGGCACGCCCCGAGGTCGTCCTGCAGTTCCTCCAGCTCGAGGACTTCGGGCTCCTGCTCGTCATGGGTGGCGCCAGCGTCACCGCCGGTATCGCTTTCTGGGTGATGAGCAAGTCCGGCCGCCGCGCGCCCCTCACGGGTGACGAGTACAGACGGCGCCTGAAGGACTACGACAGAAACGTCCTCGTCGGCGGGACCATCTTCGGCGTCGGCTGGGGCCTCTCCGGTATCTGCCCGGGGGCGGCCTACGCCAGCCTCGGCGTCGGCAATCTGACCATCCTGTGGGGCATCGGTGGGATGTTCCTGGGCGCGTACGTGCAGGGCGTCTGGCGCTCGCGCGACGACGAGTCCAGCTCGGCACCCACGTCTGCGGACTGAGCCGCGGTTTGCGCACACGTCGAGAACGGTTCGATTCTCACGTCTCTTTTCCGACCTGTTCTCCTGTTCGACTCCCCGCTTCCCGATTCACCGCTCTCATTCACCGCTTCCGTTCGTCCACGTCGTCCGTTCGACTCGCGTTCGCCGCCCAGTTTCGTTCTCGTGCCGTCCGTGACGCCCACAGCGATTGAAATATCTGTTCGATGATTTGTTTTCGCCCGGCCACCTTCGAACCGCCGCTGGCGCGCGTTGTGGGGGGTCGTGGAGCAGAAAAATCGTATCTGGATAGTGACTACTGTTCTCCCTGTAGCTACCCATAACTTATGCATCACCATGTGTGGGGTACAGGGATATAGTATTGTACGATGTTCCCAAAACCGTTATTACCCCCTGCCGGTTAGGGTGTCGTGTACAGAAACTCATGAAGTGTACAAGACTACGGTTCGAGGTGCACGATGTTCGGAATTGAATCACTCAGCGGTAACGCACAGGCGGCAGCACTGATCGGGATCGTGCTCGTCGAGGCGGCTATCCTCTACGTGGGGTACGGCCTCCTCGAGCGCGTCCTCGGACCGACCATCAGAGACCTCATCCGGGGTGCCTGACCATGGAGGTCCTCGGAATGAGCGTCCTGTTGCTCGCCACCTTCGCGGGCTTCGGGGTGCTCATCGGCATCCTGTTCGGGTTCTTCGGCATGGGTGGCTCGTTCCTCGTCACGCCCGCGTTGCTGGTGATGGGATACAAGACGGACGTGGCGGTCGCGTCCGGCCTCGCGTTCGTCTTCGGGACGTCCGTCATCGCGACGCTGAAACACCGTGACCTGGGGCAGGTCGACTACAAGCTGGGTGTCCTGATGATTGCCGGGACGTCCGCCGGCATCGAGGTCGGGAAGCTCGGCCTGGAGTGGCTCCAGCACATGGGATACGCAGACAGCGTCGTCAGCATCGCATACGTCCTCCTCCTCGGTGGCATCGGCCTGTTCGTCACCTGGGCCGCCCTGAAAGGCGGTGACGGCGGTATCAGCCACGACGTCGACGAGGACGCGGAGATATCGGCCGACGACATCCCCGACATCGCGAAGAAGATACAGTCCTATCGCGTCCCGCCAATGATATCGCTCCGCGGGGGTGTCAGCGTCTCTCTGTGGATGATACTGCTGGTCGCGTTCCTCACCGGTCTCCTATCGGGCTTCCTCGGTGTCGGTGGTGGGTTCATCCGCATGCCCGCGCTGTTCTACCTCATCGGCGTCCCGGTGCCCGTCGCGGTCGGGACCGACCTGTTCGAGATCGTCTTCTCGGGCGGTATCGGGAGTTTCCTCTACGCCCAGTCCGGCGCGGTCGACCTCAGTATCGTCGTCCCGCTGCTGGCCGGTAGTGCCCTCGGTGCCCGCCTGGGTGCCGCCTCGACCAGCCTGGTCAACGAGGACGAGATCAAGGTGTACTTCGGCGTGATGCTCCTGCTGGGGGCCATCGCGGTCGCCATCCGCAAGATCGGGAACGTCATGGAGATTCCCGTCGCGGACACGCTGAGCCTCGCCATCATCCTGGGCGCGGCGCTGCTGGTCAGTGGTGCGGTCGTCTACAGTAGCATCAAGGAGCTGCGTGCGGAGTCGTCTACGACCCACCCGACCGCGGACTGAGGACCTTCCTGGAGTGTCGATTTTTCGGCCGCTCACACATCGCAGATAGAATTGTGTATATTGCACAATTAAGAACTTTCTAACTTCGCAGGCACTGCCGCACTGAGCGGCTCAAAAGGTCTAAATTAGCCGAATGAGGTGTAATACGGCCTCTGGTTCCATTCGAGTCGCGCAACGATGCTGATTTTTCTGAGTGTCTTGCACAATATCCACAATACTTATTGTACCCCACCTCCAAGCGTGGAGTGACGCATGGACCCTGACGCGTTACCCACGATCGAAATCGAAGTCGACGAACTGAGCCCTGAAGAACTGAAGTCGCGCATCGACGGCGGCGAGGCGGTCACCATCCTCGACGCGCGTATGGAGAGCGACTTCTCGGAGTGGCACATCGACGGCGAGAACGTCGAAATCGCCAACGTGCCCTACTTCGAGTTCCTCGACGACGAGCTCCCTGACGACGTGCTGGAGCAGGTCCCGGAGGGCGAGCCGCTCGTCGTCCTGTGCGCGAAGGGCGGCGCGAGCGAGTACGTCGCCGCGAAGCTGGCCGAGAACGGCCGCGACGTCGTCCACCTCGACGAGGGCATGAACGGCTGGGCCCGCATCTACGAGCGAGTCGAGGTGTCGCGGTACGACGGCCCCGGCAAGCTCTACCAGTACCAGCGCCCGTCCAGCGGCTGTCTCGCCTACATGCTCGTCTCCGTCGGCGAGGCCGCGGTCATCGACCCGCTGCGCGAGTTCACAGACCGCTACCTCGCCGACGCCGAGGAACTGGACGCCGACCTCCACTACGCCATCGACACCCACATCCACGCCGACCACATCAGCGGCGTGCGCACCCTCGCCGAGGAGGGCGTGACCGGTGTCATCCCGGCCAACGCGGTCCCGCGCGGTGTCACCTACGCCGACGAGATGGAGACCGTCGAGGACGGCGACGTCCTCGAGGTCGGTGCGGCGGAGATAGAGACCGTCTACACGCCCGGGCACACGAGCGGGATGACCTCCTACCTCGTCGGCGGGAGCCTGCTCGCGACCGGTGACGGCCTGTTCACCGAGAGCGTCGCCCGCCCCGACCTCGAAGAGGGCGACGAGGGCGCGCCCGACGCCGCGAAGCAGCTCTACGACACCCTCCAGACCAAGGTCCTCGCCCAGGACGACGACGTGCTCGTCGGCGGCGCCCACTTCAGCGACGCCGCGACGCCGGCCGACGACGACACCTACACCGCGCCTATCGGGGAACTCGTCGAGACGATGGACGCGCTGACGATGGACGAGGACGACTTCGTCGACCTCGTCCTCTCGGACATGCCGCCGCGCCCGGCGAACTACGTGGACATCATCGAGACGAACCTCGGCCAGCGCGAGGCCACCGACGAGGAGGCGTTCGAACTCGAACTCGGGCCGAACAACTGTGCGGCCAGCCAGGACGCGCTCACCAGCGACTGAGTACGAGACACACCGGACACCCCCCGACCGGACACGCCGACTCCACTCGTCACCCCTCGCGTGCGGGTTCCCTGACCATCACTCGCGCGCACCGCTTGCACACGGTCGACCCACCGGGGGAATTCACGGGCCGGGCAATCGCGTCCGGCAGTCGGGACGTCACCGGCGACCGTTTCTCTGACACGTGTTCGAGTTGACAGGAATGTATTGAAAAATGGTATTTTGAGTATTGCACAATACTTTTACTTCAGCGGTCCCTCTCTCCGAACGAGACATGCCCCAATCGATGCGCGAGTACCTGGAACAGGACATGGAGTGTGAGGGGTTACTGGAGTGCGGCCACGGCCTCGGTGACCTCGACCTCACGGTGTTCAGGACGCTCACGGAAGCCCCGGAACCGCTGTCTATCGACGAGGTCGCCGTCGCGAGCGACCGGGAACGGTCGACGGCCTACCGTTCTATCCAGCGGCTCGTCGACGCGGGATTCGTCCGGAAGGAACAGGTCAACTACGCGGACGGCGGCTACTACCACGTCTATCGGCCCGCTGACCCACAACAGGTCGCCGACGACATGCAGCGCATGCTCAACGACTGGTACGCCATGATGGGCACACTCGTCGGCGAGTTCCGCGAGAAGTACAGTGACGCGGCCGCCTCCAACGGTTCGACTGATACGTGACACCCTCGACCCGCCGTCCCGCGTGGGGACCCCGATTCGGTGCTGTGCGGTGTTGCACAAATCGAACAAGGCTTTTACCCTCGAACCACATAGCATCAACACGAGATGGCCAATTCGATGCGGGAGTACCTGCAGCAGGACATGGAGTGCGAGGGCCTGCTGGAGTGTATCCACGGACTGAAAGAGCTGGACAAGGAGGTGTTCTCGACCATCGTCGAGAGCGACAACCCCCTCACCGTCGACGAGATCGCAGAGCGCGTCGAACGGGAGCGTTCGACCGCCTACCGGGCGATAAAGCGTCTCCAACAGTCGGGCTTCGTCCAGCAAGAGCAGGTGAACTACGACCAGGGTGGCTACTACCACGTCTACCAGCCGGTCGACCCCGACCAGGTCGCCGACGACATGCAGCGCATGCTCAACGACTGGTACGCCAAGATGGGCAACCTCATCGGCGAGTTCCGCGAGAAGTACGAGGACACCGCCCAGCTCCAGCAAACCGCCGAACAGTGACACGGCGGACGGGACGGCGATGAACACGGACGAAGAGCCCTTCGACCCGAGCAGCGAAGAGGCACGGGACATCGGTGCCGGCCTGCTCGAAGTAGACATGGGCCCGAGTTCGTCGCTGGCACACCTCTACCGCGGCGAGATACACCGGATGAAGTTCTGGCGGGAGCGGCTGGACCGTACCACGAACTGGGCGGTCACGACGCTCGCAGCCATCCTGACGTTCGCGTTCGCCAGTCCCGACCACCCGCACTACCTCATCCTCATCGCGGGCGTCATGCTGTCGTCGTTCCTCGTGATGGAAGCACGACGCTATCGCGGCTACGACATCTGGCGCTCCCGGGTTCGCGTCCTGCAGGAGAACGTCTTCGCGAAGGGACTCGACCCGTCGACGCCCGTCACAGACCCGGACTGGCGGCGCAAACTCGCCCAGGACTACCGCACGCCGGTCATCAAGATATCGTTCGAGGAGGCCCTCGCGCACCGGCTCCGGCGGGTGTACCTCCCGCTGTTCACCATCCTCGGCGCGGCGTGGCTGGCGCGGGTGTTCGTCGTCCCGACGACACGCCCGTGGCCCGACACCGCCGCAGTCGGCCGCCTCTCCGGTGAGGTCGTCACCGTCATGGTCGGCCTCGCGTACGTCACCCTCGTCGTCATCGCGCTTCGCCCGCGGACGTGGAAGGCGAAAGGCGAACTCCGCGAGGAGAACGTCGCGGTCTGGGACGACTGACGGGTGTCTACCGACTTCTTCCGGCCGCTAGCCGCCGCAGCAACGCCTCCCGTTTCCAGAACAGCACGCCACCGATTGCGGCCGCCGTGACCAGCAACCCCACAGAGAGGTACACCTGTTCCTGTGCCAGTCCCGCACCGGAGAGCGTCAGCACCAGATAGCCGGGTGTCCGCCCGGCCACGGAGACGAGCACCAGTTTCCGCACGTCGAGGTCGCTCATCCCGGCAGCGAAGCAGATGACGTCGTCCGGGAATCCCGGCAACAGGAAGATGACGAACACGCCCACCAGGCCGTACTCGTGGAGGAAGTCGTCGAACCGGTCGAGGGCGTCTGGGGCGACGACGTGCTCGACGTAGGGACGGCCGTACCGCCGCGCCAGCAGGAGGGCGAGGTACGTCCCGACGGTCGCGCCGACCATACTGTAGGCGAAGCCGAGGCCTGCCCCGAACAGGTAGCCCGCGGCGAACGCGAGCACCTGCCCGGGAACGGGCGCGAGCACGACCTGAAGCGTCTGGAGCACGACGAACGCGAGGGGGGCGAGCGGTCCGAACCCGTCGACGACCCCCTGGATGGCGTCGGGTTCGCGCAGGAACCACAGGTACCGGCCCGTCACCACGGTTCCGAAGACGAGCCCGACCGTGACGACCACGACCACGAGCAAGAGCTGTCGACGGTCCGCGTCGGCCGCGAGGAAACGCTCCGGTTTCACAGCGGGTGTTCGGCCGCGGGGGATTTAGCTCGTCCCCCGCCGCCGTTCCAGCCAGGCCGCCAGTTCCTCACCCTGTTCGCGCACCGCCCCCGTCCCGAACAGCGTCACGACCAGCGCGCCCGCGAGGTCGAACACGAGGTCGAGCATCGTGTCGTCGAGTCCGTACAGGATGAGCACCGGGTCGAGGTCGAGTGCGATGGCGAGTTCACGCGCGATGAACTCCATCACCTCCCAGAAGACCCCCATCGCCAGCGTGAACGCCAGGACGAACACCATGACGAAGGGCTCCGGGAGGTAGAGCCGGTCGCTGTGGGCGTCGATGGCCCAGACGGTCGCGTAGGCGACGACGGCGACGATGCTGGCCGAGAGCGTGTGCGTGAGGTGGTCCCACCACCAGACTTCGTCGTAGAACTGGAACATCCCGACGGCGTGGAGGAAGACCGCGACCCCGAGGTAGACGGTAAAACGCGGGTCCAGTTCGATGCGGAAGTCGCGCTCGAGGACAGCCGGCAGGAGCGTCACACCGATGGCGAACAGGGCGTTGAGCACGACGCTCACGTTGCGGATGGTCATGCCGAGGACGAAGATGCCGACTAACCCGACCTGCGTGGTCCGGGTGAACAAGGTGGCATTCCGCGTCCACACCGTGTCCCTTCGCATACCTCGACGTAGGTGCCCGGCCCGAAAAACCCCTGTGTCGACCGTGTCACAGAGTAGCATCAGTCGGGACAACCTTGTATACTTTCGAGGCGTATGCGTTTCCACGATGATGGCCATGACCCACGCGCTCGCGGGCCTCCTGCTCGCGACGTTCGTGGTCCAACTGGGCGGTGGCGACCCCGCCACGGTCGTCGCGGCGGCGGTCGCCGGCAGCGTGTTCCCCGACCTTGACATCTACGCGGGCCACCGCAAGACGCTTCACTTCCCCGTGTTCGGCTGGTTCCCGGCCGGCCTCGCGGCCGTGCTGGCGCTCGCCATCCCGACGACGGCGACCATCGCGCTCGCGACGTTCCTCGTCGCGGCCGCCTTGCACCCCGTGATGGACCTCTACGGCGGCGGCCTCGAACTCCGCCCGTGGGAAGGGCGGTCGGAAAAGGCGGTGTACAGCCACTACCACGGCCGCTGGCTCGCGCCGAAACGACTGGTACCCTACGACGGGTCGCCCCGCGACCTCGCGCTGGCGGGGTTGCTGGGTGTGCCCGCCCTGACGCTCCCGGAACCGGTGCCGCCGCTGGTCGTCGTGACGATAGTCGTGGGTGGCGTGTACGTCGCCCTGCGCAAGCGGCTCGCGACGGTCTGGTCGCAGGTGGCCCGGGCGCTCCCGTCGGAACTGCGGCGACACGTCCCCGAGCGGTTCTACGAGTAGGGCGGGGTCGTCGAAACCCTCGAGACTCGTCCTACTCGTCCGCTCCGCCCTTGGTAATCTCCCAGAACGCCAACTTCTTTCGGAGCCACGCCGGGTCGGAGGTCTGTCCCTGAAGCGGGAGATCGTCGACCATCCATCTGAAGACGCCACTCATCGTCCACAGCAACGAGAGGGCTTCTTCGTCGATTTCATCCGGGTCGCGGTCCTCGAAGTGGTCGACGAGTACTTCCACTTGCTCCGTTGTCGGGTCGGCGGCGTTCTCCATGTACTCGCGTCCGACGTCGACGAATCGGTTCCTGATGTACTCGCTGTCTACCCGGTCCTTGTCAAGGTCGTGGACGATGTCGTCGAGGAGACGGTCGTTCATGCGCCATGGTTGTGCAGAATACTGATGAAATTAACCTTGGCCCAGCTGCTCTCCGACCAGCCGGTCACACTCCGCGATAAACTCGTCCTCTTTCCCGCGCGGAATCGTCGCCCCGGCCGCGATGACGTGCCCGCCGCCGTCGCCGCCGACGGCCTGTGACGCCTCGCGCATCACGACAGAGAGGTCTAACCCGTCGCGGACGAGGTGGCCGGTTCCCCGGGAAGAGACCTTCACCTCCTCGGCGCTCTCGTTCGCGAAGGCGATGATGGGTCTGCTCCTATCGATGCCGCTCGCCCCCAGGGACATCCCGGCGACGATGCCGACGATGGTCTCGCGGATGCGGTCGTCGGCGTGGAACCACTGGACGTGTTCCTCCTTGGTCGTTCCCTCGTTCTTGACGAACTGGAGCCCCTCCGAGAGGTTCTTGCGGTGGTTCCGCAGGAGCTTGCGGGCAGCGACCAGCGCCTCGTCCCGGTTCCCGAGACACACCGCGAGGCCCACGTCGGCGCGTTCGTACCGGGCGGTCGCGTTGAGCAGGGTCGAGAACTCGCTGGCGTCCCGGAGTTCTGTGCCCTCGGGCTCTGCGAGCAGCGTGTAGCTCGTCCCGACGAGCCGGTCGATGCGGTCGGCGGGGACGCCCGAGCGCACCGCCCGCTGGACGAGGCCGCTGGCGACCGTCTGGCGTTCCTCGGCGTCGAGGTCGACCCAGCGTTTCCAGTCGTCGCCCTCTCTGACCTCGATATCGAGGCCGTTCAGGAACTCGATGGCCCCGTTCCGGTCGTTGGTGATGCCCGGGATGACCACGTCGCTGGCGTATTCGAGGAGTTTCGGGAGTTCGCGGGTCTGCTTGCCGTACACCGCGAGGTCGGTGCCCTCCTCGAGGACGCCGGCCGCCACGCCGTCCTCGACGATTCCCGCGTTCGCCCCGTGGAGTTCCCCGTCGGTGTCTTGCATGTCGCCCACGGCTCCGACGACTGCGAGGCGGGCCAGGTCGCGGTTGTCGCCGTCGCCCTCCAGCGCCCGGGCGAGGACGTACGCCGCGCCCGCACCAGAGAGTTCAGAACCGCCGTCGATGCCGAACAGCAGCGGATTCAGGTGGAACTCCGTCTCTGCGTCGGCCGGCTGGTGGTGGTCCGCGATGACCGGGGTGAAGTCGCCCGCGTCTTCGTACTCTTTGATGATGTCGAGTTGCCCGCTCCCGAAGTCGGTGAACAGCACGGTGTCGTAGTCGGTCGCGGCGATGGCCGCGACGGCCGCCTCGTCGAGTTGTTTCTCGAAGTTAACCTCGAACGGGACACCGGCGCGTTCCAGCGCGCTGGCGGCGACGCCGGCGCTGGTCAGGCCGTCGGCGTCGATGTGCGAGGAGAGCAACACCTCGTCGGCCGCGCGCAGGCGCTCGGCGCACGCGGCGGCGCGGTCTGCCATTTCAGGGACCGGGACGGAATCGGGCATTCGTCGGGTAGTGGGGCGGTCTCGGATTTAAACCATCGGGACCGCATCAAGGCCGTCTTTTTTCCGCGAAAGCGTGCTATCTTACCGCATGGCAGTCGACCCAGCCGCACGACCGGAGCCGGACACCGACGCCGGCACGGTCACCGAGGAGGCGACCGTCCACGAGGAGGGCGTCGAACTGGAGCGCACCATCGGCCTCCGGGGCGCACTGGCTATCGGCGTCGGGACGATGATCGGTGCGGGTATCTTCGTGTTCCCGGGGATAGCCGCCGGGAAGGCCGGCCCCGCCGCGGCACTCTCGTTCGCCATCGGGGCGGTCATCGCGTTGCTGGTGGCGGTCCCGACCGCAGAACTGGCCACCGCGATGCCGAAGTCGGGGGGCGGCTACTACTTCATCTCGCGCGGGCTCGGGACCCTCTTCGGTGCCGTGGTCGGCCTCTCGGTCTGGCTCGGTCTCGTCTTCGCCTCGGCGTTCTACCTCGTCGGCTTCGGTAACTACGCCGCGGCCGTCCTCGCCGAGGTCGGTGTGAACGCCGCCGACCTCGTGATTCCACTCGGCCTCGCCTTCGCCGCCTTGCTCACCGCGCTCTCGCTCACGGGGACCGAGAACGCGACCAAGCTCCAGAACGTCGTCGTCGCGCTGTTGCTCGTCATCCTCACCGGGTTCCTGACCTACGGCAGCCTCGACGCCCTCGGGGTGTTCGGCCGGGCTTCGGCACCAGAGACGTTCTTCCGGTTCGGCCTCGCGCCGGTGTTCTCGACCGCGGCGCTGGTGTTCACCTCCTACCTCGGCTTCGCACAGGTTGCGACCGTCGCGGGCGAGGTGAAAGACCCCGCCAGGAACCTCCCGCTGGCGATGGTCGGCTCGGTCCTCCTCGTCGGCGTGTTCTACGTCGCGACCATCTTCGTGGCGACGAGCGCGTTCGGCAGTCCACGTCTGGAGAGTTTCGGCGAGACCGCGATGGTCGAGGTCGCCCGGGACTTCTTCGGACTCGCGGGTGCGGTCGCGATACTGCTCGCGGGGCTGCTCGCGACGCTCTCGTCGGCGAACGCGAGCATCCTCTCGTCGTCGCGGGCTATCTACGCGCTGAGCCGTGACGCCATCGTCCCTGCACGGTTCCGGCGGCTCAACCTCAAGTACGGCACCCCGCACATCGCGCTGCTGTCGGCAGCCGGGCCGGTGCTCGTGCTCGTCGGAACCGGGCAGGTCGAGATTCTGGCGGAGGTCGCCTCCTTCTTGCACCTCATCATGTACGGCCTGATGTGTGTCGCGCTGGTGGTCATCCGGCGGTCGCCGCCGGAGTGGTACGAGCCGGACTTCGAGGTACCCTTCGGGCCGGTGATTCCCGTGCTGGGAGCCATCGCGAGCTTCGGTCTCATCGCGTTCATGAAGCCCACCTCACAGCTCATCGGCCTCGCCGTGATGGTGCTGGCAGGGGTGTGGTACTTGTACTACGCCCGCGACGTGAAACTACGAGGTGCAGTCTGATGACCCGACGCGTACTCGTCCCGGTGCAGGTGTTGAAAGGGGAGAGCGTCTCACCAGGCGTGGCTGAAGTCCTCGCGGACGTGCCGGTCCTGCTGCTGGCCTACCACGTCCTCCCCGAGCAGACGCCACCCGGGCAAGGAAAACTGGAGTTCGAGGAACAGGCACAGAACAAGCTCGCCGACGTGGTCGAACTGTTCGAGGAGTACGGTGCGACCGTCGAGACCCGCATCGTCTTCACCCACGACGCCGAGAAGACCATCAATCGCGTCGCCGACGAGACCCAGTGTGACGCCTACCTCATCCCGAACCCGACACCACAGGTCGAGAAGGTACTCGTCCCGGTCCACCCCGACGTGGCCGTCGAGCGCGTCGTCGAGTACGCCGCGGCCGTGTTCGCGAACGACGACGTCACCATCTCTATCTTCGCGACTGCCCCCGACGAGGAGACGCTATCCGAACGAACCGCGCTCGTCGAGGCCGCCTACGACTGGTTCGTCGAACACGGCTTCTCCGAGGACGTGCTCGATACCACCGTCCAGTTGACCGACGCCCCGATCCGCGCCACGGCGACGGCTGCAACCGAACACGACCTCGTGGTGATGGGCGAACGCGCCCCGTCGCTCCGGTCGGTCGTCTTCGGCGAGGACGTCGACCAGGTGGCCGAACTGTCGGTGGGGCCGGTGCTCGTCGTCAAGCGACCGCCGGAGCCGGAACCGGACGAAGTGGTGGAGGCTGCCGAGGAAGCCGAGGCCGAGCGGGACGTGGTGGAGGCCGCGGAGCAGGAGGCGGTGGACGCCGCGGTGCAGGACGACGAGGAAGCCGACAGGGGTGGTCAGTAGGACTTCCCCCGCCGGGGACACGCCTGTCACCGGGTGACGGCGGTGTCCGCGAGCGTTTATCGGTCGAGAACCCGTACGATTCTCCCATGAGCGACCAGCAGCAAGCCCCTGTCACCGACGAGTTCCCGGACAGCCCGTTCCACACCACCGGCACCGACCACATCACCATCTGGGGGAGCAACGAGGCAGACACGCTCGCGTTCTACCGCGACCTTCTGGGAATGCGCCTCGTGTTGCGCCAGCCGAACCTCGACGACCCTTCCCAGACGCACCTGTTCTTCGACACCGGTGACGGTCGCATCCTCACCTTCTTCGTGAGCGACGACCGCCCCTCGGCCCGCGGGGTGCGAGGCGGCGTCGGCGCGGTCCACCACCTCTGTTTCAGCGTCGACCCCGAACGGTACGAGGAGGTCATGGACGCGCTAGACGAGGCCGGACACCACTACAACGTGTTCGACCGGGGCATCTTCCACTCCATCTACACCAAGGACAACAACGGCCTCGTCATCGAGCTCTCGACGGACAAGTACGACATCCCCGACGACCGTCGCGCCGAGGTGCTGGCGACGACCCAGCGCATCCGCGAGGAGGACGGTGCCGACTACGCGAAAGACGAGCACATGGCGGCCGCCCTCGAGGAACTCGGGATGGACGCGACGCCGTACGACCTGCCCGATGCGTCATCGGGTGTCGGTGGTGTGAACTGACGCCGTTTCGGCCCCGAATCCGGAAAACCCAGCAGAGACGCTTTCTCTCGACCGTCGACGAAGGATAGGGTTCCCTGCGCGAAGCCGATTTGATATCGTGGTATATGATTTATCGAGTGGGGCGCGGCAATGACCGGCCGACGCAGAATCCTCTCGAAAAGAGGGTTCTCGATGCGGTATACTACCGAAAATCAGCCGACGCTCAGTCGTGGTACGTCGGCGCTGCTTCCTCCACGACCGCGCAGGCCAACTCCTCGAAGTCCGCGTGTTGGGGGACCACGTCGACCGCGATACCGAGTGACTCGGCCGTCTCACGGGTCGGCGGGCCGATGACGCCGACGACGGCGTCGTTCAGGCCGGCCAGCGCTTCCTCGCGAATCCCCTTCTCGTCGGCGGTCGCCAGGAAGTTCTCGACCGTGAGCGAGGAGGTGAACGCGGCGGCGTCCAGCTCGCCAGCGGCGGCCAGTTCGACCGACTCGCCTGCGCCCTCGGGCCGGACGAGTTCGTACAGCACCGTCTCGTGGACGAACGCGCCAGCCTCCCAGAGCCCGTGGATGAGCACGTCGCTGCCGTGGTCGCTCCGGGCGACCTCGACGGTCGCGCCAGCCACGTCACCCGAAAGCTCCGAAACCAGCCCGCTGGACGTGTATTCGTCGGGGACCCGGTCCACCTCGTACCCCTGGTCTCGGAGCGCCTGGGCCGTCGAGGGGCCGATGGCACAGACCGTGGTCTCGCCAGGCTCCCAGCCCGCCTCGCAGGCGAGTTCCGCGCCGGTCTTGCTCGTCAGGATGGTGTAGTCGGCCCCCGTTTGCGGACCCGACCCCGACGACCGGACCGACAGCATCGGGTCCGGAACCGGCGTCGCGCCCAGCGATTCGATGAGCTCGACCGCGTTCGTGAGGCGCTCGTCGTCCGGGCGGAAGACGGCGACGGTCGTGTCTCTGGTCGTCATTGGAGGAACTCAAGCACCTCCTCACGCGTGCCCGCGACGTCGCCGATGACGGTGATTGCGGGGGGCTCGATACCCTCGGCGTCCCGAACGTCGACGATGGTGTCCAGCGTGCCGGTCGCGACCTGCATGTCCGGCCAGGTGGCGCGCTCGACCAGCGCGACGGGTGTCTCGGGGTCCATCCCGGCCTCTCGAAGTGCCCTGGTGTACTCCGGCAGCTTGCCGACGCCCATGAAGACGACGATGGTGCCACCAGTCGCGGCGAGCGCCTCCCAGTTCACCGCGGATTCCTCTTTGGTAGGGTCCTCGTGGCCCGTGACGAACGAGACGGAGGAGGCGTGGTCGCGGTGCGTCACGGGGATACCGGCCACGCCAGCCCCGGCGATGGCGGAGGTGATGCCGGGGACGTACTCGAACTCGATACCGTTCGCGGCGAGGTGTTCGGTCTCCTCGCCGCCGCGGCCGAAGACGAACGGGTCGCCACCCTTCAGGCGGACGACCGTCTTGCCCTCCTCGGCGAGTTCGACCAACCGCCTGTTGGTGTACTCTTGCGGGGTCCACTCGCCGCCGGCGCGTTTGCCCACGTCCTCGCGCTTTTCCTCCGGAATCAGCCCCAGAATCTCCGGCCCGGGCAGCTTGTCGTGCAGGACCACGTCGGCCTCGTCGAGCAGCCGGGTCGCCTTCACGGTCAGCAGTTCCGGGTCGCCGGGGCCGCTCCCGACGAGGTAGACCTTCCCCGTCATTTCTCGCGGGCGGCCTGCACGTACTCGGCTGCGCCCTTCTCGTTCAGGTCCTCGGCGAACTCTCGGGCAGCCTTCGCGTGCGTCTCGACCGGGAGGTCACGGCGTTCCTTGACGACGCCGTCGCCGTCGGGGTGGAGCACCTGTGCCGTGGTCCGGACGAACTCGCCCTGAATCGTGGCGTGGACCCCGATTGGGGCCACGCAGCCGCCGTTGAGCCCGGCGAGTACGGTCCGCTCGACCGTCGTCTCGACGCGGGTCCGGGGGTGGTCGAGCGCCTTGTGAATGGCCTCGGCAGTCTCGCCGTCCGCCGCCGTCACGGCCAGTGCGCCCTGTCCGGCGGCCGGGACGAACTCGGTGGGTGGAAGCTGTTCGTACTCGATGTGGTGGAGCAGTCCGGACCGGCGCAGGCCGGCCTCGGCGAGCACGATGGCGTCGTAGTCGGTCTCGACCTCACGGCCGAGGGCACGCTTGCGAATCTCCGAGAGCGACTCGAACCACTCGTCGGTGGTCTGGTCGAACTCGGGCTCGAAGTCCTCGTTGCCCGTGTTGCCCTTGCGTTCCTTGTCCGCCTCGCTCCGGCGCTCGTGTTCGCGCTGGAGGGCGGGCGCGAGCAGCTTCTCGACCCGGGTGTCGACGTTCCCACGCAGGGGTTCGACGACGAGGTCGTCCCGGTAGTTCTCTATCTGTGCCTGCCGGCGCATCGAGGAGGTTCCCACCACGGCCCCCGGTTCGAGGTCGTCGAGTGCGGTGCCCTCGGCCGTCACGAGCACGTCGCCGGCAGCCGCTCGCTCGGGGACGCCCGCCACCACGAGGTCGTCGGGGAGTTCCGTCGGCATGTCCTTCATGGAGTGGACGGCAGCGTCGACCTCGCCGTCGAGGATTTTCTCGTCCAGCGACCGGACGAACGCCCCGGTCTTCCCCAGGTCCTGTATCAACTCGTCGCGTATCCGGTCGCCCTCGGTCTCGACCTCGACCAGCTCGACCTCGTATCGCTGGTCTTCGAGAGCGTCCCGGACCGTCGCCGCCTGTCGCAACGCGAGGTCGGAGCCGCGCGTGGCGAGTCGGATGGTCCCACGTGTTCGCATGGACGGGAGTCGGCGGCCGAGGGTGAAAAGCCCTCCAGTTTGTCGCTGGCGGGCGTGGCGCTGGCTCTGCGCCCGCCTGGCCGGCCCCGGTGGCTCCGAATCTCGGGCGAGCGACCGTTTCGGAGGCCGGTGCGCTGTTTCGTGGCGAACCACGCAGCCCGTCCGAAACTGGGGAATAAATCACTGGCTGCTATATCAAATCGGCTCCGGCCCGTCCACCACGGCTTCGGACCGGTTTGGGTGACGGGACGGGCCCTGTCAGTCCCCGTCGCGCTCTGTGGACGCCGTCACGTCGAACGCGGACGGGTCGGCGTCTGCGACCGCCGGGAGGCGGCGGAGCCGGGGGCGCACGAGAACGTACAGTCCCGTGAACCCGAAGCCGAACGCTGTCAGTCCCATGGTCGTCGTCGTTCCCAGCACCTCCGCGACGATGCCGCCGCCCAGCGCGCCGAGGGGCAGTGTGGCCCCCGAGGCCGTCCCCTTGATAGAAGAGACGCGGCCGAGGAGGTCAGACGGGAAGACGGTCTGGTTGAGCGTCGCCGTGAGCACGCCGCTGGCCCCGGCGGGCACCCACGCGAGGCCGAACAGGACGAGAGTGAGTTCGGGCGACGGCGCGACCACTGCCGCGAGCCAGCAGACAGCGCCAAGCGAGTGCCCGACGAGCAACAGCCGGCCGTACGGGACGCCTTCGAGGCGGGGCGCGACGAGCGACCCGACGAGCCGGCCGATGCCGAGTGCGCCGAGCAACAGGCCGTAGAGGGCCGGCCCGCCCAGCGCAGCGCCGAACGCCGGGAGGATGGCGAGCGTGACCCCAACTGCGAGGTTGGCGACCGCGGTCGTGAGCACCAGCTCGACGAAGACGGTCCCGCGGAGCACGTCGATGCCGTCCCGCAGGTCGTCGACGTAGGCCTCGAGCACCGACTCGGTCCGCTCGTCGGTCTCTCCGTCGGTTCTCTCGTCTGCTCCACCGTCGGTGGCGGCGCTGGCGTCGCTGGTTCCGTCCGGAGCCATCGTCTCGCTGTCCGTTCCGGTGGTCCCCGAGACGGCGATGCCAGCGAACAGCAGGCCGGCGATGGCGAACGTGACCGAATCGAACAGGAACAGCGCCGTCGCGCCGAAGAGGGCGATGAACGCGCCGCCGAGCGCGTCGAACACCATGTCCAGTCCGAGCGTGACGGTCGCGAGCGCGGAGTTCGCCTGCGAGAGTCGCGAGTCGTCCACGATGCGGGGGACGAGCGCGGCCTGCATCGGGGCCATCAAGAGCGTCGCCAGCGTCAGCAGCGGGACGACCGCGAGCAGGACGCCGACGTGGAGATGGCCCATCGCGGCTGCGACTGGGAGCGCGAGGACGACGACGCCCTGGAGGACCTGCGAGCCCACGAGCACGGGTTTGAGTGGCAGGCGGTCCACGAGTGGCCCGGCGAGAATCTGCAAGAGCCACGGGAGCAACAGCATCGCGTTCGCGATGCCCGTGAGGACGGTCGACCCGCTGAGGTCGTAGACGAGCCACATGACTGCGACGGTGTAGAGGCTGTCGCCGGCGTTGGTGACGAACTGCCCGGCGAAAAAGCGCCGGAAGTCGCGGTTCCGCCACAGCGACGGCTCCTCGGTGGGGGCGTCGGGTGGGTTTGTCGTGGTCATCGACGACCACCGCCGGCGGCTGTCGGTGTTGCTTCGGGCGGTCCGGGTGACCGCGAACGATTCGACTGGTGGTGGGTGGGCGATACGTGGTCTGCGAGCGATACGTGGTCGGGTGAGTCCCGGCGCTGCGCCGGTGGCTCGGTGGATATTAGCATCGTGTGTGGTCGATAGCTGGATTGCGGCTACGCGAGGTAGCGAAGCGAGAGCGAGTGCTGCAGCTATCGGACCCGCCGCGCGGCGATGCGCGGCCGTGGATCGTACACCGGACGACACGTCTGCCGGTGAGTCATAGGACGCTTCGTCCGAAGTGGCGACTGGGGAGCATAAAGGGATGGTGGTCGTGTGTCACGGCCGGACACAGACGGGTGTCGAGACCAGATGCAGACGGCTGCCGAGGCTGTCGTCAGGGGGTCGAGGCTGTCGTCAGGGGGCAGTCCGCGCGACGACCGCGTAGAATGGGTCACCACCCAGCCCGGGCAGTACGGACTGCCGCGACTCCCGAACCGTCTCGAGATCGTCGAATCCGGCCGCCTCACAGTATCGAACCACGAGGCCCAGTCGCTCGTCCATCGACCGTTCGCGCCACGCCCGGATGGCCTTCTGCCAGAACGTTCGATTGGAGAAGGAGACGACGAGGACGCCGCCGGGGCGCAGTACTCGCGCGAACTCGCGGAAGACGGCCGTCGGGTACTGGAGGTACTGCACCGAGACGGTACACAGCACCGCGTCGAAAGTGTTGTCCTCGAAGGGAAGTTTCTGGTTCTGGTTCAGGTCCTGGACCACGTACTCGTCGAGTCGCGGGTTCTCCGCGAGTTCGGCCTCGTTCAGGCCGTGGCCGACGACGCGTGCGAGGTCGCGGTCGTCGGGGAGGTGGGACACCCAGCTCGACATGGCGTCCAGCACCACGTCTCCGTCTTCGAGGTGTTCGGAATAGCACTCCGTGAGCCGGTCCCTGAACCCGTCGTCGACGTGGTGGACGAAGCGCGGCTGCTCGTAGAACGCGTCGTCGGGGCTCGAATCGAGCTTTGCGCGCTCGGCCTCGGAGAGGACCGGGTCGTCTGGCATCGGGCGGGTGTAGGGAGCGGAGGGAGAAAGAAGGCGTGTTCGGGGTGTTCTACAGTGCTTCCTTGTACGCGTCCAGCGTCTCCTCCACGTCCTCTTCGGTGTGGCCGTAGCTCACGAACTGGGACTCGAACTGGTTCTGGCTGAGGAAGACGCCCTGTTCTTTCATCTTGGGCCAGAACAGCCGCCGCCAACGGTCGGTCTCGGCCGAGGCCACGTCGCCGCCGTTTTTCGGGCAGTAGTCGTAGCGTGGGCAGCCGGGGCGCTGCTGGCAGCCGGCCTCGCACTGGCCCTCGAGGTCCGCCGGTCCCTCGCGGGTGAAGATGACCTTGAACATCGAGTCGGTCCCGACGACGGTGTACTCGGGGGCGTAGTCGGCACAGAGTTCGGTGAGGCCGCGCCGTAACTTCTCGCCCAGCGAGTTCACGTGGTCGTACACGTCGTTCTCGGCGGCGAATTTGAGCGTTTCGAGCCCGGCCGCCATCGTCACGGGGTGGCCCGAGAAGGTACCGGCCTGGAACACGTCGCCCGAGGGCGTGAAGTTCCGGATGATTTCGGACTTGCCGCCGATGGCCCCGACCGGGAAGCCGCCACCGATTATCTTCCCGAACGTGGTGATGTCGGGGTCGATGTCGAACTTGCCCTGGGCGCACTGGAGGCCGCCGACGCGGAAGCCGGTGATGACCTCGTCGAAGATGAGCAGGGAGCCGTGGTCGTCGCAGAGGTCGGCCAGAGTCTCGTGGTACTCGTCGGTCGGCGAGACGATGCCGTAGTTCGCGAGGATAGGTTCGACGAGCACGCCCGCGATGTCGTCGCCGTGCTTCTCGAAGACGCGGTGGGCGGCCTCGTGGTCGTTGAACGGCACCGCGATAGTGTGCTCGGCGAACGAGTCCGGGATGCCGGGACTGGAGGGATGGAGTTCGCCACCCTCGCCCTCCACGAGGGTCGAATCGTTCGCGCCGTGGTAGCTGCCCTGCATCACGACGATCTTGTCGCGGCCGGTGTAGGCGCGGGCGAGACGGACCGCGGAGACGGTCGCCTCGGTGCCGGAGTTGACGAAGCGAATCATCTCGACGCTGGGGACGTGCCGGGTGACGAACTCGGCGTGTTCGACCTCTATCTCGGCGGGTGCGCCGAACATCGGGCCGTTGCTCGCGTGCTTCTGGACCGCCGACTGCACTGGCTGTGGAAGGTCGTGGCCGAGCAGGAGCGGGCCCAGACCCATCACCCAGTCGATGTACCGATTGCCGTCTGCGTCGATGACGTGGCCGCCGTCGCCGCGTTCGACGAAGAAGGGGTACGGTTCGATGGCGGCACGGACGGCAGAGTTGACGCCACCGGGCATGACAGAGAGCGCCCGGTCGTACAGGTTCCGCGAGTTCTCCTCGTGCATGGGGTGGCGTTCGGAGTCGGTCCTAAAAGGGTTGACTCACTGTCGCGCCGGTCCCAGGGCATGAGAACTGGAGAGGATGACAGCCGTGGCCAGAACCATGTTGAGCGTTGCCACCACACAAGTGCTATTTCGGGGCCTCTCGTCGGTCGAATCGTGACGCGTCACGAGAACCTGTTCGGTTTCGTCGCGCTCGCTGCACTGTGGGGCGCGTCGTATCCAGCGATTCGCGCCGCGAAAGCCGGCGTCGAGCCGCTGCTCATGGCCGCGCTCCGGTTCGACGCCATCGGTATCGTCGTCCTCGCGTACGCGCTCGGTCGCGGCCAGCGCATCTGGCCGAGCACGCGGGACGCCCGGAGTATCCTGGTGGGTGGTGTCGGCATCGTCGCCGTCCACAACGGGCTGTTGTTCGTCGGTCAGGCTCGGGTCTCGGGCGCGGTCGGCGCGGTCGTGCTCGCGACCGTCCCCATCTGGAGCGTCGGGTTCGCAGCCGCGTTCCTCGACACCGCCCGCCCGACACCGTCCAGAATCGCCGGCGTCTGTCTCGGCCTCGTCGGCACCACCATCCTCGCCGTTCCCGGCCCGACGGCGGTCGACGCCCCGGACCCGCTCGGGGTCGCGCTCCTCCTCGCGTCCGCGGTCGCGTTCGCACTCGCCGCCGTGGGTCTCCGGCGCGAGAGTCCCGCCCTCGGTGTCGCCGCTCGCCAGGGCTGGATGATGCTCGTCGGCGGCCCGCTCTTGCACGTCGGGAGCCTCCTCGCCGGCGAAGCACAGACTGTCGCCGTCACCCCCCGCGTCGCGGTCGCGTTCGGCTACCTCGTTCTCGCGGCGGGTGCCGTCGGCTATCTCCTGTACTTCGCGCTGCTCGACCGGCTCGGCCCCGTGGAGATAAACCTCGTCGGGTACGTCGCCCCGGTGTTCGCCGCGCTCGTCGGGTGGGCCCTGCTGGACGAGGCGGTCTCGGCGGGAACCGTGACCGGGTTCCTCGTCATCTGTGCGGGCTTCGCCCTGGTCAAGCGCCGGGCGCTCCGCGGCGCTCTCCGTGAAGCATCGTCATAGCTTCGTCGTCCGAGACCTGCTCGAAGTGGTCGTAGAACTGGCCGACCGCGGTGAAGTGCGGTGGCGACGCGACCACCACGACGTCGTCTGCGATCCGCCGAATCTGCTCGATGGTGTTCGGTGGTCCGACGGGGACGGCGACGGTCACCGACGCGGCGTCGGCGTTCTGTAACGACTCGACGCAGGCGAACATGGTCGCGCCGGTCGCCACGCCGTCGTCCACCACCATGACTCGTTTCCCGGCCACGGTCTCGGGACCATCGAGACGGTAGTGGTCCGCCTTCTCTCGGGCCAACTGGGCCACGCGCTCGCGCTCTTCGTCGATGTACGATTCGGACACGCCGAGGCGGCCGATGAGCGGTTCGTTGCGCCACATGCTGCCGTCGGCGGCGACCGCGCCGATGGCGAGTTCTGCGTTCCCGGGTGCACCGAGTTTCTTCGCAGCGACGATGTCGAGTGGCACCCCCAGTTCGTCGGCGACGATGCGCCCGATCGGCACGCCCCCACGCGGGACGGCGACGACGAGGTCGATTTCGTCCTCGAGGTCGCAGTCGTCGATGACCTCGACGAGCCGCTCGCCCGCGTCTCTCCTGTTGCTGAACATCTGTGTGAACAAATACCACACGTAGCTACAAGCGTCTTCTCTCTCCCGTTTCCGTACTGACAGGCCGCGAGAAGCTTCCTACGCGGTCCGGAGGTCACAGAGCACGAAGTGGTCGAGGGCGTCGCGGAGACGGGTCGAGTCGTTCCCGAGCGCCTCCTGCCGGAGGGCCGCCTCGTGGACCGAGAAGATGGCCGAGGCGGCGAGGTTGGGGTCGACCGGTGCGAACGTCCCGTCGTCGACGCCGCGTTCGATGGTCTCGACCAGCGCGTCGTACATCACCGACTGCAGGCTGTCGAGGCTCGCCCGGATGCGCTCGTCGCGCAGCGCGTGGACGTACAGTTCGAGGTAGGGCTCGAGCAGGCCGTCGGCGTCGAGCGCGTCGAGGCCGACGAGCGTCTCCAGCAGGACTCGCAGGCGCAGGTGTGGCTGCTCGGGTGCGACCATGACGAACTCCGTGAACCGGTCGCTCTCGTACTCCAGGAACGAGGCCACCAGATGGGTGGTGTCGTCGTAGTAGTGGTCGAGTGTACTCCGGTCGTGTTCACACCCCGCTGCGACCGACTCGAACGAGAGTTCGTGGTACCCCTCCTCGGCCAGCGCCTCGCGTGTGGCCTCCATGATGGCACTCTCGACGATTGGTTTCGGCCCCCCTGCCATTGTCTCGGTAGGAGAAGCGCGGCATATCATAAAAAACGCACTGGCCGAATAGCAGGTTTCTAGCCCGTCTCTGGCCGTAAGAGCAAAGTAGGGGTGGTTCGGCGGCGTCCGGACCGTGAGTCCCGGCGGGTAGGCTTCAGACCGCGTCCGGGCCGCGGTTGCCGGTGCGGACCTGGTAGGCGTCGTCGACCGGCATGACGAAGATTTTCCCGTCACCCTTCTCGCCCGTGTGGGCCGCATCCGCGATGGCGTCGACTACGTCGTCGGCCGGGATGTCGGCGACGACGGTCTCTATTTTCACCTTCTGGTGGAGGTCGACGACGTACTCCTCGCCGCGCCACTGGCCCTTCTTCGCGGGCTGGGAACCGCGGCCGGAGACGTTCGTCACGGTCAGCGACGGCGCGCCGGCGGCCGCGAGTGACTTCTTGACGTCACCGAGTTTGTCCGGGCGGATGTACGCGACGACCATCTTGATGGCGCCCGCGTTGGGGCGGCCGCCGTCTGCGCGGTAGACGTCGAGGCCGCCGTCGGTCACGACGTCGGGCTGGCCGAACTCGGGGTAGGTGTCGACGCCGTGTTCGCTGACGTCGAGGCCCTCGCGCTCGTGGGACTCGGAGACGCGGGCCTGGCCGAGTGCCTTGGCACCGCCGAAGACGAGGGCCGTCGCGAGGACGGTCCAGCCGACGATGAGCACGACGCCCGCGATCTGGGCGACGAAGCTGGCTTCCGCACCGGGGACCGCGACCAGCGGGAACGCGAGCGCGCCGAGGATACCGGCCGAACCGTGGACCGGGAAGACCGCACACACGTCGTCTATCTTGAGGCGTTTCTCGACGAACTCGAAGACGATGGGGAGCTGTGCCCCGGCCAGGAGGCCGACGGCGATGGCACCGGGCCAGACGATGGCGTCTGCGATGCCCGTGATGCCGACGAGGCCGGCGAGCAGGCCGTTCGCGACGTACAGCGTATCGACCTTCTGGGTCTTGTACAGCGAGATGGCCGCCGCACCGATGGCCCCCGAGGTCATGCCGAGGGTGGTCACGAGTGCGACACGCCCGACGTAATCGAACGCGCCGAGGGCGATGGTGCCGGCATCGGCCTGTTCCTGCGAGAACACCGTCGCGGCGGTGCCGACGTTGAAGCCGTACCAGCCGAACGCGAGGATGAGCGTGCCGAGGACGGCGAACGTCAGGGAGTGCCCCGGGATGACGTTCGTGCTGCCGTCCGAATTGTAGCGGTCGATGCGCGGGCCGATGACCCACGCGGCGGTGAGGCCGGCGACGCCGCCCATGCCGTGGACGATCATGCCGCCCGCGAAGTCGTGGAAGCCGAGCTGGTCGAGGATGCCGCCGCCCCACGTGAACCCGACCACGACGGGGTAGATGACGCCCGCGAGGAGGATGGTGTAGCCGACGTAGGCCCGGAGCTTGGCGCGACCGGCGACCGCGCCGGAGACGATGGTTGCCGCCGTCATGGCGAACACCGCGCCGAACAGCCAGCTGACCCAGCCGGCCGAGCCGCCGTTGATGTAGCTGAACGCCTCACCAACGTTCACCGGGTCGGGGCCAGTCGCGGCACCGACGAGCGTCGAGATACCCGCACCCAGCGCGAAGTACAACATCACGCCGACGCTCCAGGTCAGCATGTTCTTCGTCAGCTGGTTGGCGACGTTCTTCGAGCGCACCTGCCCGGCCTCCAGCATGGCGAAGCCGGCGTGCATGAAGAAGATGAGGAAGGTGACGACGAGCACCCACATGAGGTTGATACCCTCGACGAGGGTGGCGACGTCGGCCTGGAGGGGGGTCAGTACCATACTGCTCCCTCCGACGTCGAGTCGATACTTGCTGGACGTTCGTTCACCGAGTGGCTGTGTTTCGTGAATATCGTCATGCTCACTTCGGTTAAATCCTCACGGTGCTTCATCACATAAAGGTGCGCACTGCAAGTGTCTAATTTTTCTCCCGTAATAATTCGAGTGTCCAAATTATAATCGGATAAGGGTTGTTTAAGGTTGTATTGTTGCCACTGATTGCACAAATGTTGCCACAGAACACTACGTTTGTCGTGTCAGAATGGAGGGATGCACCGGAGCCAGACACCATGTCGCGCGCTGGCCGCGGTGCGTTGCCTGCGAACGTTCAGGGACCGACGTCGGAATCGGAGTGGCACAGGGAGGGCGGCACCTGCTGCCAGTCGCTGCCTAGACTGCTTCCACCCCCTCCTTCCCGGTGCGGACCTGGTAGGCGCCCTCGACGGGAAGGACGAATATCTTGCCGTCGCCCTTCTCACCAGTGTGTGCGGCCTCCGAGATGGCGTCGACGACGTCCTCAGCCGGGATGTCGGCGACGACGCACTCGACTTTGACCTTCTGGTGGAGGTCGACGACGTACTCTTCGCCACGCCACTGACTCTTCTTGGCGGGCTGGGAGCCACGACCGGAGACGTCCGTCACGGTCAGTGACGGCGCGCCCGTCTCGGCCAGTGCCCGCTTGACGTCGGTCAGGCGGTCGGGCCGGATGATAGCGACGACCATCTTGATGTCGGTGTCGACCGCATCAGTCATCGGTCTCACCTCCGGATTCCGCGACGGCGCCACCGTCGGTGCGGACGCCGCCGTCCGTGCTCAGCGTGGCGCGGGCGGAGTCTGGGCCGGTGTCGCCGACGAACTCGGGGTACGTCGAGATGCCGTGTTCGCCAGCGTCGAGGCCGGCGACTTCCTCCTCTTCGGAGACGCGGAGTCCGAACACCGCGTCGAGCGCCTTGAACGTGACCGCGGTCGCCGCGACCGTCCACAGCGCGATGATAGCGACGCCGAGGACCTGCATGACGAGCTGGGTCCCGCCCATGAAGGCGTAGCCGTCACCGAGAATCGCCGTGCCGGAGCTGGACGCACCGAACACGGGGATGAGGACCGTCCCCAGCGCGCCGGCCGCACCGTGGACCGCGAAGACGCCACACACGTCGTCGATCTTCAGCGAGTCGACCGTCCAGCGGTACGCGGGGAGCACGATTGCGCCGCCGAGCGCACCGAGGATGAGGCCACCCCACCAGGTGACGTGCGGGACCGCGCCCGTGACCGCCACGAGGCCGGCCAGCAGGCCGTTCGCCATCCAGAGCGGGTCGGGCTTGCCCTGCCAGAACGTCGAGACGAGCATCGCGGCCACCGCGCCGGCACCCATGCCGAGGGTGGTGACGAGCACGACGCGTCCGAGTGCAGCGCCCATGAAGGTCAGCGAGCCGTCGTCGGCAGCGGCGAGGACCGTCGCCTGCGTGCCGACGTTGAAGCCGTACCAGCCGAACGCGAGGATGAGCGTGCCGAGCACGGCAAGCAGCATCGAGTGGCCCGGGATGGGCTGGCTGTTACCGTCCTCGTCGAAGCGACCCTTGCGCGGGCCGACCATCTTCGCGGCGACGAGGCCCGCGATGCCGCCGACCATGTGGACGACGGTCGCGCCGGCGAAGTCGAGGTAGCCGACGCCGAGTGCGCTCCCGAGGTAACCCGAACCGGCGAGCAGGCCGCCGGACCAGGTCAGGCCCTGGACGACCGGGTAGATGATGCCGGTGATGACTCCGGCGAAGACCACGTACGCACGGAAGTCCATGCGTTCTGCGACTGCCCCGGAGACGATGGTGGCCGCCGTCATGGCGAACACCGCGCCGAACACCCAGTCGATCCACCCGGTCGCGCCGGGTTCACCGATGTAGGAGAACGCGGCCATCACGTCGACCGGACCCGAGGACGTGAGCGCGCCGACGATGCCGGCGACCCCCGCCCCCACGATGAAGTAGACCAGGACCCCCAGGCCCCAGTCGGTCATGTTCTTCATCAGGACGTTACCCACGTTCTTCGCGCGGACCTGCCCCGCCTCCAGCAGCGCGAAGCCCGGCTGCATGAAGAAGATGAGGAACGACACCACGAGAATCCACACGTAGTTGATGCTGTTCGCGATGGCCGCCGCATCCGCCTGCAGAGGCAACATCAGCAGTTCACCCCGTCGAATCCGCTACCGGAACCCAAAATACCCATACGACCGTCCACGTTTTCATCTATTTCGACCATGTTTGTGACTGTTTTCTCCGGTCGATGGCGTAGAGGGATTACTATTTAGTAGTTGGCGTTGACGAATGTCCAAAATTTCGCAACCTAATGGGCGTATGTCCAAACTAAAATCGAATCAAGTCTGTATAAGGTTGTTTAGTGTCCAGAAAGTGGGTGTCTGTCCACGCACTTCCCGGACGGTTGTCCACAATGATGAACCATGTGGGTACGCCGTCCGTCCGTCCCATGAGGTGTGGTCTCTCACCACCGGGTCGCTGCCCTCTTGCGATTACCTGGTCGGCAAATCTTGCACGCACGTGGAAACCGCGCAGGTTGCCGCTACCCGTGTGCGCCTTGCCGCTACTCGCGTGTCCCGTGCCGCTACCTGACGTGTACCGACCCTACAGCTGGTCGGCGACGTCCTCGGCGAAGTACGTCAGGATGAGGTCCGCGCCGGCGCGCTTGATGGAGAGGAGCGACTCGTGGGCGACCTCGTCGAGGTCGAGCCAGCCCTTCTCGGCGGCGGCGTGGAGCATCGCGTACTCGCCGGAGACGTTGTAGGCAGCGACGGGGTGGTCGAACTCACGGCGCACGTCCGCGACGATGTCGAGGTAGGGCAGGGCGGGTTTGACCATCAGCACGTCTGCGCCCTGCTCGACATCCAGTTGGACTTCCCGCATCGCCTCGCGGCGGTTCGCAGGGTCCATCTGGTAGTGCCGCCGGTTGCCGAAGGCGGGCGCGCCGTCGGCCGCGTCCCGGAACGGGCCGTAGAAGGCGGACTCGAACTTCGCCGCGTAGCTCATGATGGGGACGTTCTCGTGGCCGTCCTCGTCCAGCGCCTCGCGGATGGCCTCGACCATCCCGTCCATCATCCCGGAGGGGGCGACCATGTCCGCTCCCGCGCGGGCGTGCGAAACCGCGATGTTCCCGAGCAGGGGGAGCGTCTCGTCGTTGTCGACGGTGAGGTCGGGCTCTGCCTGGGCGTGCTCTTCGAGGACGCCGCAGTGGCCGTGGTCGGTGTACTCACAGAGGCAGACGTCGGTGACGACGTACGCGTCGGTCTGCTCGGTGACGCGGCGAGTCGCCTCCTGCACGACCCCACTCGCGGCCCAGGCGCGGGAGCCGCGCTCGTCTTTCTCCTCGGGGATACCGAACAGCATGACTGCCTCGACGCCCGTCTCCAGTACCTCCTCGACGCGGGCGACTGCGTCGTCGATGGGGACGCGGTCGTGGCCCGGCATCGACTCGATTGGCACCCTGGTATCCGTGGTCGCGTCGACGAAGACGGGAGCGATGAAGTCACTGGGAGAGAGGCTCGTCTCGCTGACGAGCCCACGGATACCGTCCTCGCGCAGGCGACGTGGTCGGTCGGTCAGGTCCATGTCATCGGGTTCGACGGGTCGGCCCAAAGTCCCGTCGCTCGCGATGGCCGATGACGGAAAACCTATCACCCACGGGACGGACCTGTGGAACGATGACGGTCGCCGCTACATTGCCCCTCTCACTCGTCGTGCTCGCGGCACTCGTGCCACTCGGTCTGGCGTCGGTGTTCTCCGACGAAGTCCGTTCCTCGACGCGGCGTCTCGCGCTCGACTACGGCGTGTTCGTGTTGTTCGGCTTCTTCGCGGTCGTCGGCGTCTGGCTGTTCCTGAACCGCGACGCGGCCTTCTTCGAGGTACTGCTCGAACGCTACTGGCTCGCCGCCCTGTTCGCCATCTTCATCCTCGAAGGGGCGATGTTGCTCTACTTCGCCCCCAGCGAGTCGCTGGTCCCGGTCGCCATCGGCCTCGCCGTCGAGACCGACATCGCGCCGAACACGCTCCCGGTGTACGCGCTCATCATCGGCACGTCCGTGGTCGGAGCGACCATCGGCCAGTACCTCCTGTTCCTGCTCGCGAAACGCTGGGGTCGCGAACGCCTGCTCGAACGCCCCTGGTTCCGCATCAGTGACTCACAGCTCGACCGATTCGAGGGCTGGTTCGGCAAGTGGGGACTGTTCGCGGTCCCGGTGAGCAACTCGCTCCTGTTCACGCGCGGGATGCTCACGGTCCCGGCCGGGCTCTCCGAAATGAAAGACAGTCACTTCGTCGCGCTCTCGGCGCTCGGGACGCTCTCGTTCGAAGTCATCCTCGCGCTGTTGACGCTGGGCGTCATCGAACTCGGCTTCTTGTAGTCGGTCACCCCGGGTCGTCGTACCCTGTGTCACGGACCGACACACTCCCAGAAGGCCTTTTGTATTCGCTGACACAGACTCGCCTATGCCTGGTTCCCCGTTCCTGCACGGCGAGACCGTGACACTCCGAACGGTCGAGGAGGACGACGCCGAGTTCCTCCGCGACCACAGCAACGACCCGCGAATCCGCCGGCCGATGACGATGACCGGGCCGACGAACCTCGAACAGCAACGCGAGCACATGCCCGATGGCGACGACGACGGCCCCGGCTTCTCGCTGCTCGTCTGCGTCGAGGGCGAACAGACCGGTTTCAACCAGGAGTACATCGCCGACGGCGAAGACGACGAGCAGCCGGTCGAACCCGTCGGTGTCATCTTCTGCTGGCCGCGAGACGAGGTCGCCGGTGACTTCGAAATCGCGTACTGGATGACGCCACCGGCCCACGGCGAGGGCTACATGTCCGAGGCGGTCTCGCTCGTCCTCGAGCACACCTTCGGCCAGCGCCGCATCCACCGCATCCGGGCGCGTACGCTCACCTGGAACGACGGTTCGCGTGCCCTGCTGGAGTCGCTCGGCTTCACCGAAGAGGGCGTCATGCGCGACGCGAAGTTCGTCGACGGCGAGTACGTCGACACCCACCTGTACAGCATCCTCGAAGACGAGTGGCGCACGGAGGACGGCTGAATGCCGGGTGCGCTGTACCTCGACGGCGACGACGTGACCCTCCGGACCGTCGAGGAGGAAGACCTCGACTTCGTCAACGAGCACATCAACGACAGGCGCGTGCGCCTCGGGATGACGATGGCCCACCCCGCACCGATGGCGTCGACACGCCACCACTTCGAGGAGAACGTCTCGAACGACGACAGCGTGAACCTCCTCATCTGCGTCGACGACGACGACCCGGCCGGCATGGTCATCCTGTTCGACATCGACGACCGGCGGGGAAAGGCGGAAATCGGCATCTGGCTCGCACCCGAGTACCACGGGAACGGCTACGGGACGGAGGCCGCCGCGCTCGTGGTCGACCACGCCTTCGGCCAGCGTCGACTCCACCGGGTGCTGGCACGCGTGCTGACGACGAACGACGCCTCCGCCGGCATCTGGGAGAAACTCGGGTTCACCCACGAGGGAACGCTCAGAGAATCGGAGTTCAAGGACGGCGAGTACCTCGGGATGCGCTACTTCGGCCTGCTCTCCGACGAGTGGGACGGCTTCGATAGCTGGCAGGACCGGGACACCTGACTGTGTCCTTTCGCTGAGGGGTCGTTCTCCTTTCTGTCGAAGGGGGTGGACTGATATATCGCCGAGAACCTACGTCTCGTACTCTCCTCGACAGAGATAGCACGTGTCGCACAACGACTATATACTTTATCGGCGTACTGATTAGTATGGTATTCGAGAAGCTCACATTGTTCGAGATCCGGATGGATGGCGCGAAGATCGGCGGCGGCGAGGGCGTCGACATCCCGGTCGAGGTCGAGCGCGACGTCGAGACAGCGTCGGATGCGTCGAGTTCGGGAGCCGGGCGTGCGGTAAAGCTCGCCGTGCTCAGTGTGGTCGTCTCGATTGCAGCCGCCACCATCGCCCGCAGACTCGTCGGCGGCGAGGACGAGTCCGCCGAAATCGAACTCGAAGACGAAGCGGAAGAACTCACGGCCTGAGATGGCCACGCGGACGCGGGCCAGTGCTCGACCCGTCTCGATACTGACGGTCGGGCTGCTGGCGGGCGTCCTCGTCTTCGGGCTTCTCGTCGTGGTCGCCAGTGGGACGCGCACCACGATGGTAGTTGGACTCCCGGTCGCGACGGTTCTCGGTGTGGGAACCGCCGTCGCAACCGTGTTGTACCTGAGAGACCGGCACTGGTGAGTTCGTTTCCTGGCTCGCCGGAGTCGGTGGTTCGGTTCGTCCTTTTTCGACGTGGTGACTGCATCCACAGCGACGGTGCGATTCGTGCCAGTCGATCTATTGTCCGCTGACCTCTCGTAGAAATAATACCGTCATGCAGGCCGAGAACACCGACATCGCGACGAACTCGCTTCGCGGTATCGTGCTCATTCTTGTCGTCTACTCCTTTGCGACCACAGGTGCGGTCGTCTTCGGCGCGAACCCCCTGACATTGCGCTGGTGAACGTCGTCCACGGCGGGCTACTGGTGTTCTTCGTCCACAGGCACGCGCCCACGACCGAGGGCGTGCCAGCCGGTTTCTACGTCGGCGCGGTGCTCCTGCCGGCCATCGCCGGTGTCGCGTACTACCTCCGCTATCGGTCGACGTAGCAGGCCAGCACAGCACCGCGAAAAAACAGCGAAACCGCGTTTACAGCCCGGCCGTCTCTTTCTCGCCGATGGCCTCGACCACGAGTTCGGCCACGTCGACGATTTCGATGTCCTCCTCGAAACCGCCGGTCTTGCGGCCGTCCTCGTACATCGTCATGCACATCGGGCAGGCGACGACGAACTTCTCGATGCCAGCACCCGCTTCCGTCTCTTCGAGTGCCTCGCGGAGGCGTTCCTCGCTCGGCTTGGTCTCCTCTTCGAGTTCCATCCAGAGGCCGCCGCCACCGCCGCCACAGCAGAAGGAGTTGGCGCGGTTACGCGGCATCTCGTGGAGGTCACAGCCCGTCGCCTTCACTAGTTCGCGCGGGGCCTCGTACTCGTCGTTGTAGCGACCGAGGTGACACGGGTCGTGGTAGGTGACGGTGTAGTCGAGTTCGGTCCCAGAGAGGCCGAGCTGGGGCACGAGTTCCTCGACGGCCTGGGTCCAGTGCAGCACCTCGACGTCGCCGTCCTCGTTCCAGAACCCCTCGATTTCGAAGGGCATCATCGGGTCGTCGGCGAACTCCTCGAAGTCGACCTCCGGGTACTCGTTCTTGAACGTGTTGTAGGAGTGCGGGTCGGTACAGATTATCTTCTCGAAGTCACACTCTTCGAAGGATTCGACGTGGTGGCCGGCGAGTTCGATGTAGAGGAACTCCTCGCCGACGCGGCGGATGTCGTTGCCGTCGTACTTCTCGTCGTCGAAGAGGATACCGAAGCTCACGTCGGCGGCGTCGAGGATGGTCGCGAGCGACCGGGCGACCTTCTTGTTGCGCTCGTCGAAGCTCGGGTAGTCACCGACGTACCAGAGGTACTCGACCTCCTCCTCGCGGGCGTCGGGCACGTCCACGTCGACTTTCTCGGTCCAGTCGCCGCGCTTGCGGTTGGGGTCGCCGAAGGTGTTGCCCTTCTGCATGACGTTCTGGAACACGTCCTGGAGCGGGCCCTGAATCTCGCCCATGTCGGTGAGCTGGCGGTTCATCCGGGTGAAGCTCTTGAGGTGCTCGATCTCGACCGGGCAGGCGTCCATGCAGGCCATACAGGACATGCAGGACTCCATCGTCTCGGCCTGAATCACGGAGGACCCGCCGTCGGCGACGATGGTCTTCTCCTCGCCGCCCGCGTCGAGGTTCTCGCGGTACTGCTTCAGGTCGAGGATGACGTCGCGGGGGTCGAGGTTCCTGCCGGAGGCCTTCGCCGGACAGACCGAGGAACAGCGACCGCACTTCGTACAGGCGTCCTGGTCGAGTATCTCCTTCCACGAGAAGTGGTCGATGCTCTCGGCACCGGAGTCGGCGTCGAGGGCTGCCGGGACGGACGGCAGGCGCTTGCCGGCCTTCTCGTCGCGGGCGACCACGTTCGCGAAGCTGGATATCATGTGGAACGGCTTCGCGTAGGGGATGAGCGCGATGAAGCCGAACGCGAGCAGCGCGTGGCTCCACCACATCGCGGGATAGATGTCCGCGGCGAGGTCGGGCGAGATGCCGATAGCCTGGAACACCCGGGCGGTGAACCAGCCGACGAAGCTGACGATCTCGAAGCTGGGGAAGGACTCGCTGCCGCCGCCGCGGCCGAGGATACGCAGCCCCTCGACCATGTAGCCGCCGACGCCGAGCAGGAACAGCGTCCAGACGAACAGGTCGTCCTCGGCGGAGGTGTGTTTACCCCAGAGTCGGTTGTTGCGGACCCAGTACCGGCGGTAGATGGCCATGCCGATGCCCACGACGAACAGCAGGCCCATGGCGTCCATCACCAGCGAGTACGAGAGGTAGAACGCCCCGGAGAGGAACGGCTCGTTCCCGAGTGCCTTCTGCCACAGGTCGATGTCGATGCCGATGATGGTCGTCCCGATGAGCAGGGTGAGAAAGCCCCACATGATGAACGTGTGCATCAACCCGCCGTAGAGGTCGCGGTTGAACTGTTTCTCGTTCGAGGCGACGATCTTCGCCGCCTCGGCGATGCGTTTGCCGAGCTGGTCGGTCCGTTCGAACCAGTCCTCGGTCCCCTGCGTGTACCGGGCGAACCGCTGGTAGACACCCCAGCCGAACGCCAGCACAGCCGCGAACGCGAAGAAGTAGAAGACGACCTCCTCGACGTGGCTGATCTGCCAGAACGTCTCTCGCGTCTGGCCCGATGCGAGCGGAACTGTCATAGTCTATCACCCGGTCGTACAGGGCTTAAATCTTGTCACACCCGGTTCGGGTCACCCCGCTCCCGTCTTGCGGGAATCCAGAACTCGTTTCTAATTCAACCATCGGCTGCCCCACCAGTTCGAATCGCGTGCCGTGGCGCCGGTCGGCAGATTCTATTCGAATTTCTGAAACGATGGCCGCCGGGACGCTCGGCTGGCAGGGCCAGTCACCGTAGCCTTTTATACGAAAACTCGCCTACCTTCTCTCTCACGATGGACGAGAAGACCGAGGAACTCCGAGACATCTTCATCGACGTGACCGACGGGGAGACGGTCACCGAGAAACAGGAGGCCTCACGGGGGTCGCTCACCGACCGCGGCGACGTCTCGGAACGTCTCGAGGCGGTCGTTCGACAGTTGCGCGAGCGGTACGACTTCCGGACGGACCTCGACGACGGCGACCTGTGCACGCTCGTCCGCCTGTACCACGCCGGGAAGAGCGATGCCGACCTCGCCGACGAACTCGACGTGTCGAGACACACCGTCTTCCGGGCGCGAATGGACCTCCACCTGCTTCGCGACGCGGACCTCGACGCGCCGTTCGAGCTGAAGACGCTCCGCGAGCGGCTGGAGGGCGGGGAGGCCATCTCGGCGGTGGCCGAGGACCTCGGTGTGAGCGAGTCGACGCTCCGCCGGTACCGTGACGTCGTCGCGGCCCGGGACCAGTCGCGTGCCGCCAACGACCGCTACCGCGACGAGTTCGCGAGTATCCTCGGTGACGCCGACATCAGCGGCCACCTGACCGAGCAGGTCAGAGAAACCGGTCTGAAAGACGCCACCGAGGACGCCGAACCCGAGTCGAACGTCTCGTTTTAAGTACGAAGCCGCGGCCAGAGTGGCCGTGTTCGCCTTCAGCGACCTCCGCCTCGCCACCTACTGTCCGCGTAAGCTCTACTACGCCAGACGGGGCGACCGAGAGCCACCGGACGAGGTGGCCGAGATTCGAGAACTCGCGTTCCGCTACCGAGACCTCCTGAACGCGACGGACGCCGAGCTTCGCGCCCTGCCCATCGAGCGCACTCCTGCAACCTACCGCCGGACCCTCCGCCGCACCCGTGCCCGAATCGACCGCTTCGACGCCCTCTGTGACCCGGCCGACCGCGACGTGTTCCTGACGGGACAGAACTGCCGCGGCATCGCACAGAAAGTGCTCTCGAACCCGCCCGAACCGGCGCTCGTCTCACCCGGAACACCGCCGGAGAACGGCATCTGGGAGCCCCAGAGCGTGTGGGCGGTGGCAGCCGCGAAGGCTCTCGCCTGGGAGACCGGGCAGCCGGTCGCGCGGGCGTTCGTCGAGTACCCCGCAGTGGGCGAGATACGAGCGGTCCGGATGACCGGTGGGCGGAAGGCCGCGTTCCAGCGCGCGAGGCGGACGCTCGACGCCATCGATGGGCCGCCGCCGCGACTGCGCAACAGTCCGAAGTGTGATTCCTGCGAGTACGCCACCGAATGCGGCGTGAAGACGCGGAGCTTGCGCTCACTGCTCGGGCTGTAGGTGTCTGTCGCCGAACTGCTTACCCCGCGGCGCTCACTCCGCGACGGGGACGTACACGTCGAGCGTCGCCCCCGGGTCGGCGGGGTCGAACTCCGGGCCGTAGTGCTCGAACTCGGGGCCGTCGCCGCGCTCGAAGTCGGCGGCCGGGAACCACTCGTCGTAGACGCGGTCCATCAGTCCCCCGACCGCGTCGAGGCGGGCGGTGAACACCGCGAAGGTCCCACCGGGGACCTCGACCTGCTTGACGCTGTCCGGGACAGTCACACCTGCCGACGGGCTCACGCCCGCGATGTAGGTGAACGAATCGGTGTCGGCGTCGAAGTCGAACAGGACCCCGAACGCCTCCTGCGTGTCGGTGAGGTCAGCATACGTTCCGTGGCGGGTGTCGAAGTCTGCCCAGTGCGCGCCGAGGTCGGTCTCAGAGGTCGCCCGTGTCGAGAGCCCGACGACCGTGAAGCCGTCGTGGTGCTCGATTCGCGGACCGTCAAAATCGTCCATACGTGGGGCCACGGGCGCGAGTGCCTTGGGCGTTACCCGCTCGGCTTGCGTTGTCAGGTCTGCTCGGCCAGCCACGCTTCGATGCGCTCGCCGAGTGCGCCGGGACGGTGAATCTCGCCCGTTTCGACGTTCACGACGGTGCTCTCGGTCCCGTCGGTCACGCCGCCGTCGAGGGTGACCGCCACCTGTTCGAGGAACGCGGGGTCGAGGTCGGCCGGGTCGGTGACGCTCGGGCTCCCGCTGACGTTCGCGCTGGTCGCTGTCACCGGCGTCTCGGCGGCCCGGTAGAGCGCGAGTGCGAGGTCGTGGTCGGGGACCCGGATGCCGACGCGCTCGCGTCCCGCGGTCAGTACGTCAGGGACGTGCTCGCGGCGTGCGCACAGCACCGTGACCGGCCCCGGCAGGAACTCGCGCATGAACCGCTCCTCGCGTTCGCTCGCGTGAACGTGCTCCAGTGCGGCGTCGACACTTGGCACGCCCAGCGAGACGGGTTTGTCGCGGCTGCGTCCCTTCGCCTCGAACACGCGTTCCACGGCGTCGGCGTCGAGTGCGGCCGCGCCGAGGCCGTACACCGTCTCGGTCGGGTAGACCACCAGCTCGCCATCGCGGATGGCCCGTCCGGCCCGTTCGACGTCAGTCTCGGTCATACGGGCGAGTTCGGGACTGGTAGAAAAAACGGTGACGTTGCGGGTCGGGACGACGCCGGTCAGTACGCGTCGAGTGCGTCCTCGACCGCGTCGTAGTCGGGGAAGTCGGGCCACTGCTCGGCGACCCAGGCGTACTCGACGGTCCGGTCCTCGTCGACGAGGAAGACCGCGGGTCGAGGCTCCGAGATGCCCGTCATCCCGTCGAGCGGGTTCTCGATGCCGTACGCTGTCCCCACGCCGTTGGCCGGGTCCGAGAACAGCTCGTAGTCGATGTCGCGCTCTTCGATGAGTTGTTTGTGCGCGTACGGGTCGGAGATGGAGACGCCGACGACCTGCACGTCGAAGCGGCCACCCCACTCGCGGTCGCGAATCTCGTTCCACATGTACGTCGCGGGGAACGCGCCGTCCATCGTGTAGAAGACGAGCAGGACCGGGCCGTCGTCGGTCAGGTCAGACAGCGAGGCGTCGGCCCAGTACTCCTCGTTCACCAGCGGCCGGGTGAAGTCCGGTGCCTCGTCGCCTTCGGCAACGTGGTCCGCCTCGGGCAGGGCGACCACGTCGAAGCCGAGGTCCATCAGTTCGCACCTCCGTCGCCGTAGGTGCCGTGAAGGTACTCGACGATGTTCGCACTCTCGGACATGGTGACGCCGGTGTGCTCGTCGACGATGGCGGGCACGGTCCGTTTGCCCGAGATGCGCTTGACGGCGTTGCGGTCCGAGTGCATCGGTTCGACGAACCGCGACTCGTAGTCGAGGTCGTACTCGTCGAGCACCCGAACGACTCGCTCGCAGAAGGGGCACGCCTGCAACCGGTAGAGCGTGATGCCCGGTTCGCTCTCTGACATACCTCGGGTTTCGCGAGCGAGGGCGGAAAGGTTGTTGCTCCCGGCAGGCCGCGAGCGTGTCAAATCCCTCCCAAACTGGTCAACGAAAGAGAAAAGAGTTAATCCCAGCGGCCACCAAGGGTCACTGTTGAATGGGTTCATCGTCTAGTATTGCGGCCGTGGTCCTCCAGAGCGACGCCCCAGTCATTCTCGGGCGAGAGCTGTCACAGGACGTGGTAGCGATCGGTGGCATCCTGGTCATCGGTGTCTTGATCGCGCTTTCGGCGTTCTTCTCGTCCTCGGAGATCGCGATGTTCTCGCTCGCGAAGCACCGTATCGACGCCCTCGTCGAAGACGGGAAACCGGGGGCCGAGACCGTCGCCGAACTGAAAGACGACCCGCACCGCCTGCTGGTCACCATCCTCGTCGGGAACAACATCGTCAACATCGCGATGTCGTCCATCGCGACGGGGTTACTGGTCGCACTCGGTTCCAGTCAGGGCGAAGCCGTCGCCTTCGCGACGTTCGGTATCACGGCGCTCGTCCTCCTGTTCGGCGAGTCCGCACCGAAGAGCTACGCGGTCGAGAACACCGAGTCGTGGGCACTTCGCATCGCGAAGCCGCTCAAGTGGTCCGAATTCCTGTTGCTCCCGCTCATCATCCTGTTCGACTACCTGACCCGTATCGTCAACAAGGTCACGGGTGGTCGGTCGGCCATCGAGACCTCGTACGTCACCCGTGACGAGATTCAGGACATGATAGAGACCGGTGAGCGCGAGGGCGTCATCGAGGAGGAAGAACACGAGATGCTCCAGCGCATCTTCCGGTTCAACAACACCATCGCCAAGGAGGTGATGACCCCTCGACTCGACATGGAGGCCGTCCCCAAGGACGCCCCCATCGAGGAGGCAATCGAGCAGTGTATCCGGTCGGGCCACGCCCGTATCCCGGTGTACGAGGGGAGTCTGGACAACGTCATCGGCGTCGTCCACATCCGCGACCTCGTCCGTGACCTGAACTACGGCGAGAGCGCGCCCGAGGACATCACGCTGAGCGACCTCATCCACCCGACGCTGCACGTCCCCGAGTCGAAGAACGCCGACGAACTGATGGCCGAGATGCGCGAGAACCGCATGCACATGGTCATCGTCATCGACGAGTTCGGCACCACGGAGGGGCTGGTGACGATGGAGGACATGATAGAGGAAATCGTCGGCGAAATCCTCGAAGGCGAGGAGGAAGAGCCCATCGAGGCCATCGACGAGGACACCTACATCGTCAAGGGCGAGGTGAACATCGAGGTCGTCAACGAGGCGATGGAGATAGAACTCCCGGAGGGCGAGGAGTTCGAAACCATCGCTGGCTTCATCTTCAACCGGGCCGGTCGGCTCGTCGAAGAGGGCGAGGAGATAGAGTACGGCGACATCCGCATCACCGTCGAGGAAGTCGAGAACACCCGCATCATGAAGGCACGGCTGACGCGGGTCGAATCTAGCTCCGTCGAGGACGACGAGGCTCCCGAAGCCGAGGCTGGCGAAGTTACGTCGAGCGAGTAGGACAACCGGCTCTGGTCGTCACTCGTCGAATCGTTTTACCACTTCAGTGATAGCGACCTCCCAGTCAGGGAGGTCCGATTCGTATCTGCAGTTCCACCCACCTTCGACGTCGACGTCATTTTCGTGTGCGGTACGGACGAGTTCCCGGAGTCGCATCGAGAACTCGGTCTGGGATCGTGGCTGATTCTCTTGCATCGTGCATACCCTCCTCTCCCCCCGATACTGGCGCAGTCGACCGTAATTATTTAAAAATTTACTATGGCTCCATTACTGGCCGGTATCTGGCGCAGTGACCAGTAGAAGTGTCGTCGGGGAGTCACTCCGTCAGCATCGTCGTCGCCAGGTACGACCCCATGGCACGACGGAGTCGCTCGGAGACCGCCTGACTCGAGACGTCCAGTTCGTCCGCGAGCTCGCAGAGCGAGGTGTCACGCGGGATGTTGAAGTACCCTCGTTCGTACGCGAGCCAGAGGGTCTGACGCTGGACTTGCGTCAGTGGGTCGGTGCCACCGTCACCGGTGACGCCGCCGTTGCCTTTCCAGGTGACTTCGAACTGGACGTTCTCGTCGTGGAGTGTATCGACGAACTGTTGTAGTTCGTCCTGCCCGCGAAACCGGAGCGTGAGCCGTATCGTCGCGTCGATGACTTCGGCCCTGGTCGCCATCGCGTCGGTTCGCTCGATGCCGTCGGCGACGGGGCCGAGGCCGGCCGCGAGTCCGAGTTCGTACAGCGACCGCTCGTCGCCGCTGTCGAGGCGTTCGGCGCGCGCGATTGCCGGATGTGACCGCAGCACGTCTGCAGCGTCGTCGTGGTCTGGTCCCGAGACCCAGAGTGTCGTTCGCTCGCCAGCCGTGAACGGGACCATGCGTTCGAACGTGCCGGTCTGACTCGGTTCGAGGAGTGTCTCCTTTCCGGGCAGGACGGACGAGACGTCGACGCCGAGTGCGAGTGAGACCGTCATTTCATTGTTCCTGTTTCTGTTCGCAACCGTCGGTGACTCGCCTGAGTGACCATCTGCCTTAAACCGTACGGCCGATGATAAGATAAACGGCCACCATGGATACGCAAACGAGGGGGGACAGAACGGCGAGTAGAAACGGGGATGTTCGCTAACTGTCGGGTTTCTCTATCTCGGTGATGAGGACCTCGTAATCCGGCATACTGGGTCCGTTACGGCAGTTGAATGCGCCTTCTACGTCGACGTCGTTCTCGAATGCGGTACGAAGGAGTCGGCGAAGTTGTCGACGGAACTCCTGACTCGTCTGCGGCCCGCCTCTCTTTGGGTTCTTCATAGTGTCTGATTCGGCCTGATTCGGCACGCTTCTACGGTCTGTGTTGGCGTATTCCAGACCGATACAAAAACGTGGGTGTTACGGCCGGAGTGACACCGTCTCAGTCGGCCGTGAATATCGTCTGCACGAGAACCACCAGCGCGTTGTGTGGGTCCGTCGACCAGATCGCTTCCTCGTTTAGCGGGTCGTCGTGACCGTTCGTTCCGACGAGGGCGACGCTCTCGTCGACGAGGACCAGTCGCGACGGCTGGGTGTTCGTCTCCCCCATCTGTAGGTGGACGTGGTCGGCCGACTCGAACCGACGTTCGAGACGCCGGTCTATCGTGTCACCGATGGCCCCGAACGTCAACTCGACCCCGCGACTGTCCGCTGCGAGTAACTGGCTGAGGACCGAATCGGAGAGATACGCGGGGTCGCTGAAGAATCGAACCGACTCGTTGGCACTCTCCAAAAACAGTTGGAGGCGGTCTTCGATGGCTTCGGTACCACTCGCGAACCAGACGCCCTCACTGTTGTCCGCTGTGTCCCTGACTTCGAGTTCGTCGAGGGTCGCGCTCAGGGTGTTGACGTTTCGTTTGTACTCTCGTCTGAACCGTTCTGTCGTCGCTTTCCGCGTGAGGGGGACGAACCGCTTCGGGGTCCCGTTCTGGACGTCTACCAGCCCACGGTCCTCGAGCCGTTCTATCTCTTCGTACACTTTCGTCCGCGGAACGTCGGAGATGTTGCTGACCTCACGGGCGGTCCCGGTTCCGAGTCGGAGGAGGCCGACGTAGGTTCGTGCACTGTACTCGGTCAACCCGAGGTTGGTGAGGATGTCCACCGACCGTGCGACCGCTGACTCTTGGTCGTCGCCTGTCATTGGTTGGTGAGATGGGGACGCCGCTGTGGCCTTGGGTGCGAATAGTCTGTACACGATGATGAACCTTTTGTGAGAAAGTGAGTAAACGACCCCTGCGGCCATCTGTATTGTTGTTACTATAGTCGTTACAAACCCAATCTCTTTTGTATGACACTGCTCTATCTGTGCTAATGACGAACAGTCGGTCGCGCTGCCGAAACTCCGACTCGTCACCCCGCACAGATGAGTCACACAAACCCAGTAGAAGAGGCGACGACGTTGCTCAAAGACCTCGGACTAAAGCAGTACGAGGCGAAGTGTTACGTCGCCCTCGCGCAACTGCCGACCGGCACCGCGAAGAAGGTGAGTGACGTCTCTGGGGTCCCCCGGACCCGGGTGTACGAGGCCGTGAGGCGGCTCGAATCGAAAGGTCTAGTCGCCGTACAGAAATCGAGTCCCCGGCGGTTCCGTGCCGTTCCCATCTCGGACGCGGTCCGTCTCATTCGCAACGAGTACGCGACCCGGCTCGACGAACTCGCCGAGACCCTTCGGGATATCGAACCGAAGAGCACGGAGACCGAGAACGAGGTCTCGAACGTCTGGACGCTCTCCGGAACCGACGCTATCTCGACGCGGGCGCTGAGCTTCGTCCGGGAGGCGACCGACGAGGTCATCACCGTCTTCGGGTCCATGGACGACGTGACCGACGAGTTCGTGGAGGCGCTCGTCGCGGCGACCGACCGAGGTGTCGAGACGTACGTCGGGACGCTCTCGGAAGCCGTCCAGACCGAGTTCGAACGTCGCGTCCCGGAAGCCACCGTCTTCCAGTCCGGGCTGGAGTGGTTCCTCCCGCCGGAGGACCAGTACGGTTCCTCCATCGGTCGGCTGCTGCTCGTCGACGGGTCGACGCTGTTGCTCTCGTCGGTCAGTGGTAATCCGCCGACCGAACGTGCGGTCTGGGGAGAGGGGCTGGAAAACGGGCTCGTACTCGTCGCCCACCGCGTCGCGTCGGTCGGAATCGGGAACCAGTTCGACCACTAGACCACGGCGTCGACCGCGAGAAACGCGAGGTAGCTCACGACGAACGCGAGGACCAGTGACCCCGCCCACGCGAGCACGGTGTACACCATCTTCTTGCGACTGACGCCTGCACCGCCGGCGGCGAAGCCCGACCCGACGATGGCGCTGACGATTATCTCGTTGAACGAGATGGGGACGCCCAGGAAGATGGCGGTCTGGGCGATGGCGAAACTCGGGATGAGCGCGGCGATGGACCGACGCGGTCCGAGCGAGGAGTAGTCTTGCGAGAGGGCTTTTATCATCCGGGGTGCGCCGGTCCACGACCCGGCGAGGAGGCCGAGACCACCACCGACGAGGAGGGCGACCGTCGGCACCGAGAAGTCCGAGAGGAGCGGGGCGAGCGGGCCGACGGCGAGACCGACCTGGCTCCCGCCGGCCGAGAACGCGACGAGCGCCCCGAGGACCAGCAGGAAGTGACGCTGTCCGGCCGTCTCGTCGGCTGCCATGTCCTGGGCGAGCGCGAGCGCGGCGACCGCACCGAGGACCAGTGAGACGAGCGCCATGTCGACCAGCGTCGAGCCGGGCATCGACAGCGCCACCGTCCGCGCGATGGACTGGCTCTCGCCGGGCGGACCGAGCAGGACGAAGTTCACGTTCGCGATGATGGCGCCGACGATGCCGGCCAGTAGCGGGACGGCGAGACGTTCGCTGACGCCCTCGGCCCGGAGCAGTCGGGCGACGACGTAGGCGACGCCCCCGCCGACGAACGGCACCGCGACCCACATCGACACGATGACGCGGTACTTCTCGTACGCCGGCTGCCCACCCAACGCGAGTCCGACGCCGACGACCGCGCCGGTGACGGTGAAGGCGGTCGCGATGGGGTAGCCGGCGAAGATGCCGATGGCGACGAGCGCCCCCGCGATGAGCAGGCCGACGGTCGCCGCGAGCGCGGTCAGACCGCCGCCGGCCGGGAAGAGGACGAGTTCCTTCCCGACCGCGTCGGTGACGCCCTGGCCCTGCAACACGGCGCCGGCGAAGCCAAGGATACCGACGAAGAACCCCGCTCGCATCACCGAGATGGCGTTCGCGCCCACGGCCGGGGCAAACGGAGTCGACCCGGACGACCCGGCACCGATGGACCACGCCATGAACAGACTGGCCAGTCCCGCCACGAAGAACGTCGCAATCGTCGCGGCGCCTACCATTGTCGGCCACGTCGATGGGCGGGTATAAGTCGGTGTCGTCTCGACTCCCAACCTATACGGCCCCCAGCCGAGTACGCCCGGCCATGGCTGTCACCTCCTCCCTCACCACCTACCTCCGCCGTGGCTGGTTCCGCGTCTCCGACGACAGGCTCCTGTTCGTCTTCCCACTGCTGGCGTCGCTGCTCTACGTGGACCGACTTCGGCGCGTGCTGGTCGGTGCCGACGTGGCCTCCATCAAGTTCGGCTTCCCGACGGGCCTCGGGACCCTGGATGCTTTCGTGAACGTCCCGGTCCCCGAGGGACTCACCGTCTCGCCGCTGTTCTTTCTCACCCCGGTCGCGCTGGCGGCCGACGCCGCCCTGACGGCGGCCTACCTCGGCCGACTCCGCGGCACGATGCACGGCCGGGAAGTCGACCCCGTCGCGGCGGCTGCCGAGCGGTTCCTCCCCCTCCTCGGTATCGTGGTGTTCAACTTCGCCGTCGTCTTCTCGCTCGTACTCGTCGGGGTCGTCGCATCGGGGCTGGTGTTGCTCGCGATTCCGTTCCTCCTGCTCCTCGCCTACCTGTTCTACGCCGCCCCCTACCTCGTCGTGGTCGAAGACCGCGGCGCAGTCTCGGCGCTCGGTCGAAGCGCCGAACTCGCCAGGCAGGGTGGCGAATACCTCTCGTTCGCGGTTCAGTACATGCTGTTCACTGCGGCCGTCTCGTTCCCGCTCTCGTTCGTCGTGTACAACACCGGCATCCTCGGGCTGGTCGTCGGGGTCCTCGTGACGATGCCACTCGCCGTCGCGGTCAACGCAGCGACCATGCTGTTCGTCGAGGACCTCGTCGGTGCTGGCGGTGATAGCCGGACCCGGTCGGAGTGGGTCGAGTTCTGAGAATCAGTTCGTCGAGGGCTTCGACCGGTCTTCGGACTTCGGCGGTTCCACGCCCTCGGCCGCCTCGACCTGTGTCGTCTCCTTCTCCACGTCGACGTGCCAGCGGTCGACGGTGTCCTCGTACTCGTAGAGGCGGTCGGCGACCTCGGGCTTGAGGTCGTCGTCGTTGACGTTCACCTCGAAGATGAACAGTTCCTCGCGGCCGCCGGTCTGCTGGAGGTTCGCGGAGACGAGTTCGTTGTCGAAGTAGTACGGCGCGAGCTGGGTCATCACTCGCTGGTACACCGTGCTCTCGACCTTCCGGAGCGCCTTTCGCCCCGCGGAGTCGGCCGCCCGCGCGACGTACTCGATTGACTCGTTCCACTTGTCCACCGCGTCGTCCGTGTCGCCCTCCTCCAGTCTCTCGTAGGACTCCGAGAGCTTCTCGCCGGCCGTCTGGACGTCCTCGTTCGGCTTCTTCCCGGCCTTCTCGCCCTGTCCTTCGCCGACACTCGCCTGCTCTGCGGTCTTCTCCGGCACGTCCTCCTCGATGGTGTCGGTCGCCTTCGGTCGCCACTCGTCCCACGCGTCGAACGCATCCGCGTACACCCCGGTGTTCGCGTCGAGGTCCCGGAGCGCGCGTGTTACACGCTCGCCGTGTTCGACGACATCGTGCCACTCGCCGCGCACCTTGAACCCGGAGATGCTCTCTTCCATCGGTCGTTGGCTCCTAAGCCACCGTGCGTGATAAACTTTCCAGCGGTCGTGTGAACAGGGCACTCGGGCGGGTTTCAGGGGCTTTATGCTGATTCCGACTGGTCCTCTACGTATGACCATCGAGGACCGAGGCGACGCGTACCTCGTCACGCACGCACTCGCCAAGGACACGCTGTCGAAGCTGCGAAGCATCGAGACGGAACAGGTCGCGTTCCGCAAGGGCCTGGTCAAGCTCGGCCGCATCTGTGGCTACGAGATAATCGACGGGCGCATGGAGACCGAGTACGTCGAGATACAGACACCGCTGGAGACGACGATGGGCGAGCGCGTCAAGGGGCTCGACGACGTCGTCATCATCAACGTCCTGCGTGCCGCGACGCCGTTCGTCGAAGGGCTGCTCAAGGCGTTCCCGCGTGCCCGACAGGGCGTCATCTCCGCCTCGCGCGACGAGGAGGCTGGCCGCAACGAGGACGGCCAGTTCCCCATCACCATCGACTACGTCAAACTCCCCGAGATTCACGAGGAAGACACCGTCATCGTCGCGGACCCGATGCTCGCGACGGGGTCGACGATGTGTGCCGTCCTCGAACACGTTCAGGAGCAGGCACCCGACCCGGAGCACCTCATCGTGCTCTCGGCCGTGAGCGCGCCGGACGGGCTGCTCCGTGTCGGGAACGAGGTGCCCGAGGCGGACCTGCTCACCGTCTCCATCGACGACCACCTCGACGACGACGGCTTCATCGTGCCCGGCCTCGGCGACGCGGGTGACCGCGCGTTCCGGACGACGTAGCGTCGAGGCCCGCTCGACGGACGACCTGAACGTCTTTAACCGAGGACCGCGAGGGTTGGCGCATGAGCGACGACGCGTGTGACGACTGTGGGGAACCAGTCTCCGATGCGCTGTCCCGGACGGTGCAACTCGCGGTCGACCGGACCCAGATAGACGCCCAGCGGCTCTGCCCGGACTGTTTCGCGACGTGGATTCGGCGCTACCAGGAGGAGATGCAACCAGAGCAGGGGCCGGTCATCGAGGACGACGACATCATCGTCGACTGAGGACACCAGCGTATCTGGTAGACGATTCGGGGCCCGGTGTGGTCGGTGCCACCGGCCAAAACGAATATCAATCGTATGTGAAACTTATGCTGGTCTGGTCGTACCACCGTGTAGAGAGGCTCAATGAACGCCGATTTCAACGAACGTGTTCTACTCAAACGTTCAAAACAGGAGATATTCGAGGACCATTCTGCCCCAGATACGATTCTCGAACGACTGTTCCGTGAGAACGAAGCGTCGCTCCCGGACGACTTCCTGCAGACCGCTTCCCCACGCCGCCCGAACGACATCCTCGTGATTCGGGGAAAGACGGAGTGGTTTCGACGTCGCACGTGGACGGAAGACCTCGAACTCCGTGACGAGGACTTCGTCCGTAGCGAGTACACGGCTCCCCCGAGTGGAACTGTGTCGATAGACGAGTTCGAAGCCCTCCAGGGAAAGAAGTACGTCAATCTCGAATCACAGCAGTTCGGGGCGTGTTCGGCGTGTGACGGCACACCAGCGTCGACGTGTCGTGTCTGTGATGGGGCTGGGGCGCTCACCTGTGGGCGGTGTGAAGGCCACGGTTCCAACGGCTGTCCCTCCTGTGACAGTCACGGTGCGAAGACCTGCAGCGATTGTGACGGTGCTGGATCCTCTCTCTGTGAAACGTGCGACGGGGACGGTACCGTCGTCGTCGAAGACGATTGTCCCAACTGTTCGAACGGCATGATTCAGGTGAACGAACACTGCTCGCAGTGCCAGGGGGGTGGAACGATACGGGAGGATGGAGAAGAGAAACCTTGTCCTCGCTGTAACGACTCGTGGAACGCCAGTGGTGGGGTCGTCAGCCTCCAGAAGTCCTGTCCACAGTGTAGTGGCCGTGGAGTGACCCGTCGGCGGGTCACCTGTTCGGACTGTCGTGGGAAACAGACCGTGGACTGTGAGAGTTGTGCCACCACCGGATCGGTCGAATGTACTGTCTGTCGCGGCAGCGGTACCCGTGCGTGTAACCGATGCGATGGGAGTGGCGAAACCGACTGTACGGACTGCGAGGATGGCGTCATAATCTGTGATACCTGTGAAGGAGACGGTGAGACGCACAAACTCTCCGTGTGCCACACGACCATCGCTCCTGAAAAGATAGACAGCAATCACGGTGCCTTCCCGAACGGTGTCGTGGAGCGAGACGTCGACTGGACCGACGTCGGTGTGTTCTACCTGGATGTCGAAGAAAAAGCTGGGACAGCCGTCGGAACTGAACCGACGAACGTCGACATCGGGTCTCTCGACGAGAATCTCTTCCGAATCGACACCCGGTTCGCGTCGATCCGGGAGTTGACGTACGATTACGAGGAGCAGAACTTCCGGGTGCGCGAACTGAACGGTGAACTCCACTTCACCCGTCATCCGGAACCGTCGTCTCGTGGTTTCCTCGACCGGCTCAAAGGGCTCTTTTGAGTGGGTTCTCACAGCCCCGTCCCGCCACTTGGTGATCCACCACTGAAGGCTGATTTGAACCCCCTGGTTTCGGGTGCGAACCACCCGACTGCGATACGATGTCTGACGCGTCTGACCAGACGAAACGCCCCCCGGAAGGGCTATTGAGTGCTATCCAGTGGGTTCCTCCACTGGACAATTTCGGTTCCGCCGAGCGGACACGTGGCCGTGTCACCCACCTGAACCCCCTGATTTCGGGTCGAAACCACGGGACTGCTGGCGGGTTCGACGGCAGTCGACACTGCCGAACTGGACCCCAGTAGTGCTACAGAGGGGCACGTTCGACTCACGAACCGGCCACTCCGAGAACCGGCTGGAACCCCCTCGTTTCGGGTCTAGAACGCGTGACTGCGGAGGGTTCGACCGCCTCGAGTTCCGAACGAAACGACCGTCAACACGTCAACGTTTCTCACACCGCTCGGAACCCGCCAGTCACGCTCACTCCTCGTCGTCCTCGCCCGCCGAGAGGCCCGCGTCGGGCGCACGCTCCAGTGCAGGCGGCACGTCTCGATAGTCGGAGTAGCCGTCGAACCAGCGCTGGATTCGCTCGATGCGGTCGACGACGTGGGCGGGTTCGCCGGAGCGAGAGAGTTCGTGGCCCTCGCGCGGGTAGCGCACGAATCGGGTCGGGGTGTTGGCCTTGCGCAGGAACCGGAACAGCAACTCGGCACCGCCGATGGGGACCCGGAAGTCGTTCTCGGCGTGCATCACCAGTGTGGGCACGTCGATGTTCTCGGCGTGGGCGACCGGCGAGTGCTCCCAGAGGAATTCCGGTTCGTCCCACGGGAGCGCGTCGAAGTCGCCCTCGACGAGTTTGTACGCGACGTCGGTCGACCCGTAGAAGCCCACCAGGTCGTACACGCCGCGCTGGGCGACGACGGCCCGGAACCGGTCGCTGTGGCCGGCCAGCCAGGCGGTCATGTAGCCCCCGAAGGAGCCGCCGGTCAGGAAGACGTTCGCCTCGTCGATGCTGTCGCGTGTACACACCTGTTCGACACCCGCGAGGACGTCGGCGCTCGTGACTGCACCCCAGTCGCGCTCGATGGCCGCCATGAACTTCTCACCGTAGCCCGCCGAGCCACGGGGGTTACAGAAGAAGACGCAGTAGCCCGCGGCAGCCAGCGACTGGAACTCGTGCCACATCGTGTCCGACGGCGACCACATGACGTGCGGGCCACCGTGGACCTCGACGACGAGCGGGTAGGTTTCGTCGGGGTCGAAGTCCGGCGGGGTGAGCAGCCAGCCCTGTATCTCGTCGCCGTCGGGGTTCTCGACGGAGAGCTCCTCGGGCTGACAGACCGCCCGGTCGTCGAGGTACCCGGAATTGACCCTGGTGAGCCGTGCGCCCTCGCCGCCGCCCGGCGTCGAGAGGAAGACGTCGCCGGGATGGTCCCACTCGCTGGCGACGTAGGCCGCAACGTCCCGACCGACGTCGAAGTCGGTGACGTGCATGTCCCGGCCGGCCACGACCGTCGTGTCGTCCGCCGACTCGCCCTCGTCCCAGCGCACACGACGCAGCACGACCGACCCGGCCTCCGGCGTCGGGAAGTAGAGCAGTTCCTCGTCTGCCCCCCAACAGATGTCGGAGTCGTAGGCCATCGTCCGGTCGAGGCCGGCCGTCGGCGTGTGGGTCTCTCCGGTCGACGGGTCGTAGACGCGAATCTCGGTCTGGCGCAGGGTCGCCTGTTCCGTGGGCGTGTGGAAGTAGGCGACCCGCCCGTCACTCGTCGCCCGCAGCGGCGTCCCCCAGTTGGTGTCGGTCGTCAGACTCGTCTCGATGGTCGTCTCGAGGTCCTGTTCGAATATCTCGACCGTCAGCGAATCGTCCGGGTCGTCGCCGACCTTCCGCCCGTAGTACAGCGTCTCGTCGTCGACCCAGTCGACCCCGACGTGGTCCACGTCACCGGTCGTGAGCCGCCGGACCGAGTCGTCCGCGAGGTCGGCCGCGTAGACGTGGGTCCGCCGCCCGTCGAGATACTGAGCGTTGGCGCGGTAGACCGTCCGGTCGATGACCCGTGGGTCGGGTTCCTCGGCCTCGTAGTCCGGGTCGACGTGGCGGTCACGGTCCGTCTCCTGGTCCTCGCGGGTCACCTGCTGGCAGAACGCGATGCGCTCGCCGTCGGGGCTCCAGGTGATGGCGCTTACGCCCCCCACGACCGACGTGACCTGTCGGGCCTCGCCGCCGTCGGCCTTCACGACCCACAGTTGCTGGCGGTCGTCGTCCTCGCCACGGGTGCTGGTGAACGCGAGGCGGTCCCCCGACGGGCTCCACGTCGGCTCCGCGTCGACCCCCTCGGCGAGCGTGAACCGTTCCAGTTCGTCCCCACCGACCGGGGCGACGTACACCGTAGCCTCGTAGGATTCGTCGTCTTTCGGCACTTCCCGCACGAACGCGACGCGCTCGCCACCGGGAGAGACGGCAGGAGACGACGCGAGCACGAGGTCGCGGTAGTCGGAAGGTTCGACGGTCTGCATGGCCCGGACCACGAATCGGGGGGAAAAGAACGCTTGGGTGCCAGCGAAGACCGATCGGGGGGACCGGTCGAGACTCAGTCCGAAATCTCGGCGCGCCCACTCGTCGCGCTCCGGATGCGGTCCCGGAGCGACTCCGCCTCGGCGACCGCGACGCGCACGTCGAAGCTGACGCGGGCCTCGTAGTCGGCCTCGAAGTCGACGCCCGCGGATTCGAGTATTCCTCGTACTGAACCCGAGTCGTCGTAGTCGACGGTCACGCCGAAGCGCTCGTGCGGGCGCGCTTCGACGACGCCGGCGTCGTCGACGGCTTCCTTGACCGCCCGCGAGTAGGCCCGGACGAGGCCGCCGACGCCGAGGTTCGTCCCGCCGTAGTAGCGCGTGACGACCGCGACGACGTCCTCGAGGTCGCGCTGGGCGAGGACGTTCAGGGCGGGCTTCCCGGCGCTACTCGTTGGTTCGCCGTCGTCGCTCGACCACTCGCGCAGCGGGTCGGCGCGGACGCGGTAGGCCGGAACGTTGTGGGTCGCGTCGTCGTACTCGGCTTCGACGGAGGCGATGAACGCCTCGGCGTCCTCGACCGTCTCGACGGGCCTGACGTGGCCGATGAACTCCGACCCCCGTATCTCGAAGCGGGCTTCGCCGGGTCCCGCGATGGTCTGGAAGGTCTCTGTCACGCGGTGGCCTCCGCGTCGGAATCGGGGCTGGCGTCGGCATCACCGCTGGAGCCGCCGTCCTCGCGGTCGGCGGTGACCATCGCGCGGCGCTCCTCGCGGAGTAGCACCGCGAGAACGACGAGCAGGACGCTCTCGATGACTTTGCTCGCGAGCAGCTCCCACTGTGAGAAGAGGTGGTCGACGAGGGTGACCAGTATCGAGCCGTGACTGTGGCCGGTGTCCTGCCACGCGGGGGCGATGGTGAGCTGCCCGGGTTGCGGGTGGCCGCCGAGCAGCAGCCAGCCGCCCAGGTAACAGCACATGAGGACGATGCCGAGGCTGTAGACGTAGTCGCGTCGCACGCCGGCGGCGGCCATGCCGATGCCGACGGGGACCGCGATTGCGGAGAGGACGAACAGCACCATCCGGGGGTCCGTGAACGGTCGCCCGGCGTCGATGTAGGTGTACAGCGCCCGCCACCCCAGCCAGAGGTGGATACCCGCGGTGGCAACCGCGAGCTGTGCCGCGACGAATCTGAGGGCTGTCTCTACCTTCTCGTCCATAGTCGTACTCCGTAAGCCGCCCCCAATAGCGCGTCGGTTCAGGTTCGAGTCGTCACTGGAGCTCTATCTTGCGGACGAAGTCGAGGTTGCGAATCTCGTTGATGAGTTCGCCAGGGAGTTCTTCGTCGGTGACGAGGTGGAGTTTCGGTTCGTCGGTGAACTCGGGGTCCTCGCTGATGGTCTGTCGGATGGAGATGTCGTACTCGGCGAGCAGTCCCGTGATGGTCGCGACGATACCCTGTTGCTCGGCGTCGGTCACTTCGACGGTGAGCACGGTCAGGTCGAGGACGGGCGCGAGGTCCATCAGGCTGGGCACTTGCGAGATGTTCTGGAAGATGCGTCGAAGCTGTTCGTCCTCGAGGATGGCGTCGGTGGTCGAGTCCACGACCCGTCGGTCCACGCCTATCTCGCGGGCGATGCCAGTGTTCGGAATCTCGATGCCCCCGGAGACGACCCGCCCATCGTCGTTCACGGAGAAACCCCGTTCGAGCAACAGCCGGATGACGGCTTGCTGGCTCGGGGAGCCCTCGAACTTCTCCATGATCTCGTCGAACATTGCCCGAACAGAGACGCCCCGTGGTTTTATTCGTGTGGATACGCCGGGCGGCGAGCCAGCGCCCGACCAGAGACGCCCTGACACGTCGTACTTAGCGTCTCGTCTTATCCGGTATCGACGCGAGGTCGACGTATCGATGGCACCAGTCACTCGACGACGGTTCCTGACCGCGGCCAGCGTGATGGCCGCGACCGGGCTCGCGGGCTGTGAGAGTAACGTCCAGTTCGGCAACAACTCGACCCAGACGACGCGACCGCCGCCACACACGACGACCGGGCCGGTGGGGGACGCGACGGTCGTCCCGGGCCTCGGCGTCCCGGTACTCACCGATGCCTACACTATCACGGTCCGAGCCACCCCGGCCCTCGACGGGCAGGAACTGGACGAGGTCGTCATCACCTTCCCGGCGACGTTCTCGCTCTCGGACAGCATCACCTACGACGACGTGACGGTCAGCGTCGGTGGTCCGGGTTCGGAGACGCGGCAGGCGAACATCAACGACGCACGGGTCAGCTCGGACGGCACGACGCTCACGCTGTCGCCGGGGTCGCCGGTCACCCTGACCGCGACCGACACCATCGTCGTCGAGTTCCGTGGCGTCTCCGCCCCGGTGCGGACCGGCGAATACCTCGTCGAAGTCGAGGTGAACGGGGCCGTGTCGGACTCGGGTGCGGTCACCATCGCGAGTGAGTTCACGCCCCGGGAGAGCACGTTCGAGACGACCACCGAGGGCTGGACGGTCGTCGGGGACGTACAGGACGGGTCGGTGTTCCCGGACCGGAAATCGGGCGAGGGCGACCCCGGGAGCTACCTCTCGGCGGAGGACGACACCACCGGTGACGTGTGGTACTGGGTCGCGCCGCGGTCGTTCCGCGGGTCGAAGTCGCCGTACATCGGCGGGACACTGGCGTTCTCGCTCCGACAGTCCAGCACGGACAGCCAGTTCGACGCCCCGGACGTGGTGCTGGCCTCGGACGAGCAGGTGCTGTACCACGATTTCGGCGACGAGGCGGCACACCCTGGAACCGAGTGGACCCGGTACGAAATTCCGCTGACACCGGACGCCTGGCTACAGGATACCGAAACGGGGGGTGTCGGAGCCGTGCCGGACGACGGGCGACTGGACCGCAGCGAACCCGCAGACGTGGAGACCTTCGAGGAGGTGGTCGGCTCGCTCGAAACGCTGCACATTCGCGGCGAGTACGTCGACGGTTCGGACGTGGGCGACCTCGACAGCGTGACGCTCACGCCGGGGCCGGGCGACGAGGGCCCGACGGAGACGAGCAGCTAAGCTAGAGTTTTCCTTTCGTACTGGGCGTGTCGCTCCGGCGCTCGTCGATGCGCGTCGCGTCGTCGAGCGAGCGCGCCAGCGCCTTGAACAGCGCCTCGACCTCGTGGTGGGCGTTGTCGCCCGAGACCTCACAGTGAAGCGTCAGCCCGGCGTTCATCGCCAGCGACATCGCGAAGTGCTCGGCCATGTGGCTCGTGAACTCGCCGACGTATGGCTGGGAGAACTCGCCGTCGAACTCGAAGTACGGACGGCCCGAGATGTCGACGACGACGCCGGCGACGGCCTCGTCCAGCGGGACCTTCCGGTCGGCGTAGCGGACGATGCCGCGCTTGTCGTCCAGTGCCTCGGTGAACGCCTGGCCGAGCGTGATGGCCACGTCCTCGACCGTGTGGTGGTCGTCGATCTCCAGGTCGCCGTCGCACCTGACGGTGAGGTCGAACAGGCCGTGTTTCGCGAACGCATCGAGCATGTGGTCGAAGAAGCCGACGCCGGTGTCGACCTCGCTCTCGCCGGCTCCGTCCACGTCGAGGGTCACCTCGATGTCCGTCTCTCCGGTCTCGCGCGTGACCGCGGCGACTCGGTCGCTCATACCAACATCCTGCGGCCCCGCGTGCAAAGCGATTGCGCTCGCGGTGAGACCTGTCGTTCCAAGGTGCCGGGGACCGCCGCGTGCCGGGTGTCGCGGTGGCGGATATATCAACTTCGTGATGGTGGTGTATGTTAACACGAAATAGGTTATCGGTTCTCTGGTGGTTCTAAAACGTCTAAAAGAATCTGGGGCGTCGTAAAAAACAGATTTACCGTCGTAAAACGTCTCGAAATAGTACGAAGGCTCGCCCCGTTATATGGGGTACCCCGTCGTAGAAAGGAATGCCCACGAGGTGTTCCCGATGTCCCCCGCTACGCCACAACAACTCCCATCGATTTCGAACCCGCTCTCCGAGCGACTCGACGCCGACAAACTCCTGACGCCCCTGCGCACGGCCAGCTTCTGGCTGGCCATCGCGCTCCCGTTCGCGCACCTCTCGCTGCTCGCGTCGGGTATCGAGTCGCCCGCGGAGACGCAGGCGTTCCTCGTCCTGCTCTCGCTGAACCTGTTCGCGCTCGTGGCCGGCCACGGCTACGGTGCCGAGTGACCCTCCACTCCCACACCACACCGGACTCCCACACCAACACCACTCCCGCACCACACCGGACTCCCACACCACACCGGACTCCCACACCACACCCGCGGTTCCGCCCTCCACTCCCACACTGTCCGCGGTGTCCCTCCACACCGCGCCCCCTTCCCCCACACCGACACGACACTCGCCAGTAGCCACGGCACGGGCTGGCGGCGACCGACCGGTGACGAAAACGTCCTGCGAGAAGAGTCCTTACTCCGAGACCGCCGCCATCGCTTCTTCGAGCGTGAACCGGTCCTCGTAGAGCGCGCTCCCGACGACGACGGCCGCCGCCCCCGCGTCCCGGAGCGCGAGCACGTCGTCCAGTGTCGCCACGCCGCCGCTCGCGACCACAGGGATGTCGACCGCCTCGGCGACCCGGCGGACCGGCTCGGTGTGGACGCCGTCGAGTTTCCCCTCGACGTCGACGTCCGTGAACAGGATGGCACCCGCACCGAGTTCTTCGTAGCGCGTGGCGGCCTCGGCCGGGTCGAGGCCGGTGCTCTCGGTCCAGCCCGAGACGACGACCTCGCCGTCTTTCGCGTCGAGGCTCACCATCACGCTACCCGGATAATCCGCCGTTATCTGGGCGACGATGTCCGGGTTCTCGACCGCGGCCGTCCCCAGTATGACGCGGTCGACGCCGCGTTCGAGCAGGCTCGTCGCGTCCTCGACGGTTCGGATACCACCCCCGAGCTGGACGTCCACGTCGACCGCATCGCGGATGGCTTCGACCGCGGCCGCGTTCTTGCGCACGCCCTCGAACGCGCCGTCCAGGTCGACCAGATGCAGGGTGGTCGCACCCTGTGCGACCCACCCTTCGGCGGCCTCGACCGGGTCACCGTAGGTCTTCTCGGTGCCGCGTTCACCCTGGACGAGCTGTACCACCTCGCCGTCTTGCATGTCGACGGCCGGAATAACTGCGAAGTCGGGGAAGGGTGTCACGTCCGAAACGAGGGTGTCGTACGGGTGTAAAGACACCGATGGCGGCCTTTTTACCGCCGGTCCCCTTACGCCTGTACAGCATGGTCGAACTCCTCCTCGTCGTCGGACTCGCGGTGGCTGTGTTCGTCGGCTTCAACATCGGTGGCTCCTCCACCGGCGTCGCGTTCGGTCCGGCTGTCGGCAGTGGGACGGTGTCGAAACTACTCGCCGCCGCGCTGATGACCGGATTCGCGCTCCTCGGTGGCTGGACGGTCGGCCGCGAGGTCATCAAGACCATGGGCGGCCAGATCGTCCCCCAGGGCAAGTTCACCCTCGCGGCGAGTGTCGCCGTCCTCTTCTTCGTCGGGTTCGCGCTCCTCATCTCGAACCTCTTTGGCGTCCCTGCCTCCACCTCGATGACCGCGGTCGGGGCCATCGCCGGGCTCGGCGCCGCCAGCGGGACCCTGAACATGGACAAGATGGGCGAAATCGTCTCCTGGTGGATCGTCGCGCCGGTCGCCGCCTTCTGGGTCTGTGCGGTCATCGGCCGGTACTTCTACCCCTACCTCTCGGTCCGGTTCGACATCGAAGGCGAGGACGGCTCACGGAAACAGCGGTTGAGCCAGTTCCTCGTCGTCGGCATCGGCTGTTACATGGCGTTCTCGGCTGGTGCGTCGAACGTCGCCAACGCTGTCGCCCCGCTCGTCGGGTCGGGCGACCTCGCCGTCGGTCCCGGCATCCTGCTCGCCGGTGGGGCCATCGGGGTCGGGGCGTTCACCATCGCCCGGCGGACGCTCGACACGGTCGGGAACGACCTCACCGACCTCCCGCTGCTCGCCGCGCTCATCGTCGAGGTCGTCAGTGCCAGCCTCATCACGTTCCTCTCGTCTATCGGCATCCCCGCGTCGCTCGCCGTCTCGGCGACCATGTCCATCGTCGGCCTCGGCTGGGGGCGGGCGACCCGCACTACCACCATCACACAGGCTGCCGAGCAGGCGGTCAAAGGCGACGGCACGGCCAAGGCCGACGGTGGTGACCCCGAACGGGTGACCGGCCCGAAGCAAAAGCACAAGAAGAAGAAGACGGTCGGCGGCGCGCTCCAGGCGGACAAGCCCGGTGAGACGGTCGCCCCTATCGGCGAGGAGAAGCCGGACGAACTCGCGGCGAGCGACCTCTTCGACCCCGGGACGACCGGCCGCGTCATCGGGCTGTGGATCGTCACGCCCAGCCTCTCAGCGGTCGCGTCCTACCTGCTGTTCTCGGTGTTCCCCATCTACGGCTGACGGAGCGTCGTCCCCGGCTCGTGACACGCCCAGATTCCACCGACACGGCAGTGAAATCGGTACAACGTTCATTATCGTTCGGTACCCCCAAAACAGCAAGGTCTTTTGGGAAGCGGGTCGAACCGTCGGGTGATGCCCACGGTAGAATACCTCAATTACGAAGTGCTGGACGACCAGGGCTGGGACATGGACGACGATGACCTCTTCGAGAAGGCTGCTGACGCCGGCCTCGGTGACGAGGACTACGGCTCCCTCGAAGTCAACCAGGGCGAGTACATCCTCGAGGCCGCAGAGGCCCAAGGCTACGACTGGCCCTTCTCGTGCCGCGCCGGTGCCTGTGCGAACTGCGCAGCCATCGTCGTGGAGGGTGACATCGACATGGACATGCAGCAGATCCTCTCGGACGAGGAAGTCGAGGAGAAGAACGTCCGTCTGACCTGCATCGGCAGCCCGTCTGCCGACGAGGTCAAGATCGTGTACAACGCGAAGCACCTCGACTACCTGCAGAACCGCGTCATCTGAAACGGACTCTCACCTTCATCCGTTTTCCATCCCGACCAGCACCGCGTATCGCGACCTGAGACGACCGTAACTGTTAGGTCCCTTCCCGGTGCCTCTCTTTCCAGTGGTAGACGTCGGCCCCCTCTCCGCGACGATTCCAGACCTGCTGCGCCTGTTGACGGTTCCCGTCTTCGCCTACCTGGCCTACACGGACATCCAGACGCGACGCGTCGACAACCTGACGTGGGTGCCACTCACGGCCCTCGGCGTGGCGCTGCTCGCGCTGGACTACCAGAACGCGGTGGCCGCGGGGGGCCGCGAGTGGCGGTTGTTCGTCATCACGACGACGGTGAGCGTCGGGTTCGTCGTCTCGATGGCGTACCTGTTCCATTTCCTGGGCGCTTTCGGCGGTGCGGACGCCCGGGCGCTGATGACGATGGCGGTGCTGTACCCGACGTGGCCGGCGATTACGGTCGCCGGGACGACCTTCCCCATCGCTGACCCCGCCCCCATGCGGGTGTTCTCCTTTACCATCCTCACGAACGCGGTCGTGTGGGGCATCGCCTACCCTGGGCTGCTCGCCCTCCGGAACACGGCGATGGGCCAGCAGGGGAGGCGGATGTTCGTCGGGATTCCGGTCCGCTGGGACGCCATCCCGACCACGCACGGGAAACTCCTCTCGGACTCCGAGACGGGACTCGGCGAGCGCCTGAAGGGCCTGCTGTACCCGCGACAGTCCGGGCTGGACCTCGATGCGGTCCGGATGTACCTGCGCTGGCGGGGAGTCACGCTCCCCGAGGTTCGGGCGGACCCGGAACGCTTCCGCGACCCTGAGAGCCTTCCCGACGAACCGTTCGACCCGACCGACGGCGCGGTCCACCTCGCGACCGACGGGGCCGCGGAGAACGCGGACGTGGCGACCGACGGCGGGGTAGAGGAGGCTGATGACACTGCCGACGCGGTCTCGGACTCTGAAGAACCCGCCGAGTTCGACGACCCCTGGGGCGCGGCCGCCTTCCTCGACGACATCGAGGGCGACGCCTACGGTACCTCCCCCGACCGGCTGCGTGACGGTCTGGACCGGCTGGTGACCGAAGAAGAACTGTGGGTCACGCCCGGCATCCCCTTCCTGGTACCGGTCTTTTTCGGCCTGCTCGTCGCGTTCGTCTACGGCGACGTGCTCATCGGGGCGCTGCGGGCGCTCGGGCTGATATAGGGCGGCTCTGCCGGCTCACGTAGGGCGGCTCTGCCGCGCCGCCTGACTCAAGCGAGGAAGTTCTCGTACAGCGGATACAGCACGTTCCAGATGACCGTGATAGCGACGCCGACGACGATGATGGCCAGCCAGAAGGGTTCGGTCGCGTCCGAGAGGCCACCGGGGAGCAAGGCGATGGTCCCGCCGAACATGAGGACGCTGGCGGCGAGACTCAAAAGCGAGAGGGAGACGAGGACCGGGGCCTGCGAGAACTGCTCTGCGATGCTTGCCATTCGTGTTCTTTCGTGGTGTTGCCGGTGGCTTAGGCGTGTCGCTGCTATCGGTCTCTGAGTCGTGGCTCGTCCCGCGTTGGATTGGGTAGAGTTTCGGTGTGGGTGGTGTCGATGAGAACGAGCAGTCAACTCGCGCAGGTGGCGATGACCGCCCCACACCCTCCCCAGCCGATTGTGGTGCTCGTTCCATTTCGCTTCGCTTCATTCCACTGCGCTCCTCATCCCTCGCGCGATTCGGCGGGCGGATGTGCTCACGGGTCGTCCCTCCCCGTTCGCTATCGAGGCGACTGCGTCGCCTCGCACCGCCCGCCAGCACGCGCCAGATCGGTTGTCCGAGGTCAGACGCTCGAATTATCTCTCATCGCGCGCGCTGACTCGCGTACCAAACACATCCGAAATCCCACACCACACCACCCGCAGCAAAAGACACATAGCCCGAACAGCCGAGGTGTGAGGTAATGACAGCAGTCTCGCTCGACTTCGGCGAGGACGGGCTGGTCCCCGTGGTCGCCCAGGACGTAGAGACCGGCGAGGTAGTGATGCTAGCCTACGCGAACGAGGAGGCGGTCGAGAAGACCCGCGAGACGGGGCGGGCGCACTACTACTCCCGGTCGCGCGACGAGCTCTGGGAGAAGGGCGCGACCAGCGGCCACACCCAGGCCGTCTCCGAGGTCCGGGTGGACTGCGACGGCGATGCCCTGCTGTACCGGGTCGACCAGACCGGCGGGGCCTGCCACACCGGCTATCGCTCCTGTTTCTACCGGACGCTCGACGGCGAGGAGGTGGGAGAGCGTGTCTTCGACCCGGACGACGTCTATGAGTGACGCCGCGGCCCGGCTCCGCGAGGCAGCCAGCCAGCGCGAGCAGGCACGACAGGCGGTCACAGAGCGCGGCCGCGAGGACCTCGAACGGGTCGCCGACGCGTACCAGGAGGCCACGAAACTGCTCGACCGATACGTCGACACCGCGACGGGGTCGGGCGACTTTCAGGCCTACGTCGAGTTCCAGGAGCGCTTTGCGACCCTGGTCGAGGAACTCCCCGAGGACATCGCTCACCGCGACGCCTTCGAGACGGCGCTGGACCGAACCGACAAACGACGGCTCAGCGAATCGGACTTCGAGGCCACCCGGCAGGCACTCGAACCGGCCGCGGCGGCGGTCGACCTGCTCGACGCCGAGCGCGAGGCCGAGGAAGCGTACCGGGAGGCCGAGAAGGCCGCGAAGCGACGACTCTCGGACGTGCGCGACCGTCTCGACGAGTGCGAGCGACTGCAGGAACTCGGTGGTGCCGACCTCGACGCACCGGTCGAGGACCTCCGCACTCCCATCGACGAGTACGACGAGGCCGTGGTCGAGGCGTTCCTCGACTACCGGCTGGACGCGAGCGCCCGTGAGGCACTCCGCTTCGCGGCCGACGCGGCCGAGTACCCGCTGGTCGACGTGCGGGAACCACCGGCGGAACTGGTCGAGTACGTCGAGAGCCACGAGGCCGGGACCGAGACCATCCCACGGCTGCTCGAACTCGCAGGGTACTCGCGCTCGAAACTGGACCACTACGTCGACGACCCGGTGGAGTTGACCCGGGCCGTCTCGACGCGCCAGACGTACCTCGACCGCCTCGACGGGTCGGCCCTGCAACTGGGGTGGCCGCCGGGCCCGGCCGAACAGCTCCGTCGACGCTGCGAGGAGCGCATCTCGCTGGTCTCCCGGTTCGCCAGCGAGGATGTGGTCGCGACGTTGCGGACGGTCCGAGAACTCACCTGGCGCGACGACTACGAACGCTTGCGGACCGCCGCCGTGGCGCTGGTGGAACTGGACGAGGAAGAGCGGGCGCGACTCGCGTCGGGTGCGGTCGCCAGTGAAATCGAAGACCTGCGCGAGGAGCGCGCGGACCTGCGGGACGCGCTGGGCGGAGGCGAGTAGAAAACTGCTTCTCGGGTTCGGATTCAGGCGTTGGCCTTCGCGGCGACGAGTGCCTCGTACATCGCCTCGACCAGCGAGACGGCGCGGGCTTCCTCTTTGGCCTCGGCGTAGATGCGAACGAGCGGTTCGGTTCCGGAGGGGCGTGCGAGGACCCACGCGTCACCGTAGTCGAGACGGTAGCCGTCTTTCGTGTCGAGTTCGGCCTCGTCGTCGGCGGCAGCGCGTTTCTCGGCGGCGGCGAGCATCGCGGCACGCTCTCCTTCGGTGTCGTAGTGGACGTTCCGGCGGACGTTGTGGTAGCCGCTGTACGGTGCGACGATGTCGCTGACGGGTCGCTCGGCGACGAGTTCGAGGAAGCGGGCGCCGACGTAGGCACCGTCGCGGGTGAGGCGGTAGTCCGGGAAGAAGATGCCGCCGTTACCCTCGCCGGCGACGGGGACGTGTTCGCCCCGCGCCTGGAGTTCCTCGATGCGGGTGATGATGTTGGTCGAACCGATGGGCGTGAGTTCCAGCGTCGCGCCGGTCTCGGTCGCCACGTCGACGAGGCGCTGGGAGACGTTGACCGCCGAGACGGTGGTGTCTTCGGGGCCGAGTTCGGCCGCGGCGAGGGCCGCGAGGGTGGCGTCGCCTTCGACGTAGTCGCCGTTCTCGTCGTAGAAGATGGCGCGGTCGGCGTCGCCGTCGTGGGCGATTCCCACGTCGGCACCGGTCGCGCGGACGAGGCGGCCGAGGTCTTCGAGGTTCTCCGGGACCGGCTCGGGGTCGCGGCCCGGGAAGTGCCCGTCGGGCTGGGCGTTGACCGTGACGACGCGACAGCCGAGACGGCGGAAGAACTCGGGCGAGGTGAGCGACCCCGCGCCGTGGCCGGGGTCGAGCGCGACGGTCAGGTCGGCGTCGGCAATTTTCTCCGTGTCCACGGCGTCGAGCAGCTGGTCGACGTAGCGGTCACAGGCGTCCTCGACGGTCGTGACGTGGCCGACCTCGTCCCACGGGGCGGCCTCGAACTTCTCGGCCAGCAGCACGTCCTCGACGCGTTCGAGGTCCGAGACGGCGAGTTCGACGCCGTCGGTGCCGATGAGTTTCACGCCGTTGTACTCCGGCGGGTTGTGGCTCGCGGTTATCATCATCGCGGGCACGCCCTCTGCTTCGGCGTACACCTGTGCGCCGGGCGTCGGGACGACCCCGAGACGGTCCACGTCGACGCCGACGCTGGTCAGGCCCGCGACGGCCGCGTCGACGAGCATCTCTCCTGTCGCTCGTGTGTCGCGCGCGATGGCCACCCTGTCGGCGTTCCACGCCGTCCCGGCAGCCTTCGCCACGCGCAGGACGAAGTCGGGCGTCAACTCCTCGTTGGCGACGCCGCGTGTCCCGCTGGAACCGAATACCTTCATTCGATGAGTAGTGGGGTGTCCGTCACAAAAGTGGTTCCGAACCGTCGCGAGTGAGGCGATGACAGGCACGGAAACTGGCGTTTCGAGTATGGGTCGCCCCCACGCGCCGGTGGCTGCCGGCGGTTCGGTCGTGGCGGCGACCTGTGACACTCCGGCGACTGATACCCGTCCAGTCGGGCGGCGCGCGCGGACGAGTGTGGTCGCGTCAGCGACGCCACGAGTCGGAAGCGCGCGAGGGATGAGGAGCGGACCGGAGCGCGAGCGGAGGGAGCACCGGAATCGGCTGGGGAGGGTGTGGTGCGGTCTCCGTTACACCAGCGCGAGCCACATGCTCGTCGTCACAGAGACCGGTTCGACCACTTCAGGAACCAACGACTCTCCAACTCCGAGGTCCACCTCACAACAGCAGACCGCATCGTTTTCGACCCCACCACACACATCTCCACGCATGAGCGCCGACAACGACATCAGCCTCGACGAGAAGCGGGTGTACCAGGGCGACAAGCGCGAGACGACCGTCTACGTCGCCTGCGGGATGGGCGTCGTGACGGTCGACGTGGTGGAAGAGCGCGTCGGCGGCTTCGAACTCGCGCACCGATGCACTGCTCGGGACGTGGCCGCGGGCGACGGGCTGGTCGCGGTCGCCACAGACGAGGACGTGCTGGTCGGTCCCGGCGAGTTCGAGGTGTCGGGCTTCGGCCCGGCGGTCGCGGTCGGGCTCTCCGAAGATGGCCTGCTAGCCGCGGGCGAGGACGGTCGGGTCGCGCGGTACGACGAGGGCTCGGGCGACTGGGACGACCTCGGGACCTGCGCCGGCGAGGCTCGTGCCATCGACGGCGACCTCGTGGCCGCCAGCGACGGCGTCTACCGCATCACCGACGAACTCACCCACGCCGGCCTCGACGACGCCCGGGACGTGGCTACTGCGGGCACCCCGCGAGCCGCCACGGGGTCGGGACTCTACTACCTCGGCAACGGCTGGATGGACGACCTCGATGGGGCGTTCACCCTCGTCGCCAGCGACGGGGAGCGAAGCCACGCCGTCGGCGACGGCGAACTCTACCACCTGACCGACGACGGCTGGGAGCCACACCCGCACCAGCCCGCTGGCACGTTCGTCGACCTCGACTACGGCGACACGACCTACGCGGTCAGTTCGGATGGCAGGTTCTTCGCCGAGGCCGAAGACGGCTGGCGACACCAGTTGCTCGGGATGCCCGACGTGGCGGCGGTGGCGGTTCCCCGTTGAGTCGAATCACCTGCCCAACCGAAACCGCCCCGTAACGAAACTGGAAAGACCCCGGCGACTGACCCGACACACATGATACTCCCAGGCTCTGGGTCGCAGTCGCTCGCGGCCGAACTCGCGGCCGAACTGGGCGAGGAACTCGCTCCGGTCGAGTTCGAGCGCTTTCCCGACGGCGAGGTGATGGCTCGCATCGGGGACGTCTCGCCCGAGCGGGCCGTCGTCGTGGCATCGACCGCAACCAGTGATGCACATCTCGAACTGCTCCAGCTGCAGGACGCCGCCCGCGAGGCGGGCGCAGACGAGATCGTCACCGTCCTGCCGTACATGGGCTACGCCCGCCAGGACAGGGTGTTCAACCCGGGCGAACCGGTCTCCTCCCGGGCCGTCGCCCGCGCCATCTCGGCGAACACCGACCGGGTCATCACGGTGAACCCGCACGAGGAAGCCGTCTGTGAGTTCTTCGAGCCCACGGCAGAAGCGGTCGACGCCGCGGCGGTCCTCGCCGACCCTCTGCCCGAGACGCTCACCGAACCGCTCTTCCTCGCGCCCGACGACGGGGCTATCGAACTCGCCGAGACCGTCTGTGACGCCTACGGCGAGGGCGAGACCGACTACTTCGAGAAGAAGCGCCTCTCGGGTTCGGAGGTCGAAATCTCCCCGAGTGACGCGAACGTCGCCGGCCGCGACGTGGTCGTCGTCGACGACATCATCGCCACCGGCTCGACCATGAGCGAGTCCATCGCGGTGCTGAACGACCGCGACGCCGCGCGCGTGTTCGTCACCTGCGTCCACCCGCTGCTCGCCCAGAACGCCGTCACGAAACTCGCCCGGGCCGGCGTCGAGACCGTCATCGGGACGGACACGCTCGAACGCCCCGTCTCCAACGTGTCCGTGGCAAAAGTTGTCGCGGACCAACTGTAGGAATTAAAACACGGATTCTTTATGCTTCGGTTGGTAGCTAGTGGCTACATACCGCACACGAGACGCGGGTGGGACCATGCACGGGATACTTCACAAGTCGCTCAAGGGGTACGTCGAGGAGAACGTCGCGGAAGCCACGTGGAACGAGGTGATGGACGCGGCCGGAATCGAACCGAAACTCTACCTGCCGGTGACGCGCTACCCGGACGATGAGTTCACCGACGCGATTGCCGCCATCGCGGCCGTGACCGAACACTCCGAGGGGATGGTCCAGCGGGACCTCGGGCGCTTTCTCGCACCGGACATCCTGAACACGTTCAAGGCGCACGTCAAGCAGGGGTGGGGGACCCGGGAGATACTCGTGGCCCTCGAAGGCATCTACCAGCAGATTCGGGCCCAGAACGACGACTCCGCGCTCCCGTCCGTCTCGACCACCCGCCTCGACGGCGACACCTACGTGCTCGAATATCGCTCGGAGAAACGGCTCTGTGAGCTCGGCAAGGGACTCATCGAGGGTATCGCGTCGGAGTACGATGACGAGGTCACCATCACCGAGGACGTGTGTCTCCACGCGGGCGACGACCACTGCGAGATAACGGTCGACTTCGAGTAGCCAGCGCCCGCAGAGAGTCAGTGGTCCCGGCGCCGGCGCAGTCGACTCGCGCCGACCAGTACCGTGAACGCGACCAGCGCGCCGACCGGCCCGAACCCGGGCGTCGCCTGGAAGTCCGGGTTCCCCACATCGGTGCTGGTGCCGCCATCGGAACCCTCGTTCTCCGTGACGACCACCGTCACCTCCTTCTCACCGACGCGAATCGTATGTTCGCCCGGGTCCTCGAACGACGCAGTTGCCGTGTAGGTGAGTTCGGTTCGCCCGGGGAGTGTGACGATCCGGTCGAACTGTCGCTCGCCGTCGAGAACGAACGGTATCGTCGCCGCCCCTGGCCACTGCTTCTCGTTGCTGATGGTCGCCCGGACGGTGAACGTCTCGCCGCTCCTGACCGTCGTGGGGACGTCGATGCTCCGCACAGTCGGCGTCGCCGGTTCTCGAACCGTCAGGTTCAGCACCCGGTTCCCGGCGAGGATGCGGTAGGTCCCCGGCTCTGTCGCCTCCCGCGTGAACGTGACCGTCTTCGTCTCCTCCGGCACGAGACTCCCGGTCTTCGTCTGTGCGACCGTCCCCCCGACCCGGAACCGCGTCTCGTACTCGCCTGCTCGCCCGCCGACGTTCTCGACGGTGACGTTCACTCGCAACTGCTCCCCGACCGCGAGGAACGGCTCCGAAGAGACGGTCTCGTTACGGTACGGTCCGGTGACTGTCACGCCACCGGCTGGCACGGTCTCTCGCATCAGGGCGGGGATGACGCCGAAGAGGTCACTGTGGACCTGTTTCGACCACGACCCGGGCGTCGCTGACGTGGTCGTGTATCGCCCGGCGAAGTCGCGGGTCGCCGCGTTCGACTCGGCCGCGATGGCCGCGAGGATGTCGTCGTTCGACACCTCCCCGTCGTGGGCGTTCAGCTCACGGAAGACGCTCTGGAAACTCCGGGTCTGGTCGGTCTCGGCCCGCAGTTCGCGGTCGATAGCCCCCGTGACGAGTGCCCCTTTCATGTACACCGCACCCTGGGTCCACGTCGCCGGTTCGGCGAGCACTGTCGACGTGTACGGTTCGTTCCCGCCGCGTTCGAGCTTGGACTGGAAGTTCTCGAAAGCGATGTGACCCTGCTCGAACGCGAGCAGAGCCGCGTAGTAGTCGGCGCTGCCCTCGACGAGCCACTGGCCGTCCTCGGTCGGTTTGAACGCCTGTCTGGTGTGGACGTACTCGTGGAGCCAGACGTTGTCCGGGGAGGCGAGCCGTGCGTTCGCCTTGACCCAGGCATCGTCCGCCCCGAGTTGAAGTCCCGCGACGCTCCAGCGGACGCTGGTCGGTGCGGCGACGAGCAGGACCGACGGGTCACGTGCGCCGACCCGGAGTTGGCCGCTGGCTTCCGCCACCGAGTCGAGGACGTCGGTCGGTTTCTCTCGCATGTCGGCCGCTCGCGGGACGACGAGTCGGATATGCTGGTCCCGGACGGTCGTGCTGTACTCCGTCATCGGCCCGAGGAAGGCTATCTGTCCGCCGGTCGCACCCTGGCCGGCGACGACGGTCCGCTTCGAGATACCGACCTGCCCCGACCCGACCCACTTCCAGGAGGTCGCCATCTGGGGCACCCGGACGATGGCCCAGTCGCCGGTGTCGACGAAGGCGTACGTCTCCTCGTCGGTGCGGGCAGCGGGCGTCGGGTCGGCCGTCTTCATCGGCAGTGGGTCGACCGATTCGCTGTCGGCTGGTGCGGACCGCCGCGTCGTCGCCTCGCTCTCGCTCACCCGACGGTCGGCTCGTCTGCCCGCGTCGTCGGTCTCGTTGGCGTCGACGTCGAAGGTGATGGTCGCCGTGTCGCCGGACCCCGTCCACTCGTACTCGCGCGGGCCGGTCTGTCTGAACCGCTCCGTCTTCACCACGTCGACGTTTTGCTGCAGCGTCACCGTCAACGAGGTCACGTCAGTGGGGATGTCGTAGACGACGTCGGTCTGAATCGACCCTGGTTCTTTCGGGGTCAGGTGGAGGCGGGTCGTCCGCTGGATGTCGGTCGCCCTGGCGGCCTGTGTCACGGTGTCGCCCCCGGTCGCTCCGGTCGTCGTGGCCGCCGTGGTGGTTCCCGTCGTCCCGACAGGCCGTGCCGTCGCGGCGTGCGCGTCCGCACTCGGCGCTGCGATGGCCGTGCCGGCCGGTACTGACGTGACCAGCAGCACCACGAGGAGGAGCCGTCGGTACATACACCCAAGCAAGGGACAGCGTGAAAAAGACTGTTGTGCCCGTGGCAGCGCTCACCTGACGGCGGACTCACCCTTCGGCCCGACGTCGGGTTCAGGCCTCGGCTTCGGCGAGCGGTTCGACGGCGAGCGTCATCGTGACGCCCTCGACCTCCCACTCCTTGCGGTGGCCGTCGTCGACGGGCCCGAATTCGGCGGCGCGGACCTCCTCGGCGATGAGGTCCTCGTGTTGGCGGACGAGCGATGCGACCCGGTCGTCGGCCACGTCGAGTTCGAGGCGGATGCGCGCCTCGATGTCGAGGTCCAGGTCCTTGCGCATCTCCTGGACGCGGCGGATGACCTCGCGGGCGTAGCCCTCGCTCTCGATGTCCTCGGTGAGGGTGGCGTCGACGTAGACGACGCCCTTCTCGTCGCCTTTCACGGCGAAGCTACTGCCGGTGACGCCCTCGGGCGTGCGCGTGACGAACTCGACCATCTCCTCGGTGAGGTCGTCCTCGCCGACGGCCTCGCGCAGTGCGCCAAGGTCCGTGCTGTCGATGCTGGCCTCGTTGAGCGCGTTCATCACCTCGGGGGCGCGCTGGCCGAAGGCGGGGCCGAGTTTGCCCATGTCGGCGCGGGCCGCGTACTGCAGTTCGCCCCACTGCTCGTCGGGCGAGACGAGTTCGACCTCCCGCGAATTCAGCCGGTCGGCGAGCAGGTCGCGGTGGCGCTCGACGGCCTCGGCGGCGCGGGCGTCGTTCGGTGCGACGACGACGCGCGAGACGGGCCAGCGGAGCTTCCGGTCGGCCTGCTGGCGGGCGTTCGAGCCGGCCTCCTCGACGGCACGCAGGAGCTGGACGTCGGTCTCCAGTTGCTCGTCGGCCCAGAACTCGTCGACCTCGGGGAAGTCGCACATGTGGACCGTGTCGTGGCCCTCGTCGCCGGTGAGAGTGTTGTATATCTCGTCGGTGACGAACGGGGCGTACGGCGCGAGCAGCTTCACGACGTCCGTGAGCACGCGATAGAAGGTCGCGTAGGCGGCTTCCTTCGAGGGGTTGTCCTCTTCTTCCCACATGCGCTCGCGGACGACCTGGATGTAAAAGCGCGAGACGTCCTCCACGACGAACTCCAGCAGCGTATCGAGCGCGCGGTCGGGGCGACGGTTCGCTTTCCACTGCTCGTCCATCTCGGCTTTCACGCTCTGGAGGCGTGCGAGCACCCACTCGTCGACGAGTTCGGTCTCGGCCTCCTCGGGCGAGCTGTCCTCGGGCACGAACCCGTCCATCCGCATGTACGGGAGCGGGAACCGGAACACGTTCCAGAGGATGTTGAGGTCGCGCTGCATCGTCTCCATCTGCTCCCACGAGAAGCGCATGTCCTCTTCTTGCGGGTTGCGCGAGAGCAGGAACAGGCGCATCGCGTCTGCCCCGTGGCGTTCGATGGCCTCGCTCGGCTCGACGATGTTCCCGATAGACTTGGACATCTTGCGGCCGTCCTCGGCGAGTGCCCAGCCGTGCATGACGACCTCGTCGTAGGGGACCTCGTCGAGCGCGGCGGTGCCCATGCCGAGCTGGGACCAGAACCAGCCACGCGTCTGGTCGTGGGCCTCGATGATGAGGTCTGCGGGCCAGAGCTCGTCGAACTGGCTGTCGTCGCTCGGGTAGTCGAGCGTGCCCCACGAGGCGACCGAGGAGTCGAGCCACACGTCGAACACGTCGGGGACGCGGGTGTAGGTCGTGCCGTCCTCGGTGATGGTCAGGTCGTCCACGGTGGGCTTGTGCAGGTCGACCTCCTCGGGGTCGACGTCCTGGTCGACGCGGTCGGCGAGTTCCTCGCGGGTGCCGACGACCACGACATCGCTCATGTCGCCGTCCCAGCCTCCGGCGGCTTCGCCGCCTCCGTTCGAGGCTGTCGCCTCGCTATCGGGCACCCAGATGGGGATGGGGATGCCCCAGTAGCGCTGGCGGGAGACGTTCCAGTCCGGCGAGTCCTCCACGAAGTTGCGGAAGCGCTCGTCGCGGGCGGACTGGGGCCACCAGGTGCTGTCCTCGATGTTCTCCAGCAGGTCCTCCTTGATGTCGGAGACGGTGATGAACCACTGGTCGGTGACGAGGCGGACGATGTCCGTGTCACAGCGCCAGCACTGCCCCTCGCCCTCGACGAGATAGTTCTCGTCGTGGGCCAGCAGGAAGCCCTTCTCCTCAAGGTCGGCGATGACGTTCGCGTTCGCGTCGCGGACGAACTGGCCGGCGTACTTCCCGGCCTGCTCGGTGTAGGTGCCGTCGCCGCTGACGGGACAGAAGATTTCGAGGCCCAGCTCGGAGCCGCGCTCGAAGTCCTCCTCACCGTGCCCGGGTGCGGAGTGGACCATCCCGGACTTGTCGTTCGCGTCGGGGTACTCGGCGGTGTACACCTGGCCGGCACCCTCGCCGTGGGGATGCTCCGGAACCTCTTCGGCCAGCGGGTGCTCGTACGCCCAGCCGACCATCTCTTCTCCCGAAAGCTCCTCGACGACCTCGTAGTCCTCGTACCGGCCCTCTTTCAGGACGGTCTCGACCTGCGGCTCGGAGACGTAGAGCACCTCGCTCTCGCCGTCCTTCTCGGCGCGCACGCCGACGTAGGTCGCGTCTTCCTCCACCGCGACGAACGTGTTCGCGGGGATGGTCCACGGGGTCGTCGTCCAGATGACGAGGTTGCCCTCCCGTTCCGTCAATGGGAATTTCACGTAGATGGCGGGCTTGTGCACGTCGTGGCGCTCGACCTCGTTGTTGGCGATGGCGGTCTCACACCGCGGACACTGGTTGATCGAGCGCTTGCCCTGTTCGACCAGTCCGCGCTCGTGGGCCTGCTGGAAGCCCCACCAGGCGGCCTCCATGTACTCCGGCGAGAGGGTCTTGTACGGGTCGTCCCAGTCCATCCAGACGCCGAAGGACTGGAAGTCCTCGTCCATCGCGTCGAGGTTGCGGTTCGCGAAGTCCTTGCAGGCCTCGATGAACTTCTCTTCGCCGTACTCCTCGATGTCTTTCTTGTTCTCGAAGCCGAGTTCCTCCTCGACTTTCGTCTCGATGGGGAGGCCGTGCATGTCGTAGCCCGGCCGGTCGGTCACGTCGTACCCCTGCATCCGGTAAAAGCGGATGAAGGCGTCCTTGAGCGACTTGTTCCACGTCGTTCCCATGTGGGCTGCCCCGGAGGTGTACGGCGGACCGTCGACAAAGAAGAACGGTTCGCAGTCCTCTCGGTGTGTCTTCGTCTGCTCGTAGGCATCCACCTCGTCCCAGTAGTCGAAGACACGGTCTTCGACCTCGTGGGGCTCGTACTGGTCGGATACCTCCCCGAATCGTTCCATGTGCGGAGTGACTCACTCCGACATTAAATGGGAATCGGTCCTGCAGGTGAGATTGTGGCCGACGCTACTGGAACGGACAGGCCGGGGAGCCGGACAGACCGTCGTGGTTGCGGGTGTCGTTCTGGCCGAGCCGGTCGCCGTCCTCGTGGGCCGGTTGGTACCCAGGGACGGTTGGTGCGACGGATTCGGGTGACTGGTCGGCGTCCGAGACGACGACGCCGGCGCTCCCACCGGCGACGACGAGGCTCAGGACGAACGCGACCGCAAGCATTCGTTTCGACATCTACGACTGGGGAAGAATATCCTGAGGCGCATATTGCTTTCGTATTTCATCGAGTGGAATTATGGCCACTCGTTCCGGATTCGTGTCGAGAGGGATGTTCCACACTCTCCAGCAGTCCCTATCACTCGTCCACCCGGAGCCGATAGAACGAACCGTCGTCTTCGAAGACCGTCATCACCTGGTCGTCGAACGAGCGCTGGAAGATGCTCTCCGGGTGTTCGTGTGTCGGTTCGACCGGCTCGTCTGTGAATATCGACCCCATGTCCCCCGACATGTCGTTTAGGAAATTATAGACAGGTTACATCAAACGATTGCCTGTATATCCATGCTCTCCGACCGTCACTCTTCCGAGCGGGACTCGAAGATGCTCTGTGGATACTCGTGTGTCGGCTCTCGTTCGTCGCGAGCGAAGATACTCCCGGCGTCCCCTGTTTCCATGTCAGTCGTAGGATTCGAGGCACGTGGTATGAAGCTGTTGGCCGATTGAAAATTATTCCCGGGCGCGGGGCCTCGAATTATCTCGACTCCCCGGTGGGGCGAGTCGACCACGGGTCCCCGGACTCACTCTGCGAGGAGGTGCCGGACGCGCGGGAGCAGGCGCTCGTAGCCGACGAGGTAGACCGCGCTGTAGAGCAACAGGCCACCCAGCACGGCGTACCAGACGGTGAGGACGCTAACGCCTTCCGTGAGGAGGTTGTGCCACCCGGCCAGTTCGGTGCCCGCGCCAAGGGCAGAGAGTGCAACGGCGGCGACCGCGTACACCAGAATCGCCAGCAGTTCCGGGACCAGCTCGGAGAGGACGGTCAACATGGCTGGTTGGAATCGCCCGGCGATTATCTACCTTTCGCCCTCACGACGAAACGGCTTTGACGTCGCCGCGACCTCTTCCAGCTATGCGAACCCGTTCGAGAACGTATCCGGAACTGGCGAAACTCGGCTTCCTGCTCGGCCTCGGCCTCTTCGTGGTCGGTGCCGGTGGCGAGGTCGCCGGCCACGCACTGTTCGGCACGCTCCCGGCGTGGGAGGACACCCTGTTCACCGACTCCATCCTGCTCGGTATCCTGACCGCGTTCTTTTCACTGGCGGTCTTCGGCGTCGTCCTCCCGCTCATCGAGTGAGATGGGACCCGTCCCCGACGCCGACGACCGGTTCGTCGTCGAGTCGGGCTGCTCTCGTTGCCCCCAACTCGTCGAGTGCAGACAGCGAATCGCGTGGGGTAACGGCCCCCGAGAGGCCGACGTGGTCGTCGTCGGCGAGGCACCCGCGGCCGGTGACCCCGAGGCCGAGCGCTGGCGGGGCGGCAACCTGACCGGACTGGCGTACACCTCCCGGCACTCCGGGCGGCGGGTGCGGGACCTGTTCGCCACCGCAGGCTATCCCGACGCCTACTACACGAACGCCGTGAAGTGCTTCCCCGCCGCCGAGGGTGGCGAGACGAACCGCGAGCCCACCGCCGACGAACTCGCGAACTGTCGTTCTCACCTCGACGACGAACTCGCCCGTCTCGACCCGGCCGTGGTCATCCCGACCGGGAAACACGCGACTGAAACCGTCTTCGCGTTCGACGACCGCGACCTCGACGGCTTCCTCGACTCGGTGCTGGAGCCGGTCGACTCCCCGGCACTCGGTTGTGCCGTCCTTCCCATCCTGCACCCCTCGTATCAGGACGTGTGGGTCTCCCGGCTCGGCTACGAGCCGACGGGGTACGTGGCTGCACTGGGCGACGAACTGGACCAGCTGGTCGAGTGACGGGGGTCGTCGGGACGGGGACTTTTGTCGCTCCGTTCCTCACCCTTGCGTGTGCAAGTCCCCGAGTCCGGAGATACGGATACCTTCGCTCGAACCTTCACCCGTGAGGAGGTCCGAGACTTCGCGACGCTTTCGAAGGACGAGGGCAGTCACCACGTCGAGCAGGACGACGACGGCCGCCTGCTCGTCCACGGCCTCCTGACGGCGACCCTGCCCACGAAAATCGGTGGCGACTACGACGTCCTCGCCAGCCAGATGGACTTCGAGTTCCCCCGCCCGGTGTACACCGGTGAGGAGGTCACCTGCCGCTGGCGGTTCGAGCACGTCACCGAACACGACGACCGCTACTCGCTGTCGGCGCGGGCGGTCTGCCGCGACGAGTCCGGCGAGGTCGTCCTGCGGGCGGAGGTCGCGGGCGTCATCCTGAAGTAGTCCCGAGGAAACGGTCCGCCGCCCCGCGGAACAGCCCCTCCAGTGCCTCGTCCGAGAGCCCCCGCGACAGCAGGTGCTCGCGCTCGTTCGCGTACTCGTAGGGGACGTTCGGGTAGTCCGAGCCGTACATGATGGAGCCTGCTAGCTCCTCGAACACCGAGTTCTCGACGCTCGCCGGGTCGAAGTCCATGTTCTCGGGAACTGCGGCTGACATGGCGACCGAGGTGTCCAGAAATACCTGCTCGTGGGCGCGGGCCTCCGCGACGAACCCATCGGTGTCCGGTGCGCCCATGTGCGCACAGCAGACCCGCACCTCGGGGTAGGAGGCGACGAACTCGCGGAACGGCCCGAGGCCGACCGCGTCAGACTTCTCGAAGTTCGGGGCCCGCCCGGCATGCAACAGGACCGGTCGACTGTACTCGGCACAGAGTTCGAACGCCGGGTCCAGCCGCGGGTCGTTCGGTGCGGCGTCTTGCACCGGGCACTGGAGCTTGAGTCCACGAGCCCCACCGTTCAGGGCGTCCCGGACCACGTGGCGCACGTCGTCTTCGGGATGGACCGTCGCGAAGGGGACCGCCATCTCCGACTTCCCGGTTTGCTCTAGCACCCACTCGTTCAGTTTCGCGGCCATCCCCGGCTCGTGGGCGTACGGAAGCGCGAGATACCGCTCGACCCCCTGCTGGCGCAGGACCGATTCCATGGCGGTCCGCTCCGTCGGGTGGTCGATGGTCCAGCCGAGGTCCCGCGAGAGGGCGTCGCGGATGGCGGCCATCAGCCGGTCGGGCATGAGGTGGACGTGGGCGTCGGTCGCGGGGGCGAAGGGCATGTGTGGTATTGCCGCGGCTGTGACAATGAGGGTTGTCCCGTTCTGGCTCCCCGGGAAACCTTGATACCGCGCCCGCGAGTCACCCCGCACATGGACGACTGCATCTTCTGCCAGATCGTCGCTGGCGATATCCCGAGCCGCACTGTCTACGAGGACGAGCACGCCTTCGCGTTCCTCGACGTGAATCCCCTCGCGCCCGGGCACACGCTCGTCATCCCGAAAGCGCACCACGAGACGCTCGGCGACCTGCCGGCCGACGAGGGCGCGGCCGTCTTCAGCGCCCTCCACGAACTCGTCCCGGTGGTCGAGGACGCGGTCGACGCCGACGGCTCGACGGTCGCGTTCAACAACGGCGAGGCCGCGGGCCAGGAGGTCCCGCACGTCCACGCGCACATCGTCCCGCGGTTCGACGACGACGGGCACGGGCCGATTCACGCGCTGTTCGACGGACCGGGCGAGCTATCCGACGACGAACTCGACGATATCGAAGAAAAAATCGGCGCGGCGATGGAGTGACGGTCGAAGACCGTCTTCAGTCGTTCTCCTCCTCGTCGACGAACTGGGCGTCGTAGAGCCGTTCGACCTCCAGCCGGTCCGCATTGCTCAACGCGGAGAGAGCCGTGCCGAACTCCTCCTGTGCTATTTCGTCACGCGTTCGGACGGTCTCGGGTGAGACACCGTCTGCGAACGGCTGTCGGTCGTACAGCTCCTGTATCTGGACCGCCGACTCGTTGTCTATCGCGCTGAAGTTGGCCCCGAACACCGCTTCGCTGAGTTCGTCGAGGCTGTCGGTCGCGTCACCGCCGGTGTCACCGAACTGGGCGTCGAACGTCCGCTGGACCGTGAGCGCCTGGTCGCGACCGAGTTCGTCGAACGCCATCCCGTAGCGTGCTTCGGCCAGCTCGCCGCGAGTCTGCACGTCGCCGGGCTGCATGTCACCGGTGAACGGCTGGCGGAGGTAGAACTCTTCGATGTGGACTGCCGACTCGTCGCTCAGTTCGTCGAAGTACAGGTAGTACTTCGCCTTCGAAATCTCGTCTCGCGAGTAGGTCTGGGTGGACGACTCGGCCGGCTCGACCTGCACGGTCACGGTATCGGTATCCGTGCCGCCGTTCCCGTCGGCTACGGTCAGTTCGAACGTCAGCGTCGTCGCTTCGGTCACGTCCGGGGCAGCGAACGACGCTCCGGAGGCGTCACCGGTCTCGAGGGTGACCTCGGGGCCAGACGTCTGGGCCCAGGTGTAGGTGAGGGTGTCGCCGTCGGGGTCCGACGAGTTCGACCCGGCGAGCTCGACAGAGGTTCCTGCCTCGACGGACACGTCGTCACCAGCGTCCGCGGTCGGCGCACCGTTCGCGGGTTCTTGTTGCTCCGGGACGCTGTCGGTCTCCTCGATCGTGACGGTGACCGTGTCGGTCACGTTCGTCTGTCCGTCGGAGACCGTGAGCTCGAACGTGAGCGTCTCGTCGCCGGCGGTCCTGTGCGCGTCGAACCACGGCGTCGCGGTGTCGGCGTCGTGCAGGTCGACGGTCCGACCGCTCGTCTGGTTCCACGAGTACGTCAGGTCGTCACCGTCCGGGTCGGTCGTCGCGGACGCGTTGAGCGCCGCGCCGTGGCCTTCTCTGACGGAAACGTTCGACCCGGCGCTCACCGTCGGTGCCTGGTTCGACGGTTCGACGGTGAGCGTGACGGTGTCGGTCGCAGTCGTCTGGCCGTCCGAGGCGGACAGTTCGAACGAGAGCGTCGTCGGCTCTTCGACCTCGGGGACGGTGACGCCAGGGTTCGCCGTATCCTTCCCGGTCAGTTCGGCGCTCGGACCGCTGGTCTGTCGCCACTCGACCGTCACGCTGTCACCGTCCGGGTCGGTCGCGGTCCCTGCGAGGTCGACCGTCTGGCCGCCCTCGGTGGTCCGGTCGTCACCGGCGTCCGCCGACGGTGCACGGTTCTGGTTCGTCGGTTCGACCGTGACGGTGACCGTCGTGCTGTCCGTCTCCTCACCGTTCGAGACGGTGAGACGGAACGTGAGCGTGGTCGACGTGTCGACCTCGGGGGCGTCGAACGAGGCCCTCGCGCCGTCGTTCTGCTCGAGTGAGACGGACGGCCCGTCGGTCTGCGTCCACGAGTACGAGAGGTCGTCGCCCTCCGACGTGTCAGCGCCTGCGAGTTCGACGGTTTCGCCCGCTTCGACGTCGCGTTCGGGCGTTACGAGCTCGCCTGCGGCTTGCATCTGTGACACCGTTCCCTCGTCGGCACTGCCTGTCTCGGCCGCCGGCGCGGCCGTCCCGTCCGGACTCTCGGACGTGGTGGAGGCACTGTCTTTCTGCACGCCGGTGTCGGCGGCGGGTCCGTTCGACTGTGTGAGCATCACGCCCACGGCGCCGACCGTGACGGTGAGGACGAGGACGACCGCGACGATCTTTCCTCGCTCGCGTGGCATCACGGTGACGCACCTCGCGTTCGAAGCCGGCCGGTCGACCGGCTGGATAACCTGGCTACCATTACACCCGTAAGACACGCGTCGTTACTCTTCGTAAATTAGGCGCTAAATCACTGAATCCGGATGAAACGCTCCATTACGCCGGTGGTTTCGGATGCACTGCTGGTTCGGACGTACACGGTGAACATCGCCTCGCCAGTCCGTCTCGGGGTTACTGCCGCGATAACGAGTGGGGACGTAGCCTCGGCTTTCTCGCGGTCCCGGGAGGACTGGTGTCGACCGCCACCGGTCTCTGGAGGGGCTGTGGCTTCGGTCCGTCCCGCCACCTTGTCCACCGGAGACAGCCGCGTCCAGAATGGCGCTTCCACACATTTTTTAACCGAATACGGCACAGGAATTTGTATGTCAGAACACTCCGCCGCTATCGTCGGTGCGACCGGTGGCGCTGGCGCGACGCGCCTCACCGTCGAACTCGCGGCGACGCTGGCCCGCGACGGCCGAAGCGTGGCCGTTTTCGACGCCTCGTTCGCCACGCAGGGGCTCAGCCATTTCGTCCACGGCCGCATCGACATCGACGTCACGCGCTTGCTGACCGACGACACGGTCCACCAGCGCGCGGCCCTGATAGACCTCGGTATCGACACGCCGGGGAGGGTCGTGGTGTGTCCTGCCTACGCCTCGCTCGAACGGTTCGCTCGTGCGAAGTCCGGCGACGCCGCCGACCGCTTCGGTGAGATAATCCGCCGTGCGACCGAGAGCTACGACCACGTGCTCGTCGACACGCCACCCGTGGCGGACAATCCCTCCATCGCTGCGGTCAACGCGGCAGACCGGGTCGCGGTGGTCGTCCCGCCGTCGAAGCGCGGCGTCGACACGCTCCGGCGAGCCGAGGACCGTCTCGAAGACATCGGGACGAGTGTGGACCGCGTCCTCGTGAACCGGGTCACCGACCTCGACGGCCACCCGGTCGATTCGGCCGACGTGGCCATCCCGGAGAGCGAGGTGACCGACGTCGCTGGCGCACCGGTGTGCGTCGCCGGGGAGATCGGCCCGTTCGCCCAGACCGTGGCTACGTCCGCAGAGGCGGTCTTCAACACCCAGTTGGACGTCGAGTTCCCCCGGGGCGGCCTGCGACGTCGGCTCGCCTCGCGGTTCTGACCGTCCCGAGATTCTGCCCTCACCCCGACCCGAAACTACATATCGCTATTGTGGGCTCTGGTCGTGTCCGTACCACTGCATACGGGACTTACAGAAGCTATAACCCGCTTTCTCGGTAACTGTCGCGTATGAGCGAAGAGGGTAGTGAATCCGTCACCGCCGACCTCGCCGGGAAGCCGGTCGACGAGGCCGTGACGGCGGTCGTCGAGCAGGACAGTTCGCGTGACAGAGACGAGGTTCGCCGGACGCTCGAAACCGTCGCCGAGGACGGTGTCGTGACACGGGACGCCGTCGACGACGCGCTCGGGCAGGTGTCGAAGGTCGTCGCCACGCCCGAGACCCGCGTCGAACTCGCCGCGAGAGACCTCGCCGCGGCCCGCGAGACGGCGAGTCACGTGACCGACCTCGACAGCGTTCAGGCACGCCTCGACGGGTTCGAGGCGCGGCTGTCGGCGGTCGAAGAACGAACCGCCGAACTGGGTCCCGAACTGCAGGCTGCCGTCGGCCAACAGGGAGACCAGGGCGACATCTACGAGATAGCGAGCGAGGTCCGGCGCATCACCGCCGCGGCGAACGACGCCCAGCAGGCAGCGGACGACCTGAAACTCGACATCGAGGACTTCGAGAAGTGGGTCGGGAGTCAGCCCGTCCGCTACCGCAAACTCGACGAAGAGGTCGAGGTCGCTGGCGAGCAACTCGCCGATCTGGCGACCTCGCTCGACCGCGACTGGACCGACGACGACGCGGGCGTGTGGGTCGACGCGACGTTCCAGCACCAGGTGTTAGGGCTCGTGGTGGCCGACCTCCGGCAGGCGTTCGACGACATCGAGACGTGGGCCGACCGCGAGGACCTGGACCGCGACGAACGCGCTCCCGGGATCGAAGCCGAGCTCGACGACCTGGACGACAGACACACCACCATCGGCGAGCGACTCGACGACGTGTCGCGAGCGCGATGGCGTGAACGCTTCGAGGACCCGCTCGACTCCCTCGAATCGACGTTCGAGCAGTTCGAGCCACCGGTCCCGTGGGGTGAGGTGGAGCGAGTGCTGTCGGAGCACCGGTCGCTGGTCGAAGCACACAGCTAGACGGCCCGCAGTCGGTCTCTCCCTCGAATCGGTTCGTCGAGAACAGTGTCCGAACAGTCACCGAGTAGCGACGGTCAACAGTCACCGCGTAGCGACGGTCACAGGTTCTCCGCCCGGGTGCTGGCCCGCACTGCCACGTCGGCGATGGTGCCGCCGCATTCGGCGGTCCGGGCGAGGCTGTCGAGCCCGCGAACGAGTGCACAGCTCTCCGTCGCCGACAGGTCCGCCGACTCCAGCGACGCGTCGAAGAGTGCCTGCTCCATCGATTCGATGTCGGCGAGCGTGTCGTCTCGTCTGTCCAGTGCCGCGTGCGCCTTCTCGACTTCGTCCCCTTTCAGCACGGCCGTCGTCGCGTCGTCGACTACCTGTCGGGCGTCGTCGGCGAGTCGTTCGACGTCGGACGCGACCTCGTCGGGTACCGGCTCCGGGAGGGTGTCGCCGACGCGGGCGAGTTCGACACCCGTCTCGGATACCCGTTCGAGCTGTCGAGCGGTGTCGTGGTAGTCGAACATCTCCGGGCGGGAGATGCCGAGTCGGTCGACCTCACCGAGCGATATCAACGAGCGGTTGAAGTGGCGAGCTATCATCCCGGAGAGGCGGTCGACGTCGTCACCGCGTTCTCTGAGCTGGTCGTGCACGTCGTCTCTGGCACCCGTGAACGCCCGCATCGCCGTCCGGTGGACCGAGAGCGCGACGAACTGGAGCTGGACGACGGACTGCCGGATGGAGACGTCCGAGGCGTCGAGCAGGTTCTGGACGGTCAGCTCCTCGGGTTCTTCGACCAGTAGCTCTGTCCCCACGAGGTCGCCGACTAGCGACCGGACGGCGCGTCGTTGTTCGTCGGTGAACGATTCGAGTGGCGTCAACGTCACCGTCTCGAATCCGATGGCGTGTGCGGCCCCGAGTGCCCGCGTCACGAGTTCGGGGTCGTCGCCGTCGATTTCGATGCTTGCTCGCGTCAGATTCCCGTTGTCACGGTCCGAACTCCGGACGATTATCGAGCCGTCCGCGTGGGTGAAGAGGTGGACCTCGGTCCCCGCCTCGAGGGCGTTCTCCCGGGCCCAGTCCTTGGGAATCGAGACGGTGTACGTGCCGCCGCCGACTGTCTGTAGTTTGCGTGTCTCCATCTCGCTAACGTCGGTCGAAAACGCGTTCGCTCGCCCGATACCACGCCACGTCAGGTGACACGACTGGTCACCCGAACTTGCCGGTGATGTAGTCCTCGACGCGCTGGCTCTCCGGGTCCTCGAATATCTTCTCGGTGGAATCGTACTCGACGAGTTCACCACCGGTGAGGAACACCGCGGTCTGGTCGGAGATGCGGGCCGCCTGCTGCATGTTGTGTGTGACGATGACGACCGTGTACTCCTCGGCGAGCTGTTCGATGAGTTCCTCTATCTTCGAGGTCGCGATGGGGTCGAGCGCGCTCGCAGGCTCGTCCATCAGGATGACCTCGGGGTCGACGGCGAGACAGCGTGCGATACACAGGCGCTGTTGCTGGCCGCCGGAGAGGCCGAGGGCGCTGTCGTCGAGCCGGTCGCTGACTTCCTCCCAGAGCGCGGCCTGTTCGAGCGAGCGCTGGACCAGGTCGAGTTCCTTCTCGGGCGTCGCTCGCCCGGTCATTCGCGCGATGAGACCGGTCTCGAGGTCGCCGTGCTTGCGCGGGCCGTAGGCGATGTTGTCGCGGATGGACTTCGGGAACGGGTTCGGGTTCTGGAACACCATCCCGACGCGCTTGCGAAGTTCCACCAGGTTCACGTCGTCCTGGTAGATTTCCTGGCCGTCGAGTTCGACCGAGCCGTCGATGCTGGCGGCCTTGATGCGGTCGTTCATCCGGTTGAGACACCGGAGGAACGTCGACTTCCCACAGCCCGAGGGGCCGATGAGTGCCGTGACGCTCTTTTCGGGAATGTCCATCGAGACGCTCTTGAGCGCGTGGTCGTCTCCGTAGTGGACGTCCAGATCGCGGACGGACAGCTTCGTGTCGCTGTCGGACTCGTAGACGGTCCACTCGTCCTGGACCTCCTCTGCTGTCTCGCCCGACGTCGTCGTGGACGACGTGGTGTCGTGCTGTTCCGAGTCTTCGGTGAGGGTTTCGGTTTCGGTCATTGGTTCAGTTTCTTGCGGAAGTAGTATCTCGTGGCGATGCCGATGGCGTAGAACGAGAGGACGATAGCGAGAAGCACGAGTGCGAGCCCCCACGCGTCTATCTTGGCGCTGGTGAGCCCGGCCGTGATGATCGCGTACAGCTGGTAGGGGAGTGCGCTGGTCGCCTGCAGGAGTTCGGGGTTCTGGACGAACGGCGGTGAGGTGATGAACTCGAAGCCGCCGATGACGTCGGCTGTCTGGCTCCCCGGGAGGAACGTCCCGCCAGCCATCGTCAGCAGGATGGGTGCCGTCTCGCCGGCGATGCGACCGACACCGAGGATGATACCGGTGACGATGCCGGGCACGGCGGCCGGCAGGACGACGCTTCGGATTGTCTGCCACTTCGTGACGCCGAGTGCGGCGCTCCCGTCGCGGTACTCGTCGGGGACGGCGAGCATCGCTTCGCGACTCGTGATGACCACGAGCGGGAGCAGCATGAACCCGAGCGTGAGCATCCCCGAGAGCAGCGACTTTTGCCCGCCGAAGCGGGGGACGAGGAACGCGAAGCCGAACAGCCCGAAGACGATGCTGGGCGTACTCCAGAGCGCGTTGGTCGCGACCTCGACGACCTTGGTGAACCGGCCTTCTTCGGCGTACTCGCTCAGGAAGATGGCGGTACCGACGCCGAGCGGGACGGCGAAGAGGACTGAGCCGATGACCAGCCAGATGGTGCCGACGATGGCCGGGAGGACGCCGTTGTAGTCGTTGAGCAGCGCCACGCCGTTCATCACCATCGGCCAGGAGACGGGCCAGACGATGGTGTAGCTGAAGCCGAACAGGGCGATGGTCGAGGAGGGACCGACGCCGAGGCCGACCTCGATACCCTTCGTGACGCCCGGCAGGCCCTTGACGACCACGAACACCACGAGGCCGACGAGTATCAGGATGATGGACGTGACGGTCAGGTAGATGAGGACGTGTGCGCCCAGGTGGCGACCGCGGGCACCGAACCCGCCGTAGGCTTTCGCCGCCGCCCAGCCCACGTAGAGCGCGCAGAACAGGACGACGACCGGGGCGACGATGTCGTAGAAGAACACCGCGTTGAGGCCGATGGGTTCCCACGACCACTCCGGGCCGATGAGTCCGGTGAGGAAGACGAGTCCGGCGAAGATGGACAGTGCACCCGCGGGCAGCGTCGAGCCGAGGTCCTCGCGGGGGAGCACCGTCGTCAAGAACGCGCCACCGCCCGTGAACAGGGCGACGATTAGCCAGCCGATGAACCCGAACCCGAGCGTCTGGGACCCGAACAGGCCACCGATGACGAACCAGACGCCCGAGAACGCGGTCGCCGCGACGAGGCCCGCACTCGGGAGCGGATTCGTCTCGACGAACTCGAGGTACGAGGCCACGCCGAAGCCGACGACGAGCAGCCCGGTGACAGTGAGTAGCCCACCGAGGAGGACAGCCATCGGGAGGCCGACGACGGGCTCGGTGACGGGCAGGAGCCCGAACAGTGCAGCCAGACCGAGTGCGAAGACGATGGCGGCGAGTCCGACCGTCGCACCAGCGATGAGTTCGACCGTCGACGTGCCGTCACGAACCAGCTTGGACCTGTTGAGCGTACTCATTATTCGTTCCCCCCGAGGTTGCGCTGCATGCGCGCCTCGATGTACTGCGAGCCGATACTGAGGAACAGCACCGTGATGAACAGGATGACGCCGGCCACGAACAGGGCGTTGAACTGCAGGCCGTGGGCGTCACCGTAGCGCGACGCGATGAGTGACGTGAGCGTCTCGTACCCGTAGAAGACGTTGTACAGTGGTTCGGCGATGTCCGGCGAGTTCCGGAGCATCACCGTGGCGGCCATCGTCTCGCCGATGGCGCGGCCGACGCCGAGCAGGACTGCCGCCGAGACGCCGGAGAACGCCGCCGGCAGGGTGATAGTCGTCATCGTCTGCCAGTCGGTCGTCCCGAGCGCGAGCGACCCGCTTTTCATCGACTCGGGGACGCTGTTGAGCGCGTCCTCGGCGACCGAGACGACCGTCGGGAGCGCCATCAGGCCGACGACGAGGCCCACGAACAGGTACGTACCCTGACCGTTGAGGTCGAACGCGTCCGACGCCCAGGGGCTGAGGATGGTGAACCCGATGAACCCGTACACGATGGAGGGGATACCGGCGAGAATCTCGATGCCGGGCTTGACGAGTTCACGGACCGTCGGCGGGGCGATCTCGCTGATGAACAGTGCGGTTGCGACCCCGAGCGGCCCGGCGACCAGCGTCGCGATGATGGTCACCATGACCGTCCCGTGAATCATCGGGACCATCGAGAACGTCTTCGTGCTCACGGGGTCCCACTCGGTCCGGGTGAACAGTTCGAGACCGGGGACGGGGATGCCGAACAGCGTCCCGGTCGCACTCTCCAGCATCGGCCACGCCTCGAGGAAGATGAACACCGTGATGAGGCCGAGTATCAGTATCGTCGAAGCCGTCATCGTCAGCGTCACTGCGTGTGCGGTCACGGGCTGATGCCTGACCCACCCGTACCCGACGGTCAGCACGAAGACGAGGACCGCGACGGCCGTCCACGGGGACATCACGATGAAGCCGGCCAGTGCGCCAAGCAGGCTCACCAGGCCGATGATGCCTGCCGCGAGCACGGGTGGTTCTGTCTCGTCGACGACCTCACGGACGTCGGCCAGCCGATGCTGGATGGACGTCTGCCATCCTGTTGAATCGGATTCAGTCATTGTATCGGTTTCACGTATCGAAATAGTATGAGACGGGTACGAATCGCGTCACGTTCGAAAGTACGGTACTACGGGGCGACCGGAGACAGGCAGATTACGCCTGGCTCGGCAGCTTGCTCTTTTCCTTCTCGATGTCCTTCGTCGGGAGCGGGATGTACTCGACACCCTCGACGAAGACCTTCTGGCCGAACGTGGTCAGGTGCATGTTGATGAACGCGGCCTCACGCATGTCCGTGCCCTTCGGCGTCTCGTCGGTGATGGTCGTGTACATGTGGAGGTCACGGTTGAGCGGGTACGCGGAGTCGAAGATGGTGTTCTCCGCGTCCTTGCTCGGCTCGAAGAGCGTGCCCTCGAACTCGATGGCGATCGGGGCGATGCCCGAACCCTGGAACGCGAGCGCCATGTAGCCGATGGCGTTGTCGTTCTGCTGGAGGACCGTCTTGACCTGCTGGTTCTGGCCCTTCCGGGTGTCGACTTCCATCGGTGCCTCGGCGTCGCCGAGCATGTTGAGGCGGAAGGAAGTGTCCGTCCCGGAGCCCTCGGCGCGGCCGACCACGAAGATCTCCTCGTCGGGGCCGCCGACTTCGCTCCAGTTCTGGATGTCGCCCTGGTAGATGCCGCGGACTTCCTCGCCGGTGAGCTGCTCGACACCGGCGTCGTAGATGGCCTGGCTCACGAAGACGGGCTGGCCGTCACGGCCGACGACGTGGTCGACGTACTTCTCGTCGCGCTCGGACTCGGAGATACCGAGTTCGGCCGTGATGGGACCGGAGGAGTTACCGATGTCGACGAGGCCGTCGCGGACGGACTTACAGCCGGTACCGGAGTGGCTCAGACCGATGCTGGTCGCGAACGGCGGGCCAGCCTGCTGGCCCGTCGGCTCGAAGCCGTAGAGGCTCGCGAAGTAGTCGGCGAGGCGCATGCCCTCTGCGCCGTTGCTCTTGAGCTCGTCCCAGCCAGGGACGGAGGTTTCGTCGTTCGCACCCCAGTACTCGCCGTCGCTCGACGGCGCGTTGGAGTTCCAGTAGGAGCTCCCCTTGTTGGAGATGGGGTAGACCGTCGAGGACCCTTCGGCGGTCAGCATCGACGTGTCCATGCTCTCGGACTCGTCGCCCGAGCTGTCGCCGCTGGTGTCCTCCCCGGAGTTCTCGTTGTTGGTGTCGTCGTTGGAGGCGGGCGTCTCGGTGTCCTCGCTCCCGCTGTCACTCTCTCCCGTACAGCCAGCGAGACCTGCTGCGCCGACCGCACCAGATGTCATCAGGAACTTGCGCCGTGATACCCCGTCAGCCAGACGCTTCGAGTCTTGCGTCATCACCCGAAATCTACGTGAGCCTAATAAAACCAGTTTATAATAGGTGTCTACTACGACACATAATAGAATAGTCCCATATCGGGGGGTACAAACCACTAATAGTCCTCTCTAACGGGTATTGACCGATATATAGAATTGCGGACCAGTGCGTCCACGCCGGGCGCGTGGCGTCGGAACCGCCGTCTTCCTCGTCCAGCACGTATCTATACCATGACCACGGTCCCTCCTGACATCGAAACCCGTCTCACGAGCGAGCCACCTCGCGTCGCCTACCTCTCGACCTGTGCCGGAAACCGGCCGCACGTGGCTCCCGTCTGGTACCGCTACGACGACGGGGTGGTCGAAATCGTCACCACGGGCCGAAAACTGGCGAACATCCGGGAGAACCCGCGGGTGTCGCTGGCCGTCAGCGCCGAGACAGCGGGCGTCCCCGAGTGGACGGTCACCCTGCGGGGCACCGCGACGGTCGTCGACGACCCGGCCGAAACCGAGGACGTGAACGCCAGAATCAATCGCCGGTACGGGATGCCCGCGGACGCCTGGCAGGAGAACACACTGGTGCGTATCGCGGTCGGTTCGGCGAGCCTGCGGACGTACTGACGCGACTCAGAGGAAGTCGTCCGCACCGCGCATCGTCTCCGCCAGCGCGTCGCGCTTGTGGACTGCCGCGTTGCCCGACTGCGAGAGTGCACCGGTCACCACGTCTTCGGCACCGGGGAGCGTGTCGTGTGTCTCGACGAACGCGGCGAGTGCGAACTCTGTTTCGCCTGCGCCCGTGAGTGCACGGGCGTCCGCACGTGAAACTCTAGCATCTATCCAGTCGCGGACGATACGCCGACCCTGTGGGGCCAGCGGCGAGACGCCGTCCAGTCCGAGCAGGTGTAACACCTTCGCGGCGACCATGGGTGCGACGCCAGCCTCGTGCCCGGCCGCGTCGATGGCTGCGCCACCGGCGTAGGCGTCGACGACGGTCGCCGCGGCCTCGGCACCGCAGGGGAGGTCGGCCTCGTACTCCACCAGTCGCTCCGTGAGCGTCCGGTCCGTCTCGTCACTGGACGCGATGCCGCGGTCGCGCTGCTCCGTCGTCACACACAACCCGTCGGCGATGTCCGACAGCGCCATTGCTACCTCTTCTATCCCAATGAAATAAAAATGGAGTGGTTCGCCAGCCGAACCCCTTCGTTTCGAGTCGAAACAGAATATCGCCACTGCTTCCTCTCTCGATTTTCTCCGAAATTCTAGTTCGCATGAGTACTTTCACTCCGGACTCCGACGCACAGCAGAACCGACCGGTTACCGGTTGCTTGCTGGCCCCGTCGTCGGCCGTTTTCCTCGGAACCGTCTCTCGTTTAAATAACCTCTCGGCGCGTAGTTCCGAGTATGAGCAAAGCGATGCAGAGCTGTCCGGAGTGCAGTAGCGCCCTCGAACGTGACCGCGACGAGACCATCTGTGGCGAGTGCGGGCTGGTCGTCGGCGCGGACCGAATCGACCGCGGGCCGGAGTGGCGGTCGTTCTCCGAGGGGGAGGCGTCGGGTAAGCGGACTGGTGCACCGCTCACGCGGTCTCGACACGACCGCGGGCTCTCGACCGAGATAGGGTACGGCGATTCGGACACCCGACTCACGGGACGAAAGCGTCGGACACTCACGCGACTCCGCCGCCAGCACAACCGGGCTCGAATCGCGACCAAAACGGACCGTAACAAGGTGTACGGCTTCACAGAGATCCGCCGTATCGTCGGGTCGCTCTCGCTCCCGCGGAGCATCCGCGAGCAGGCCTGTACCCTGTTCGAGTCCGCCCAGAACGAGGACCTGCTCCGTGGACGGTCCATCGAGGGCTTCGCGGCGGCTGCCGTGTACGCCACCTGCCGGGTCCGGTCCATCTCGCGGACGACCGACGAAGTCGTCGCCGTCTCACGAGCCGACGAGGCGGAACTGCAGGTCGCCTACGACGCCATGAACCGCGACCTCGGCCTGCCCACCGGCCCCATCGACCCCCGGGAGTACCTGGCTCGCTTCGCGACCGAACTCGACCTCCCGCGGTCGGTCGAACGTCGCGCCCGGGAACTCGTGGCCGCGGCGCTCGACGACGGGCTCGCCTCGGGCCGGAACCCGGGCGGATTCGCCGCCGGGTGCCTGTACACCGCCGCGAGACGGGAGAACGTCGACCTGACGCAAGCCGAAGCCGCCGAGGTCGCAGACGTCTCGACGGTGACCGTCCGCTCTGCGTTCTACGCTGTCACCGACGACGAGTAGGCCCTCGCCGCGGCACGACCGCCGCCGCGAGTTCGTCGAACGCGGCCGCCACAGGGCCGTCGGGCTCCAGTGCGCGAACCGGCCGCCCCATCCGCCCGGCCCGCCGGACCACGTCGCACTCGGGAATCGACGTGACGGGAGCCCCGAGGGCCCGCTCGACGGCCGCCACCGGAGGCTTCTCTCCGGCCCTGTTGAGCACGACCTGTGCCATCCCCGCGTCTAACTCCCGTGCCAGTGCTCGCGTCCGCAACGCGTCGGGGAGCGCGAAGGCGTCGGGGAGCGCGACCAGCACCGACCGGTCCGCGACCAGCAGGGGGATGCCCGCGTCGGCGGCGAGTCCAGCCGGGCAGTCGATGACGACGTCGCCGTAGGCCTGTTCGACCGCGGCGACGGTCCGCACGAGTTCGGTCACGTCGGCGGCGCGGGCACCGGCAAGGCTCCGGCCACACGGGAGCAGCCTGACGGGGCCGTCCTCCCGAACCGCTTCGACGGGAGTCGCCCGGCCCGCAAGCACGTCGTGGAGGTCTGGCCCCCGGGACACCGGGAGGTCGGCCATCCCGAGGTCCCCGTCGACTACCACTGCACCGGTCGCGGCCCCGAGGTTGTACGCGACCGTCGACTTCCCTACGCCGCCCTTGCCGCCCGTGACGGCGAGCCTCATCGCGCCTCCATGTCCGCCGCCAGCCGCCGTGTCCGGTCGGCGACCGCCTCGACTCGCTCGCGGTCTCGGTCGGTCGTCTCGTCACGGGCTTCGAGCGCGTCGAGCCACGCAGTGACGGCTCGCGGGGGGGTCTGCGACGGTTCGGAACGCCGGGGTGCCGGCACGACGTCACCCGGCGGTGTCGGGTCGCCGAGCGTCCGGACCAGACCAGCGGCCGAGTGTGGGAGTGTCCGCTCTGCGGGCGTGGTCGGTTCGGCGGCGAGGACCGACACGAGCGATGCCCCGTCCGACACCGACTCCGGCGCGTCGGGGCTGGCGAAGCCGACCCCGCGGACCCCTCTCGCCGGGACCACCAGCGTCACCGAGCCGTCTTCCCACCCTGCCTCGGGGAGGCCCTGTCGGCGCGGCGGCCACACCGTCTCCAGGGCCGTCGTGAGCGTCACTTCGCGCGGTCTCGTCCCGTCGTTCGCGACCGTCGCCGCCACGAACGTCACGCACTCCCGTCTGTCCGTCTCGACGTGTAGTTCGACCATGGCCAGTCTGGTCGCCCGTTCGGATTTAAACGATGACGACGGGGGCGTCGAGCACCCGGGCGGCGTGGGCTGGCGAGTCGAACCGGTCGCAGGTGAGGACGACCGGCGCGTGGAGTGGTGCCAGCCGAACGACGGCGAGCGCGGCGGTCACCGGGTCGCCGTCGAAGTTCGCCGGAGGTGTCAGCGTCGTGGACCCCGGCATCCCCTCGTCGTCGCGGTCTCCGGCACCGTTCGGAATCGCGTCGACTGCCACGACGAACTCGTCGGTCACCTGGGTCGCCAGCCACTGCGCCGCCTGCCGCCGCAGGTTGTCCCGCCGGTCGACCAGCCGGAGCGTCCGCTCGCGGTCGTCACGACTCGCCCGGACGGTCCGACGGACCTGCGCCAGCGTCTGTTCGGCGGCGATGCGTCCCGTCTCCACGTCGGTCAGTTCCAGCAGCGTGTCGCGCAGCGCTGTCTCGGTCTCGTCGGTCCGTGCATCGACCTCTCGCCGCGCCCGCAGTTCGCCCTGGAGCGTGGCGACCTGCTCGCGAAGCCGGTCCTCCTCGGCGCTCGCGTCGGCGACCTGGCGCCGGGCGGTTTCGAGGTCGACCGTCGGCTCGTCGCGCTCGCCCAGCGCGGCTTCGACCTCCCGGAGCTCTCCCGATTGCGGCGGTTCCATGCCCCGTGCCCGGGCGACTGCGGCCAGCGCTTGCCGGAGCGAGAATCCCATCTCCGGGCCGACGAGCGCGACGTGTTCGTGGACCGGCCCCGGCGTGGGTGCATGGACCGAGAGCCCCTCGACCGTTTCGCCCCGGATAGCGGCCGCGAGAGCCGCCGGCTGGAGGTCCCTGTCCCGAAGGTCTATCGCCCGTCCCGGCCGGACCCAGCCGTCTCCGACGACCGTCGTCGTCCCGTCCCCCGCGCCGGCTTGCGGTCCGTTCGGCACCGTCACAGCTCTCGGTCTCGCATCGTGTGGGGTGACGGATGCTCCGTGCCCGCTGCGAACTTCGCGTACGGCGTGTACGGTGAGTCCCGCCCCTCGAACGCCGCCGCGGCCCGCCGAGCGCGCTCGAACCGTGACTCGAACTCGTTCAGCGGTTCCGTCTGTTCGACCTGCACGTCGGTCCCGTACTTCCTCCGCAGTCGCAGCGCACAGAACGCCCCGAACTCGGTCGCCTCGAACAACGCTGCCCGTCCGAACCGTCGCACGACCACGTCCTCGTGCGTGTTACAGACGTTGCGGAGCGTCTGTCGCGCCGCCTTCGAATAGGTGATGACGAGGAACACAATATTCGTTGAAAATATGGTGTAAAATAGTGTTCGGTCGACAGCCGGAACCGAACCGCCGCCGAGGCCTCACTCCGAGACGCGCTCCACGTCGAGCACTTCCGGCGCATCCGTCCACAGCGCCCGGGCCCGTTCTCTGGCCTCGTTCGGCCCTGCCGCGACGACTACCACCCCGCGCTCGTCCCCCTGTACGTGATACACCGCGAGGTCGGGCACGTCGAACTCACTGACGTACGTCCGCAGGATGGCCTGCACGCGTTGCTCCAGCCCGGCGAGGCCGACCTCGCCGCGCTCGAACTCGCCGAGGACCTCCTCGACGTTCCGGATGGCAGAGATTCGGTCCATCAGGTCGTCCGCAGGTGGTCGGTGCGTGGCTCGTACACCTCGCCTTTCTGTTTCAACTTCTCTATCTCGTGTTCCGCCTTCGACTGGTCCATGCCGATCTCGTCGGCCCGCTCTAACACGACCTCGACGGGCGCGCCCTCGTCGTAGTCCTCCTCGATGTCGCTGATGAGGGCCTTGAGGTTCTTGATGCGGTCGCGCTGACTCTTGGACTGGCCGGTCTCGATGACGTCCGCGTCGAACTCACCGGTTTCCGGGTCCACCCCGATGTTCTGCAGGCACTCGCGCACGATGGTGATGACGCGCTCCGCGTCGGACTCCTCGACCGTATCCGAGAGTCGCATCCGCGCCGACGCCTCCGACAGCCGCACCAGCGCCTCCAGCTTTCGGGCCGTCACCGGCACCGGGGCGTCCTCGTCTTGCCCCTTCGAGCGCAGGTCCACGTAGAACTCCCGGATGGCTTCCCGCGCCTCCTCGGTCATCCGCGGGTAGCAGTTCTGCTTCGCGTACGCGATGTACTTCCGCACCAGGTCCGCGTCGATGTCCGGGTCGACGTTCTCGGTCATCGCGGCGACCTCCTCGTCGCTCACGTCGTGGTTCGTCATGTGGTTGCGCTGCGTGTGCAACTCGCCCGCGTAGTTCGTGTTCAGGATGTGGTCCGCGAGGTCGCGGTCCTTCTCCGGGTTCGGGTTGTCCGTCACCGTGAAGATGAGGTCGAACCGCGAGATGAGTGCCGGCTCCAGCTCTATCTGCTCACCGATGGGCTCGTACTGGTCGAACCTACCGTACTTGGGGTTCGCCGCGCCGAGGAGCGAACAGCGGGACTTGAGTGTCGCGTTGATGCCCGCCTTCGAGACCGAGATCTTCTGCTGTTCGAGGGCCTCGTGCATGGCGGAGCGGTCCTCGGAGTTGTGGACGACCATCCCGTTCGCGACGAAGTTGTGGGTGCCTTCGACGGTGAGGTCGTAGACTTTCGCACCCCGTCGAGCCTCAATCTCGTTGAGTTTCTCTCTGAGTTCAGCTCGAATCGTCTTGATCCTCGAGATAGCTCTCTCCCTGACCTCATCGAACCTGTCTGTCTGGACTGTCTCGCTGAACCAGCGCGAGACTGTAGACCCAGCGACGCTGAGGTCGGAGGCAATGGTCTGGAACGAGATACCGTAACGGCCCAACTCCGTTCGCAGGGTTTCCCAGTCTGTTGCCTCGCTGGGGTCCGTCGAGAGTACCTGCTTCGCCTGCTCGATTGCTTCCTCACTCGAACAGCCGAGCGTCTCAGCGATTCCTTCTTTGAGGAGTGCGATTTTATCGTCTTCATCGGTCGCTGAAACTCTGTCGACGGACGTAACACGTCGCCACTTCACGTTTCCTCGAACGAGATTGCTGAGCGTGGTGAGGTCAGTCTCTGCGACGGAGGTGATGATCTCCACAAGACGGTCCCTGAGTGTCTCTTTCAGAGACTCGCTGTCTCCCCATCTGGACGAAATCTGCTGTTGGGAGAATACTGTTCCTTCCGCGAGCTCCGCCTGTGAGACGTGATAGCGGCTCTTGAGGAGAGCGAGGTCACTCCACTCCACATCCGCTACTCCATCGAGGTCTTGCTTCGCGGTGGTACGTCTGGTCTCGAACCTTCGGAGGACCGTCCGAGACAGTCGAATCGAGATGTTCGCATCTTCCTTCTCGAAGTTGCAGTACGTCGCGTCGTCGATCCCACACTCGGACTGGTACAGTCTGAGTGACGTTCGGGCGTCTTTCAGCACCGAGCCACAGTTCGGAATAACGTTGAGAATCGTTCGGTCTCCAGACACCCGCCCGACAACAGCTTGCAGGGACTCCTGTTTTCTGGTCAGCGTGAACCCAATCCTGTCGTGGAACCGGCTCAATGAAGTCGCGTCGGTAATCGTCAGGACGTGCAGGTCGAGTCTATCACTCTCAGAACGTTCACGCTTCTCTAGCTGACTCGTGATTCCGAACTCTAACAGGAGGTGTTTCACTCCCATGAGGAGTTCGTAGCTTGCGGAATGGATACGGACGTGGCGTTCGCCAACCGATGCTTCGCTGTCGGCGAGTGCACGGACGAACGCGGCCTTCGTCTCCCGAGATGCTTCAGTCACGGATTCGGGGAGACGTTTCCCGTCGTACGTCTCCAGATTCATCCCAGCGGTGATTACGTCGTCGGCGTGGCTCTTGCCCGGTAATCGGACCGTCTCGACACCGTCGTCGCGCTGCTCACTCGGGGGGCGAACTGAAGACGCGTCGAATGCGGCTTCACAGACGCGCTCGAAGTCGGTGAGAAGCTCTGCTTCAGCGTTCGTGAATCGGATTCCATACACACCCGCGTCCCGGTCGTAGTAGAGATTCCCATCGCCGGCAAGGTACCCGAGTACCGCACCGAGTGCAGGAGTAACCGAATTCTCTGGAAGCGAAGAAGGCGATTCTGCTGTCACGGCACCGCCATCCGTGAACTCCGATGGAATCTCACGCGGAACGTACGTCCAGTCACCCGCTTCGAGTTCCACCGCAGCGCGCTCGACACGTTCGCCGTCTTCCAGCACGAAGAACGGGTGGTCGTCGGTCGCCGTCAACCGCTCTCCAGTTTCCAGAATTACTTCGGTTAACTCGTCCGGGGCGTCGTACTCATGAATCGCCGTAATCGGACGGCGAACGAGAGACCCGTCTTCGTCCATCGTCCAGGCTTCGAGGTCGCCACCACGAATAGTCCTCCCCTTGTCTAATTCTTCTATTTCACCGTAATTTGCCACTTCATGGGCGAGGTCGCGGATTCTGGAAATTCGACCATCTCCGAGATGAACCAGACTGTCCCCGGTCACGCATCGCATCTTGTCGAGCTCGTCCACTGCTGCGATTCCCTGGTCAGCGAGCACGAGTGCGCCGGCTTCGAGGGTCCACTGCTGGCCGTCGCCGAAGTCATCTCTCACAGCTGCAGCAGTAAGGCCGGCGCTGGAGCTACCTTTCCCAGACGTATACACCGAGCGAGGTGCAATATTCTGGATATATCCTAACATTTGAGATTTACCCGTGCCCGGGTCCCCTATCAGCAGCATGTGCAGGTCGCCACGAATCCGGGAGCCGTCGGGGAGGTGCTTGGTGACGCCGGAGAACAGCTGGAGCATCATCGCGAGCTTCTCCTGTTCGTAGCCGAAGATGGAGGGGGCGATGGAGCCGACCATCTGCTCGTAGATGTCGGGCTCGTTCGAGAGGGAGACGATCTCTTTCTTGTCTTCCTCGGTTATCTCCATGTCCTCGAACTGCTCTTCGTCGACCTTCACCGAGACACCCTCCATGTAGTGGTCGAAGATGGGCGACTTCTCCTGCTGGTTGCCCTGCTGTTCGAGGCGGAGGATGCCGGTGCCGGCGACGTGGTCGCCGGGGGTGACTTCGCCGGTGATGTCGTCTTCGATGTGGATGTCGATGGCCTGTGGCGTCTCGCCGCCGCGCAGGCCTTCGGGGGACTCCTGGACGCGCAGTTTCTGGGCGTCGATGAACTCGGACTGGTCGTGGTTGAGGATGAACGGCCCCTGTCGTTCACAGCCCTGGCATTCGTGGGGTTCCTGGAAGGTGCCGGTCGACTGTGGGATGCGGGTGAGGGTGCCACAGCGCTGGCACTCGAAGGCGGCGACCTCCATCTTGGACTTGACGTCGGTCGCTTTGCGGACGATGCCGCGGACCGTGACGAGGGTGTTGACGTGCCGAGAGCGAAGGTCACGGATCTCGGTGCTGTCCGGCAGCGGGAAGATGCGGACGTGGGCCTGCCCGAGGCTCACGTCGACCGGGAGGTCGTAGAGGCGCAGCGCCTCCTCGGCGTACTCCTGGAGCTGTTCGGGCTGGTTGCGGTAGTCGTCGGCGAGGTCGGAGTCGTACTGGAAGAGGTCGTTCCAGTCGAGGTAGAGCGAGCGCTTCTCGTTGGGGTATTTGCGTGCGAGCTCCCCGATTTCGTCGCGATAGTAGTCACGATAGAACTCCAGAAACGCGTCGACGAGTTCGGCGTTGTCCCCTTGAGCCATTGGACCAGACTAGAGTCGTCTCCGCCTAAGAAGGTTGGCAAACCGGGCCGGAAGTATACGAACCTACAAGTCCGGGCCGGGCGGAGGTGGGGACGATGCGTGCCCGCCTCCGCCGTCTCGTCCCCTACGCCGTGCTGGCGGTCGTCGTCCTCCTGTTGCTCGTCTCGCTCGGTGCGTACGGCTACTTCGACGTGCTGGCGTACGACGCCGCCGAGCCGGTGTCGACGGTGGAAGCGGAGTACGAGGTCGCGGTCGAGCGCGCCCACGGCGGCTACGTGATTCGTGACCCCGACGCCGAGACCGAGACCGTCGGACTGGTGTTCTACCCCGGCGGACGGGTCGAACCCGGTGCCTACGTCGAGACGCTCGCACCGCTGGCGGCCGAGCACGACGTGACGGTGTACGTCCCGAAGATGCCGCTCAATCTCGCGGTGCTGGGCCAGGGGAAGGCGAACGCGGTCATCGACAGTGACGACACGGTCGAGACGTGGTACGTCGGCGGACATTCGCTCGGCGGCGCGATGGCCTGCCGGTACACCGCGAACAACCAGAATCGCGTCGAAGGGATCCTGCTCGCCGCGTCGTACTGCGACGTGTCGATTGCGGATTCCGGGCTGGCGGCCCTCGCGGTCACCGGGACCGAAGACGGCGTGTTGAACCGCGACCGGTTCGAGTCGGGCCGGGCGAACCTTCCCGGAAACGCCACGTTCGTCGCCATCGAGGGGATAAACCACGCCCAGTTCGGGAACTACGGTGCCCAGTCGGGCGACGCCCCGGCGACGATTTCGACGGCTGAGGCACACGACCGGTTCGTCGAAGTTGTCGTCGGGTGGCTGTGTTCGGAGGGAGAATCAGTTGGTTGTACGGTTCGGGCCGGTCGTTACGACGGCTCGAGATAAAGAGATGGGCTGGCCCAGATTTGAACTGGGGGTACAGCGTCCCAAACGCTGAAGGTTACCAAGCTACCCCACCAGCCCGCTTTTACATATCAGTCCCATCCGATGTAAAGCGTTTCGTTCCACATCCCCTCTCCCCACCAGTTACCACACCTCTCGATTTATCCGTCCAGCGGTCTTCGTTTCGGCATATGGTCACGACGCTCGAACTCGCCATCGTCGTCCTCGTAATCGCCTTCTTCGTGGGGGCACGGCGGGTGGTCGACACGGTCAAACCCTTCATCGTCAACACCGTGGTCGGCCTGCTCGTCCTGTTACTGGCGGCGTGGTTCGGTGTCGGTATCGTGGTCACGCCGCTGGTCTTGCTCGTCGTCGCCATCGGTGGGGCTCCGGGGGCGGTACTCGTCCTCCTCCTCCATCTCTTCGACGTGGCGTTCCTCGTCGCGCCGCTCGCCTAGATGCCCCAGATGGTGGCGATGCCGACGGTCGTCACGACCGCGAAGAGGAGCTGGAGCGGCGTCCCGACCCTGGCGTAGTCCGAGAAGCGATAGCCGCCGGGACCGTAGACGAACAGGTTGGTCTGGTAGCCGACGGGCGTCATGAACGCGGTCGAGGCGGCGAAGGTGACCGCGAGGACGAACGCGTAGGGGGACGCGCCGAGTCTGGCTGCGGCGTCGAACGCGACAGGAATCATGAGGACGACGCTGGCGTTGTTGGAGATGACGTTGGTGAGTGCCGCGGTCAGGACGTAGAACAGCCCGAGGACGGCTATCTCGGGGAGGAGGTTCGAGCTCTGGACGAGGATGTCGGCGATGTAGAGCGCGGCACCGGTGTTCTGCATGGCGGTGCCGAGCGGGATGACGCCCGCGAGCAGGACGATGACGTCCCACTGGACCGCGTCGTACACCTCGCCGGGTTTCAGACAGCCCGTGAACACCATCGCGAGGGCACCGGCGAGGGCGCTCACGACGATGGGGAGGACGTTCAGGGCGGCGAGGCCGACGACGCTAGCGATGATGCCGAGGGCGACGGGTATCCTGTCCTCGCGGTAGTCGTGGCGTTCTATCTCCTGGGCGACGATGAAGTCGCGGTTCATGTCGAGGCGCTCGATGGAGTCGGCGGTCGCCTGGACGAGCAGGGTGTCGCCGACCCGCAGGACGATGTTGTCCATGCGCTTTCGGATGAGTTCACCACCACGGCGCAGGGCGAGGACGGTCGCGTCGTACCGCTGGCGGAAGTTCATCGACGTGAGCGATTCACCGACGAGGTCGGAGCCGGGGGCGACGACCACTTCGACGAGGTTCTCGTCGGCCTCGGCGAGTTCGAGTTCCTCCTCGGTGACCTCGAAGTTCGGGACGAGGTCGAACCCCTCGACGTCCATGAGTTCGACCAGCGTGTCCCTGTCGGTGCGGACGAGGAAGATGTCGCCGGCCTGGATGGCTTTCGGGCCGAGCGGTTCGAGGAACACCTCGTTGCCGCGGACGAGCTGGACGAGGTCGACGTCGAAGTCGGTCTCGACGAGGGCATCGCGGACGGTCTGGCCGACGAGCGGTGAGTCCTCGCGCACCTCGACCTCGGTGAGGTAGTCGGCCATCTGGAACTCCTCGGTGAGGTCCTCGCGGGCCTTGATACGCTCGGGGATGAGGTAGCGACCGACGAGGAGCAGGTAGGCGAAGCCGACGACGGCGACCACGACGCCGAGTTCGGTGAACTCGAACATGGAGAAGCCGTCGGCGAGGCGGGCAGAGCCGACCGGGGCGTCGTCTCGGGTCGCGATGTCACGGGCGACCTCGCTGGCGAGGATGTTGGTGGAGGTGCCGATGAGGGTGAGCATCCCGCCGAACATGGATGCATAGGAGAGCGGAATGAGCAGCTTCGAGGGCGATGTCTTGCCCTTGTGCGCGATGTCGGTCACCATCGGGAGGAGGATGGCGACGGCCGCGGTGTTGTTGATGAACCCCGAGAGTGGGGCGACGACGCCCATGGTGGCGGTCAGTTGTTTCGTCTCGGAGTCCTCGGTGAATGCCGCAATCTTGCGCCCGAGAATCTGGATGATACCGGTTCGCTGGACGCCATCGGAGAGGATGAACATCGCGAGGACGGTGATGGTCGCCGTCGAGGCGAACCCCGCGATGCCGAGTTCCGGTGCCGGGCCGGTCTCGGCGCTGCCGAGCAGGTAGAGTGGTCTCGCGATGAGGCCGAGGCGAGCGAGTTGCTCGGTGAGTGGTCCAGTGGCGAGCAACACCACCATGATGCCGAGCGCGGTGATGTCGACCGGGACGGGTTCGGTCGCAAAGAACACCAGCGCGGCGAGGACCAGCGCGAAGACGAAGATTATCTCGGGCGTGAGTGCGACCACACACCGTCGAACGACTGGCCGCAAGAAAAGCCTACGGAAACCGGGAGCACCGACCGTGGTGGCGGGGGGTTCCTCGCGTCGGTCAGGAACCGTTCGTCGCCGAGAACCGTTCGGCGATCTCCTCGTCGGATGCCTCGCCGTCCGACTGGTCGGTGGACCCCGGACCGTCGTCGGTCGGCGCTCCGAGAGCGCCAGTTCGCTCGGCCGTGTCCGGGTCGGTAACCGGTTCGGGGCTACCCAGCGTATCGTCCGGGTCCTCGAGGTCGAGGGCGGCAGTCTCGTTCGCCACGTCGTTGTCGCTCGCGTGCGAGCGTCGCGTCGGGACGAGGTGTTCGACGTCTATCTCTTCGAACATGGTGTCGTCGAATATCTGCTCGAACGTCAACTGGAGTTGCTGGCTGTGGTCGTTCGGGTTCAGGTGGAAGTGTGCGACGGCACCGACCGACGTGAGCCGTCTCCCGAGCACGTGGCAGAACTTGAAGACGACCTCGGGGTCGTTCTCGGCCAGCAGGTCGGTCAGGGAGTCGAAACAGACCGAAATCCCGTGGCCTCCGTCGGCCCATATCTGACAGAATCGGCTTATCTTCTGGCCGAGGCTCTGGAGGTCGCCGGGGTCGGCGACGGTGTCCTCGACGATGGGGTCGCTGAAGTCGGGTTCGCCGGCTCCCACGGACCGGATGGTCTCACCGACGGTGATGATACCTCGTTTCGCCGGCTGGCGACCGCCCGAGAGCGAGCCGAAGTCGATGCTGTCGGTCGCGTTACGCGGGAAGGTCACGACGAGTTCGGCACGCCGTCCCGCCTCGCAGACGTGCATCAACTCGTCACAGTGCTCGCCGGACTCTGACGCCGTCGTCTCGTCGAGCAACAGAACTGTTCGTGCATCCGCTGTCGCCCCTTCGTCCATCATACCTGACACCCAACCCCCCTCGGTTCGAAGACCGAGGTGATTGCGTCCATCGTTGTATTGCTCACTATTAATCACTTCTGGCCGCGTCAGCAGCCGTCGAGTAGCTCGGCGATCTCCTCGTCGGAGGCCTCCGAAACCTCGTCGGGGCGGTCGTACTCCCCGTCACCGACGATAGAGTACTGTGCCTCTTCGCCCCAGCCGTCGGCGAGCGCAGCGATGTCGTCGTCGGTCGCCTCTGCGAACTCGTCGATGGCGTCGGCGTCGGTGGTCTGGCCGATGGTCTCGTCGAAGATGGACTGGAAGGTGGCGACCGTCTCGTCGTCGTGTGCGGTCGGGTCGAGGTGGAAGTGCGCCAGCGCGTCGACCGAGTCGAGGCGGCTGTTGAGGACGTGGCAGAACTGGAAGACCGCTTCGGCGCTCGCGTGGTCGAGCAGTTCGGTCAGCGAGTCGAAACAGACCACGATGTCGAAGTTCTGGCGCTCCCACTGTTCGCAAAAGCGGCTGATGGCGGTGCCGAGGGCCTGCAGGTTGCCCGGGTCCTCGACGGCGTCCATCGGGACGGGAGCCGAGAAGTCGGGGCCTGTCGAGGCGGCCGAGCGCATCACGTCCCCGACGGAGATGACGCCCTTCTTGGCCGGTTGACTCGACGAGAGGCTGCCAAAGCCCGTCTTCCCTGCCTGTGCTTTCGGGAACGTGACCGTCAGCTCTGCGCGATTCGCCGTCGCGCTCGCGTCGAGGAGGTCGCCACAGTAGTCCGCCTCGTGCTCGCGGTCGGTCAGCAACACGTTCCCCGTTTCCCCGATGGTTTCGATTCCAGTCATGATGGTGGAGAGCCGGTCTCCGGACCCCGGACCCCGGTGTTATCGAACGGGAAGGGCAGGATTACTCTTGATAGTTTTGGCCAATTGAAAGGTTTGTAATGAGCGTTGTGGCCCCCTTCGCCGGTGCATCCGGTGATTTCTGGGCTCAGGGGCCGTCAGATAGAAGTGCGCCGAGTTGGTCGACCACGGTCTCGATGTGCTCGCGCGAGGCGTCGTCCGGGGGGAGCGCGAGCCGCGAGGGGTGGTCCGGGCCGAGGGTGTCGAGCACCCGGTCGAGGAGCCCTCGTGATTCCGGCCAGGCCAGCACCAGCTCGTCGGCCTCGTGGTCGACGGTCGCGCTCTCGAGGTTGGCGAGGCCGAAACACGCGTTTCCCATGCAGAGGTTCGGGGGGTCGAGGGCGACCGTGGTATTCCCGTCACGCCACTCGATTCGGTCCGCCGGGAGGACGGCTGCCGGGTGCCCTGCGAGTGCTGTCTCGACGCGCTCGGCGACAGCCGCCGTCCCCAGAGTCAGGTCGCCGTGGTCGGGGACGTATCTGAGCAGTGGGCCGTCCGGTCCCTCGACCACGAGCGTGGAAAGCGTCACGAACCGGTGGTGGCTCTCCAGGTCGAGGAGCGCGTCGAGTGCCGGTGAACAGGCGGGGAGCGAGCCACGGTAGGTCGTCCCCTCGGCGTTCCGACCCGCCTGCGAGAACCCGGCCCGGAACTGGTCGAGGGCCTCGGGGTGGTCGTGCGCCAGTGCCGACTCGCCATCGAGGAGAACCCGGATGGAAGCACCGGCGTCCAGCGCCGCTCGAACCGCCGCGTTCGCCGCCTCGTGCTCGTCAGCGGTCCGGTCCTCGAACCACCCGAGCACGACGACGTGGGTCGGCATCACGGTTTCCGTATCGGCCTCACAGCTCCTGGTCTTTCAACTCGATGTCCGCGACGACCTCGTAGGGGTGTTTCTCCTTGCGGATTCCGTCGAGGATGGTGAACGAGTCGCCGGGCGTGAGGAAGTGCGTACAGACGACACGGCCGAGGTCGGTCGGCGCGAAGCCGTCGATGAAGTCGTACTCCAACAACTTCCCGATGGCGTGTTTCGTCGGAATCTCCCCGAGCATCCGGTCGTTGAGCTTTTTGGCCTTCTTGCCGGCGACCGTGATGTTCGCCAGGGTCTCCTCGATGGCGGCGTCCTCGTCGTAGCGGGTGATGACCGGCTCCATCTGGCCCTTGAGCAGTTTGAACGCGACCTCGTCCTCGGTCATCTCCATGGAGTTGTGGTAGCTGCAGTCGGGTTCGACCAGCATGTACACCTTCCCGCGGTCGTGATAGTCTGGACGCCCAGCCCGGCCGAGCATCTGGCTGAACTCCTGCACCGAGAGCCACTCGATACCCATCGCGAGCGAGTCGAAGACGACCTGTGAGGCCGGGAAGTCGACACCGGCGGCGAGCGCGGCGGTCGTGATGACCGCGGCGATGTCCTGGTTGCCGAACATGCGCTCGACCTTCTTCCGGCGGCCGTAGTCCAGCCCGGCGTGGTAGGGCGCGGCCTGGTACTCCATCTTGCGGGCGATCTCGTGACAGCGCCGCCGCGAGTTGGTGAACACGATGGTCTGGCCGCGGTACCCCTTCGAGGACTTGCGGTCGAACTCGCGTTTCACCAGCCGGTTGATGATGCGCGGTTTCTCCTGCCCGCTGGCGAAGGTGACGTGGCGCTCGATGGGGACCGGACGCTCCTCGAACTCGATGAGTGTCGCACGAAGCTTCTGGGCGAGTTCGGATGGGTTGCCGACGGTCGCAGAGAGGTACACCCACTGGGCCCCGCCGTAGTCCTCGCGCTGTTTCTTGCGCCGGTCGCTGTAGTACTTCAGCCGGGAGATGAGCCCGTCGAGGCGATGGCCGCGGCCGTCCTCCTTGAGGGTGTGGACCTCGTCGATGACGACGGTCCCGATGTCGCCGAGGTCCCTGCCCGTCCGCAGGGCGTGGTCGATACCCTCGTAGGTACCGACGATGACGTCGGCGGAGGGGTCAAAGCGCGACCCCGAGGAGGAGACACGGCTCGCACCGACGCGGATGGTCACGTCGACCATGTCGCCGTAGCGCTCCTCGAAGTCCTCGTGTTTCTGGTTGGCGAGGGCGACGAGGGGCACCAGGAACAGCATCTTCCCTTTCCCGTTGAGGACGTTGTTGATGCCCGCCATCTCCCCGATGAGGGTCTTCCCCGTCGCCGTTGCACTCACGACGAGCTGGTCGTCGCCGTCGAAGAGGCCGTTGTCCACGGCGAGGCTCTGGACCGGCAGGAGCGTCTCGAAGCGGTCTTCGAGCATTCCCTGCAGACCGGGGTGGAGGGTCAGGGTATCCGTCCGGACGAGTTCGATGTCGTCGGTCGTCGCAGAAATCTCGTCGAACTTGGTGAGGTCGGGGTCGAGTTCGCCCTTGAGCAGGTTCTTTATCTTCTCGATGTCCTGCACCTCGAGCATCAGCTCTTCGAGGCGGTCCTGGGCTGCTCCAGTGAACTCGCCGTGGTAGGCGAGTTCCTGTTCGAGTTCGGCGACCGCACAGTCGACGCAGATGTAGTCCTGCCCGGACTTGACGGCGGTGTCGGCGGTGACGGGCGAGTAGCGCCCGTCGGAGGCGCAGTAGCGACAGGTCCGGACCACCTTCGCCTCCAGCTGGTAGCCGTCTAACATCTCGCGCAACTCGTCGCGAGCCGGTTTCGTGGTCTGCTCGGAGATGCGGATGCGGGCTGCTCGACGGGCTATCTCGACGAACTCGTCGGGACTGCGTGGCTCCTCCGAGGAGCCGCGGATGACCCGGAACCGACCGGGGCGGGGGCCGGCGCTGGTCTCTTTGAGCTCCAGCTTCGCGCGGAAGACGCGTTTGCCGTCGCGCACCACGACCGCGAGGTAAGTGTCTCCGGTCTCGTGGAGGAACAACGTGTCGACGCGCTGGACCTGTTTAGACACGGCTGGCGATACGTGAGTGGGGTATTTCAGGGTTCTGCGTTCCGGTCGGTCCGGGCGCCCGGTTGCGAGTGTTCAGTGTTCGGTAGTCAATCGCGATTGACCGTGGCCGCCCGTCGCTCGGGGTCGACGTCGGCTTCGGCGTCCTCGCTGACGATGAGGTCACAGAAGGGGACCGTCGGGTCGTAGAGCCTGAGATATGCCCGGTAGGTGGTGGCGACCTCGGTGGCCTCCGCGGCGGTCTGGCGGTCGTCGAACCGGAGCCCGGAAAGCGGGGCTGGGGTCTCACCGGACTTCGCACAGACCACGTGGTACGGGCCACCCGGGGCGTGGAGGGCATCCAGGTGGGCTCGAATCTCGCCGAACCCGTCACGAAAGTGTGCCATCGTACTCGTGTCGATGTGCTATGAATAAAAAATCGTTATGGATTGCGCGAGATACTGCCGGCACCGTCAATCTGGCTTTAGGCCACCCGAAAGCGGTTGGATTCGATACACGTGGGGGCTGCTGCACGAGGATTCGGTATGTTTTTAGGGCGGCCTAAATTATGTCGGTGTATGACCGCCCCCGCCGAGCGCCTTCGACGCGCTCGACGCACCGTCGCCGACCTCGCCAGCGACCACGGTAGTTTCGTCGTCGCCTGTTCGACCACCGGCCACCGGCCCGAACCCGCGACCGGTGCCCGGTTCGAAACCCGTGACGAGGCCCAGGAGGCCGCCGACGCGACGCTGGAGTACCAGACCGCGATGCGGGAACTCGACCCCGAGCACCCGACGTACCGCCCGACCGTGTACGAGGGCGACGACACGCCCATGCACGTCGCGACGACCCGCTCCCGGGCGAAGGGCATGCGCTCGAACGGCCTCCCGCGAACCCAGGAATCCGTGACGCTGAGCAACGGCCGCGACGGCGAGTGGATCCAGATGGAGAACGCCCCAATCATCCACCTCTCCCGGGACGACGGCCCCTTCGACGACGACGTAGTGGCGCGCCAACTGGACGCGAAGCTCTCGGACTGAGAGTTCGGCTGTCCGGGAGAACGGGACTCTTACTCCTCTTCCTCGTCGTCCGGCTTGGGCGTCCCGAAGATGCCGCGGAACAGGCCGACGGCTGCGCGGGACCGGGTCGTGCGAGGCTGCGACTGACGCTTGCTCATACGTTTTAGGCTAGCCTAAACAGTCAAAAGTGTACCGGAACCTCGTGTTCAGCCGACTACTCCCGAAGTTCGATGGTATCGTCCCCGTTGGGCACCGCACAGAGGAACGCGCCCTGCGTGTCGCTCTCGTTGCGGTACCAGTGGACCGTACCAGCCGGAATCAGGAGCGAGTCACCCGGTTCGACCCGGTACTCCTCCTCCCCGATTCCCACGACGTACTCGCCTTCGAGTACGTACTGCTCGTGCTCGACCGCGTTGGTGTGCTTCGGGACCTCGGTGCCGGGGTCGAGCGTGAAGCGTCGGATGGCGAAGTGCGGGGCACCGTGCTCTTCCGAGACGAGCACGCCCTTGCGCAGGCCGGCGGCGGCGTCTACGTCCTCGTAGTCGATGTCTGCGGCGCGTCGAACGAGTGGATCGGGGTCGCTCATGGGCGACGGTAGGCCGGCCTGGCACTTAATCGGCCTCCCTTTTAAGTCACTACCGTGGCTACTGTGCGGTATGCGAAGTTTCCGTATCGGGTCGCTCTTCGGCATCCCGATCAAGCTGGACCTGACGTTCCTGCTGGTGCTTCCCCTGTTCGCCTATCTCATCGGTGACCGCGTCGCGGCGGTCGCGGACCTGATGAACCAGGCCTTCGGGGCTGGCCTGCCCATCGGACCGCTCACCACCGGGCCGACCCCGTGGATCGTCGGGTCGGCCGCGGCCATCGGTCTGTTCGTCGGGGTCGTCCTGCACGAACTCGGCCACTCGCTGGTCGCGATGCGGTATGGCTACCCCATCGACTCGATCACGCTGTGGATATTCGGCGGCATCGCCTCCCTCTCGGAGATGCCCGAGGACTGGAAGGAAGAGCTCCAGATAGCCATCGCCGGCCCCATCGTCTCGGTCGTGGTCGGCGTCGTCTCCGCGGTCGCGTTCGTCGCGCTCCCGTCGGGCTACCCCGCCCCACGATTCGTCGTCGGCTACCTCGCGCTGATGAACATCTCGCTCGCGGCGTTCAACATGCTTCCCGGCTTCCCGATGGACGGGGGCCGTGTGCTGCGCGCCCTGCTCGCTCGCACGCGACCGTACGCCAGAGCGACGCAGATCGCCGCCGAGGTCGGCAAACTGTTCGCGCTCCTGCTCGGCCTGTTCGGCCTGTTCACCTTCCAGATTCTGCTCATCGGTATCGCCTTCTTCGTCTACATCGGGGCTTCTTCGGAGGCCCAGCAGGTCGTGATGAAGGCGGCGTTCCAGGACGTCACCGTCCGCGATATCATGACGCCCTGGGAGCGCCTCAACACCATCCAGCGCGACGAGAGCGTGGCGACGCTCATCCAGCGGATGTTCCAGGAACGCCACACCGGCTACCCGGTGCTGGAGAACGGCACCCTCGTCGGACTGGTGACGCTCGAAGACGCCCGCGGTGTCCCGTCGGTCGAGCGGGACGCCTACCTCGTCGAGGAGATAATGTCGACCGACCTCGTCACTATCGGCCCGGACGCCGACGCGATGGAAGCACTCCAGACCATGCAGGAGAAGGGGGTCGGTCGACTTCTCGTGACGGACTACCACGGTGAACTCGTCGGCCTCATCTCCCGCTCGGACCTGATGACCGCGTTCAACATCATCCAGGAGAGCGGGTCTGCGAACCCGGCGACGCGGGCGAGGACGGCTGACTGACGTGACTAGATTTCGAGTATAACGGACGTCCTGCGCGCTTGATTGCATATCGAGTGGTGCGTATCGAACCGGTTTTCGGGTGTTTCAGCGCACTCTGGCCATAAGTTATATATTTGGTCTATAATTATCAGCTTGGCCATAATTCTTAAACAATGCTACTCTGTGAGTGTAGCCATGCGTGGGCAAAAGCAACGGCCATGGATTGCCGTGGCGCTGGCAGGTTTGATGGTCCTGTCGGTGCTGGCGGTACCCGGAAGTGTCAGTGCAACGACTACGACGACGCCAGGTGGACTTCCGCCAGCGCCGTACGTGAACCAGAGTGATACGAGTCACGACCCGACGACGCCGACGTCGTTGAGTGTCGCGTACAACGCGACGGGTGAGGTCGGCTCCCCGAGCGACCTCCTGGTTCGGGTCGTCAACGCGAGCTCCGGCAATGCGGTCGCCGGGAACGCGACGCTCGGGACGACTATCGGAACGGCAGACGTCACCATCTCGTCGAACACCTTCGACAGCACCCAGGGCGTCCGATACGAACTGGTGAACAACAGCAATGGGAACGTCCTGGCCTCCGACACCTCCGTTCTCGGGGTCAGCGGCGGCGGTGGTGGCAGCAACACCGTCACCGAGTCGTTCACTATCGTCGACAGCAGTCCGACGACGCACCAGAACGTCACTGTCGACGTGGTACTGAACAACACCGGTTCGTCGACCGAGACGAAGCAGGTGAACATCTACTACGATGGGTCGAAGTTCCCGCGGGTGTCCGAGTCGGTACAGGTTCCACAGGGCGAGCACACGTTCTCGTTCAACGCCAGCTTCGCCACCGACGGCTCGCACACCCTGAAGGTGAACGGTCTCTCGGCGAAGCCGTTGACCGTTTCGAAGACGCCGGTTGAGGTCCAATCCCAGAGCTTCTCGGCGTCCAGAGTCGACCCCGGTGAGCCCGTCTCCTTCAGCGTGGCGCTCCAGAACACCGCCGGGTCGAGCGCCGAACGGCTCGTCGCCATCCAGAAGGACGGGTCGTACCAGACTGTACAGGAGACCTCGACGACCGTCGCCGGGAGCAGCACCGGGACGGTGACGTTCGCCACCGCATTCACAACCCCCGGTGGCCACACGCTCTCCGCCAAGAGCGCGTTCAGCGAGGACGCGAACGTCGTGGTGAACGATTCCGAACTCTCTATCGACAGCATCTCGGTCCCGAGCTCGACGTACACCCGGCAGAAGACGGACATCGACGTCACGGTGAGCAACACCAACGCGTCGTCGAAATCGTACTCCATTGCCGTCCTCGCCACGAAAGACGGGAAGACCAGAGCACTCAACGTGACCACGGTTACGGTTCCCGGCAGCAGCACCCAGACGTTCACGCTGAAGGCGGACAAGATATACAACACGGGTGACTGGTCGGTGACCGCGAACGACTTCGGGAGCCCACAGACGCTCTCGGTCCAGAACCCGCTCAGCGTCACCGGCGTCCACAGTAGCCCGACGCCCATCCAGAAAGGTGACACTGTCACGGTCAACGTGACCTACCAGAACCCGACTGCGAGTTCCCACCAGACGTTCTCGTACCTCTCTGTCTACTCCGAACGGGGTGGCAGCCTCCCGTTCCAGAACAAGCAGGTGACCATCCCGGCGAGCACGACCAAGAACGTGAGCTACACGTTCACCGCGGCGAACGCCGGCGTCTACCACCTGCACACCAGCCAGCAGACGAGCGCCCGGCTCGTCGTGCTCAACGACACCACGGGCACGCCGAACGTGGGCGTCGAACGGCTGTTCACTCCCGACACCGCGGTGAACGACACCGACGCGTTCTTCGGCGTGGTGTTAAATAACACGGGCGACGCCGACGACGTGGTCAACGTCTCGCTCGACATCGGCGGGACGACGGTCACCGAGAAACAGACCTACGTCGCCGGAAGCGGGTTCGGCCGGACCTTCCTCACTCACAACTTCAGCACGACGGGCACGAAGAGCGGGTTCGTCAACGTCACCGACCCGACGACCGAAACCGTCCTGATCTCGAAGTCGGTCGCTATCGACGTCCGCGGACCGGTCGTCGTCGACGGTTCGACGTCCATCGAACACGTCGGCGGGACGGCCCCGTCACAGAACCCGAGCGTCAAGGCGACCTACAGCGGTGGCCACATCGGGTTCCAGATTTCCGACAGTACCGGGTCGTTCCCGACGATGAACCTCACTGGACTCGGTGTCGACAGCACGACCGAGTTCCGTATCAACCTCACCGTTGACAACTACGACCCGCGCGTCCTCGTCAGCAACGGCCGCGGCCTGACGTGGAACACCCAGCCCGGCCAGAACGCCGGTGAGACCAACGTCTCGATACTGGTCCGTCCGGCCCAGCTCGACTACAAGTCGAACTTCTCGAACGGCTACCCACGGTCGCCCAGTGAGTGGGAGGAGAAGGTCCAGAACGATTCGGCCAACTTCGGCTGGCAGCACGCCATCATGCTGGGTATCGGAGACGCGACCATGGCAGCCGATGCGAGCGGTGCGAGCGCACAGAACCTCACCAACATGACGGTGTCGACCGACGCCCAGCTGTTCTCGATGCCGCGGTACGACCCCGGCGGGTCGAACACCGACCCACAGCTGAACATCCCGCTCGCGGCACCGCACGAGACGGTCAACGGGAACACCAACGACGGGTACTACGACGCGTACCTGCCCGACTCGCTGTTGAACGAGTGGGGTGTGACGAACCCGCAGTCCGAGCTGGCCGCCGAGTTCTCCGAGAACTCCACCACCAACTTCGACGTGACCGAGGTCTCCGGTGGCGTCTACGTCAACGTCTCCTTGCACTACTCCAGCGGGACGCTGACGATTCAGCCGAGTAGTAGCGGGAGTGAAAGCGGGAGCGGAAGTGGAAGCGGCAGTGGGAGTGAAAGTGGCAGCGACGGCGGCTCTGCCGACACGACCCCGCCGAACGCTGCTCTCTCCGCCCCGACCAGTGCGACGGTCGGTGATTCCCTCTCGTTCGACGGTTCGGCGTCCACCGACGACACGGGCGTCACCAGTTACGAGTGGGACTTCGACGGTGACGGCTCCTACGAGACGACCGGGGAGACTGCGTCGCACACCTTCGAGTCTACTGGAACCTACACCGTCACGCTCCGCGTGAGTGACGCTGCCGGTTACACCGCGACCGAGTCGGTCTCGGTCACGGTCACCGCAGACGACGAAACCGACGACTCGGCACAGACGACGCAGACCGCCACTGCGACCGCGACGGCCACGCAGACCGCCACTGCGACCGCGACGGCCACGCCGACGGCCACTGCGACCGCGACGCCGACGGCCACTGCGACGGACGCCCCCGCTGGCGACGACACCGCCACCGCGACGGCTACCGACGCGACCCAGGCCGGCGGTGACGACGATTCGTCCGGCGGCAGTATGCCCGGATTCGGCCCGGCAACCGGCCTGCTGGCACTGCTCGCCGCCGTGGCACTGCTGGCTCGGCGGTCCTGAGGAGGCGCTACTGCAGAAGCGGCTCTTTTTTCGATGTATCGGGCTTCTTCGTCGCCCTCGATGGCTTTCGTGAGAGCAGTGTACTGGCTATCGGGCTAGCCCCGTAAATTCTGGTGCGGCTCGGCCGAACTGGAACGGAGGTGACACCAAGCCAGACGGCAGGGGAGGTACGAAAACGAGCACTCGAACGTGACGACGACCGTTGCGTCATTTCATGCTTCCTCGCGGTGCTCCTGACGGAGCACAGGCTCGGACAGTTACGTTCCGCAAAAGGTCCAGGTGCGAGAATTGAACCTCACTCGCTCCGCTCGCTGGTTCGATCTCGAACGTCGAACTTTCAGCTCCTCACGTCCGTTCGTCGTAGAAAGGTCCAGGTGCGAGAATTGAACCCGCGTCTCAGCCTCCACAAGGCTGAAGGATAGTCCACTACCCCAACCCGGACACTGTGTGCAACCACAGGTAATCCAGCGGCGTAAAAATACGTTACGACTCGGGGCTCCCACGACAGACAGACACACGCGCGGTGAGACCGGGGCGTTTTTGGCCGCCACGACGCTATCCAACTGCAAGCGTGGCCATCACGGACAAGATATACGTCAAGAACCACCGGCAGCTCAGCTCCCAGCTGGACACGAACATCCCGAAGGGAGCGTTCAAGGGGGCGACGATGGACATCCTGTTCAACGGTGGGGACAGCCTCGACAAGCTCGACGAGACGACGCGAGAGCGGGTGCTCGACTTCGCGAAGGACTTCATGGACTGTGGCTGTGACAACGCGCCGTACTGTGGCCACCCCGAGCGCAAGTTCATCAGCTACCTGCTGGAACTCCGGGCGCAGGGGATGAACCCGGGCGACATCGTCGACGTGATGGGCGACGATTACATGGTGTACGCCTACGAGGGTGACATCCTCTCGTTCCTCGACGACGGGATTCGAACGCTGGAGGCGATGGAGGAACTGGCTCGCGTCGACGGCAACGACGAGATGCGCCGTCGGGCGAAACAGACGAAAGAGAACCTCTCCCGGTAATCAGTCGCGGCCGGTCGGTCGCAGCCAGTCAGTCGCGGATGCGGTAGGTCGACTCGTCTTCGCGGTCGGCGTCGGTGCCGAGGTCCAGGTCTTCGAGGTGGATGACCTCCTCACCATCTTCGGCCTCTTCGAGCGTTTCCCGGAGGTGCGTGACGTACTGTTTGTACTCGTCGAGTTGCTCGCGGAGGTGGTCGGCTTCGAGTTCCAGGCGTTCGTGCTCGCGGACGAAACTCTTTGGCACCTCGACCTTCGGTGGCCACTCGTCCTCACTGACCCCGTCGTTCTCCGGCACCTCGTGTTCTGGCAGCACCTCGACCTGACCGTCGTGGGCGACGAGCATGTCGACGTAGTCGCGGAAGACCGCCGAGAGGGAGATGTCGCGTTCCGCCGCAATCTCCTGGAGCGTGTCGAACGCGTCCTCGTTCACGCGGAAGGAGATCGTCTTGTTCTTGTTGCCCATCTCGTGGTAGGGTAGGGACGCGGACGTACTTGAAGTTTCGTCAGACGATTGTCGAAACCGCCGGCTGTCGGGCGGTCAACCGGATAAAAGACGGTATCGGTCGGTGTCGGCGCTACTCAGACTGCGGCTTCTGCTTCGTCTTCGTCCGCGTCGTCGTCGCTCACGCCGTCCATGCTCTCCAGTGCCTGAATCACTTCGTCCCGGTACATACCGAGCATGTCGGGGTCGTAGTGTTCGCGGGCCATGGCGGCGTACTCGTTCGTCTCGTCGTCGAACGCCTCGATGCGGTCGAGGGTGCGTTCGGCGGCTTCGACGACCCAGCGGTTGCGGGTGGCCTCGTCCACCGGCGTGATGGACTCCGGCCGCAGAGAGACGTTGATGGTGCCGTCGTCGGTCTCGAACGTACGCGGCTTGCCCACGACGGAGACGTACGCGGGCGGTTCGGTCTCGCGCAGGAACGAGGCCGCTTCGGGCTGGTACTGGCCAGCGTACACGAAGAACGTGCCCGTGGGGTCGACCACGCGGCCACGCCAGTACTCCGAGTCGTCACCGATGTCCTCGGTCTCGGTGAGGGTGCCGACGACGAACACGCGGTTGGCGCGGTCGCCCGTCGGCAAGAGCGCGAAGTTGGGGGCACGCTCGTCGTCGGATTCCTTGAACGTGTACGTCGCGTCGTTGAACTCGCGTGCGAAGACGCGCTTTGCGACTTCGCGGGTGGGTGCCTGACTCATGTCACATCGACCTCGCGCGGATGAGAGCCGCTTCTCCACTCGGACTGTCCGTCAGCTCTTCGAGGTCGTCCACGAGGACGTACCGGCCGAAGGTCGGGCCGGAGACGCGGTAGTACGTGCCCATGATGGCGTCGCGAATCTCGTCCGCGACGACCGTGGTGTCGAGCGCGTCCATGGCCATCTGCTTGGCCTCGTCGAGGGTGATGCCCGCGACGGCTTCGGTCGCTTCCTTGTCGAAGATGACCTCGTGGGCGTCGACGCCGTCGTCGACGACGGCCTTGATGCGGAGGTCGAACTCGCCTTCGCCCTCGCCGTGTTCGGCGCAGCGGCCGTTCTGGAGGACGCGGGTGCAGTCCTCCTCGGGGCAGCGCTTGATGAGGCCGCTCCCGGACTGGATGTCCACGAGCGCGCCCTCGACGGTCGTCGAGTCGTCGCCGACTTCGACGTCCTCGTCGAGTTCCTCGATACCGGTCGTCCGGTTGAGCTTGACCGAGAAGTTGCCCTCGTACTCGTCGGTGATGACGTTGGTCAGGTGGTAGGACTTCCCTTCCTCCAGCTTGGGGAGTTCGGAGGTGGTAAAGGAGACGAACTTCTTCGTTCCGGACTCGTCCCCGAGCAGGCCGACCTGTGCGACGGCCTCGGAGCGGGGCTCCCAGAGCTGGGTGACCTTCGCGGTCACGTCTATCCACTGTTCGTCTTCGTCGATGTCACCGAGGAGCATCTCGTCGTTGGCACCGCCACTGCCCAACTCGTCGCGGTCCATACCGGCCTCGTCGAGGTAGTGGGTCCGGACGCTGCGGGTGGCCTCGTCCATGGGGACCTTGAACTCGTTGACGAGTCGGTCGAGACGCTCTTCGATGTCGTCGACGGACACGTCGACGTCGTGTCCGGAGAACTGTTCGTGTATGTCTTCCGCGTGCTGGCGCACATCAGTCATGGTCTCTCTGTCTCCGCGTGTGTTTCGGTGGGAGACGTATCGGGATTGGTGCGCGATGGTATTTAAAGTATCCTAAGGGCAGAGTGAAAGTGAAACTGGTCGGGTCGGGTCCGGGGCGTCCAGTGTCCCGGGTAGTGCCGGCTAGGCCCGAACTCGTTCTGCAGCCACGGTCAGCAGGGTGAACAGCAGGTAGAACGACACCGCGGAGAAGGCGAACCACACCACTGCATCGTCGGCAGTCGTCACCTGGCTACCGCGATTGACCCACGTCGAGAGCGCAGCCACCGCGACTGCGGTACCGAGTCGAGTCCGGTCGAGGAGGGCGCTCGAACTGGCGAGGGGCATGCGGTGTTGCCGGCTTCGGACGGTACGCACTTCGGTCCACGGCCGGTCGGGTGGCCCCGCTGTCTGCTCTCGTAGCCACCGACGTGCCTATGTGGCCCGCGCCGCTACGATTCGACAACAATGCGACCGTTCGTCCCCGGGAGGTGCCCCCGGTGAGCGACCAGAACGACGACCCTGTGGGGCGATTCATCCGCAAGACGTTCCGCTCGGCGGGTCGACAGTACGCGAAGACTCGCTCGAACTTCACGACGGGCCGGCAGGTCAGCAAACTCCCCCGTGACGAGTACGGCCGGGCGAGAATCGTCTGCCGGCGTTACGCGGAAAAGCGCGCCGTGCTGCTGAGCGAGGCCGGGGTCCCCGAGTGCTTCGACCCGGAGAACCCAGACTGCCAGGGCTGTCTCGAGGACATCCAGGAGGGGCAGATAGAGACGTGGTGACGACAGTCGCGCTCGTGCTCGCCGGGGGGACCGGCACCAGACTCTACCCCGCGAGCAGGAGCGACCGTCCCAAGCAGTTCCACGCCTTCGGTGGCGAGGACTCCCTGCTCGCCCGGACCGTCTCCCGTGCGGGCTTCGCCGACGAGACGTACGTCCTCACGGGCGAGCAGTACGCCGACCAGGTCCGCGAGCACGCCCCGGGTGCTGGCGTCCTCGTCGAACCCGAACCCAGGGACACCGGCCCGGCGCTCGCGTACGCGGCCCGCAGAATCCGCGAGCAGGTCGGCGACTGTGTGTTGCTGTGTCTCCCGAGCGACCACCACGTCACGGGCGACTTCGCGACCGTCGCGACCCGCGCCTGTCAGGTTGCAGTGGAAACCGGGGGGTTGGTGACGATGGGCGTGGAGCCGACCCGGCCCGCGACGGGCTACGGCTACATCGAACCAGGGCGGTTCGAGAGGGGTCACGCCCCGGTTCGACAGTTCCGCGAGAAGCCCGACGCCGAGACCGCCGAGACGTTCGTCGAGGACGGGTTCCTCTGGAACGCGGGCATCTTCGCGTGGACGCCCGATGCCTTCCTCCGCGAGTGCGAGGGGACACCGCTGGAACCCGTCGCGACGGCCGACAGTGCAGAAGCAGGCTTCGCACAGGCCGACGCCGAGAGCGTGGACTACGCCGTCCTCGAACGTACCGACGACGCCTACGTCGTTCCGGCCGATTTCGAGTGGGACGACCTCGGTTCGTGGGACGCCTTCGAGCGCCTGCTGGCGGGGGACGACGACGGGACCGCGGTGCTGGGGGACGCCCTGACGATCGATTCGAGCAGGAACGTCGTCGCCAGCGACGAGAAACACGTCTCGCTGGTCGGCGTCGACGACCTGGTCGTCGCGGCCTACGACGACCGCGTGCTCGTCGTGCCGAAAGCCGAGGCACAGCGCGTCCGGGAGGTCGTCTCCGAACTCCGAGAGAACGAACAGTTCTGACTCGTCTTAGCTCCGCGTCCGCCCACCGTCGACCGGCAGCGATGCCCCGGTGACGAAACTGGCCTTCTCGGAGGCCAGGAACGCCACCACGTCGCCGAGTTCCATCGGGTCGCCGATGCGGTTCAGCGGGATGTCCGACGACCAGTCCGCCAGCCCTTCCTCGTAGCTGTCGTACTCGCCGCGCTCGATGGACTGCTCGATGAGTTCCTCGATGCGGCTCGTCTCGTGTGCGCCGGGCATGACGACGTTGGCTCGCACGTCGGGTGCCCACTCGCGGGCGACGGTCTTCACGAGACCGACGACAGCCCGGCGGACAGCGTTCGAGAGCACGAGGCCGTCGATAGCTTCGACGACGCTTGTGGAGGTAATGGCGACCCAGCTCCCCGAGTCGCTCTCGGCCAGATGGGGGTAGGCCTCCTTGAGGGTCCAGACGGCGCTCATCACCAGCAGGTCGTAGGCCGCGTAGAAGTCCTTCTCCGTCATGTCGAGGAACGGGCCCGAGGGCGGGCCGCCCGCGGAGGTGACGAGGTGGTCGAGGCTCCCGAACGCCTCGACGGTGGTGTCGACCACGTCCTCGATGTCGTCGGGGTCCGTGATGTCGGCCTGGCGGGCGAGCACCTCGCCGAAGCCGTAGTTCTCTATCTCCTCGGCGGCCGCGTCGAGCCGGTCGCGGTCGCGGCCACAGATAGTCACGTTCGCGCCCTCGCGGGCGAGCGCCTTCGCGCTCGCGAGCCCGAGGCCGGACGAACTGGCGGTCACCAGTGCGACCTCTCCTTCGAGGTTCAGGTCCATGTCCAGGGAGACGGCCCCATCGCCCTAAGTTCCTGAGTTCTTTACCACGTCTGCCTCGACCATCGCGACCGAGATGGGCAGGCCGAACTTGCCCTCGTCCGTGATGGGGAACTCGACCACCGAGGCGACCGCGTCGGTGTTCAGCGGCCCGTAGATGTGCGGGAAGCCGTTCTCGTACTCGATGTCGGCGTCGACCTTCGACTCGTCGATACAGACGAGCAGGCAATCGTCCGGGAAGTCGTTCGCGGGGTGGTTCGCCACGTCCTCGACCTGCTCGGGTTTCGAGCAGTGGATGAAGCCTTCCTCGTCGAGGCTCGCGGGACGGTACTCGTCGGCGTCGTCGTCCCAGTCGGCCTCGGGGACGATGTGCAGGATGAGTCCCATATCCGTACCAGCGCCTCGACCGCCTAATCCGTGTCCTTCTGCCGGCGGACCTGGACGCTCCCGTCCGTGGTGACGCTGATGAGCAGGTCGTCGCCGACCTCTCGTCCGTCCACCGCGCTGCCGGCGGCGTCGTTCACGACCTTCATCAGGTCCGGCGCGGTGTAGGGGACCTTCACGTCCACCTCGTCACAGGCGTCGTACACCTGCTGGGGCACGTCGTAGAGGTCCGTGCCGGTCTCGACGGTGATGCGGACGGGCGCAGACAGGGCGTCCGCGAACGCGACCGTCTCGCGGGCCTTGGCGACGTTGTCACGGGCGGTCGACTCGACACTGGAGATGTTCGCACGGGAGGTACCGAGGCGTTCGGCGATGGCGGCCTGCGCGTAGCCGCGCTCTCGCAGGGCGAGCACCTCCGCCTGTCGACGCGTCAGGACGCTCTCGGCGGCGGAGAACCCCGTCTCGTCGAGGATGTCGTCTACGTCGGGCAACTCGTCGGCCATGTGGCGGCGTAGGGACCGCCACGCGAAAAAGGGTCGGTGAGAAACGGTGGACTGTCCGAGGGTGGTTCCGGGGTGGTCTGGCGCGTTACTTGCCCCAGAAGTTGTCGCGGCTACCGAGGCGTTCGCGGGATGCGCGGCCGCTTTGCTTTCTCTTGCCCTTCGACGCCGCTTGTTCCTCCTCTTCGTCGTCTTCGTCGTCGTCCTCCATCGGGAGGCGTTCGACCTCCTCGGCCTGGGCGTGGTTGTTGTACACCTTGGTTATCTCGACCCTGGCACGGGCTTCCGGGAGAACCCCGTCGACGAAGATGATGAACCCCTCGTCGGTGCGTCCGATACCGGCCCCGGACTCGTGGATGTCCGTGACGTCGATGACGTGCTCCTCGCCGGGTTTGACCGGCTGGGTCTTCAGGTCGGATATCGGCTGGTCGTAGTTCTTGCACCACTCCATCCCCCCGCGGTCCCCGTAGTGGGCACAGCCCATTCCTGCGATACGTTCCTCGAATCTGGGGCAGTCGTCCGCGAGTGGACAGTCCGACATGGAGTCGACTAACGAGGCAGGCGTCTAAACGCTTGCGCCTTCCCGGAATCAGCCGAACTGTCACGCTCCGCGTGGTATGAGGGTAGGCGACACCTGGCATGGTCTCTCGACCGGGTGCCCGCGAGCGACACTGTTTCACCGCTCCCGCTCGGAGTGCCAGTATGACCCGCCGGGTCCCCGAAGCCGCCATCGTCGTCGGCGTCCTGTTCGCGACGACGTGGCTCGTCTTTCCCGTCCTCGTCGACGACGCCGACCTGTTCTCCACGCCGGCGTCCCTGCTCGGGTACGTCGGCGTCGCAGCGGTCCTGTTCTACCCCTTCGCGGCGTACACCGTCGCCCACGCGGAGGACCCCGACGACACCATCCCGCCCCGGCCCGTGCTGGCCGTGGCCGCCGCCGTCGGCATTGGCTGTGTCGCGGTGGGCCTCCTCGGCGGCGACGCTCTGCTCGGCCTGTTCGTCGGTCTCGGCGTCGCGGTTCCGGCGGCGGTCTATGCGGTCGCCTTCGACGCGGTTTCGCCACCGCCAATCCCGACGCTCCTCACAGGGACACTCCTCGGGGTCGCCGCGGTCGCTGGCGGGCTCGCGCTCGGCCAGCCCTGGCTCGGTGACCTGACTGCACTCCTCGCGTTCTTCCCCGCTCTCGGGACCTACGACCACCTGACGAGCGACCGGCTGCCGACCCGGGCGGTACTCGGGTCGACAGTGCTGGCCGCCGTGGTCGTCGGAGGGCTTGGGTTCGGCGTCGCGGCGTCCCCGACAGCGACCCTGGCCGCGGTGCTCACGGTCGGTTTCGGTGGTGTCGTCGCGGCGCGGGTCGCGGCGGTTCCGCCGGGCGTGAGCTAGCCCTGCTCGTCGGTGTCGAATCGCGGGTCCGGTCACTCGGCGCCGTCCGCCCGCGATTGCACGAGTCCACCGACCCCGAACGCTAGCCCGAACAGCATCGCCGCGAGCCCGATGGCGTCGGGAAAGCTGCCGGACCCGCTGGTCAGCAGGAAGCCACCGAAGACGACGAGTAACAGCCCCAGCCTGTAGGCGTCACTGGCCATGGTGAATCGAACCGCCGGTGCGCTGAAAAGCGTTGTCGTCGTGCGATCTGGTCAGCACGTCGTTCGACTGGCTCTCAGGCCAGCGGCGTCCGTTCGACGACCTGCCCGTCGTAGGTCGGGTACTGCTCGACGATCTCGCCGTCCTCGACGTCGCCCTCTTCTATCATCTCCTCGAGCAGCCACCACGCGACCTCGACGTGGTTCTGCTTGACGGTGTAGAACTCCTCGGGGACCCCCAGGGCCTCGAACACCTCGGGGTCGGTGTAGGTCTTGCCGTACACCAGGGTACCGTCGTCGCTCACGTCGTCGAACTCGCGCCGGACGTTCCGCGCCATGCGCTTGAGGCGGCGGCGGTGCTGGGCGGCGTCCTTGAAGACGCTCGTACAGAAGTAGACGCGCTCGTGGTCGCCCATCACGTCGAGGATGGCCTCGCGGGAGCCGTCGACCGCGGACATGTGGCCCTCCTTGAGCTCGAAGCCCTCCTCCTGCATGCGGCGGTAGTTGCCCTGGCTCATCTCGAACTCGTTGATGTTGCAGAACTCGGCGGCACCCTCGTCGAGGAACTCCAGGAACTCCTCCTCGGGGCGGATGCCCGGAATCTCGAAGGCGGGGGTCAGGCCCTCCTCGCGGGCGATGTACAGAATCTCCTCCCACTCGGTCCCGTGCATGTCGCCCCACAGCTCCAGCGGCGGGTGGAAGCGAATCTCGTCCAGCCCGGCTTCCGAGAGGCGGCGCATGTTCTCGCGCCCGCCCGTGATGCCGGTGTACAGGTGGGTGTGGTGGTCCTCGCCGAACTCGTCTTTCAGCAGGGAGAGGTAGTGACAGGTCCGGTCGAGGGCTTCCTGTGGTTCGCCTCCGGTGATGGAGGTACCCAGCGCGTCCATGCGCCTGGCCTCCGTGATGACGTCCTCGTCGGACTCGACGAGTCGCTCGTTGGCGTACACGTCCGTGACGTTCTTGCGGTTCTCGCCGAGCGGGCAGTAGAAGCAGTCGCGCTGGTCACAGTAGCCGTAGACGAACATGACCATCTTTCCGCCTGCCGCGCACTGCTCACAGCCCTTGGAGATCATTCGTTGTACAGGATAACCGGCCCGAGCGGGAAAAAGCGTGCGAAATGGAGGCGGCGTGGCTCGGGGGTGCATGGCACGTTCGCGACGGGTGCCGCCGGGGCTCTCGACCACCTCGCCCGATGAGGCTTCCGCCCCTTCTTCGTGCTAGCCTCCCTCTAGCACGGTATGGCAATCGACCTGCCGCGCCCGTCCGAGCGCCCCCGTTTCACCCTCGACCGCGGGGTCGAACTGACGGAGGTCATCATGCAGGCCATCGAGTTCGTCGCCGCGGTCGTGATGGTGTTCCTGTTCGCCGTCGGGGTGCTCGACCTCGGGATGCAGATCGCCGGCGCGGTCGGAAGCGGTGACATCACCGACCCACTGGTCGTGGTCGGCTTCATCGACACGGCGCTGTTGCTGTTCATCATCGTGGAGGTGTACCAGACGGTGCTGGCGTACGCCCAGAAGTCACAGACGACCGAAATCGTCCGTATCGTCCTCTACACCGGCGTCATCGCGATGGTCCGGAAGATAATCGTCTTCCGCACCGACGTCTACCCGAGCAAGACCGAGGCGCTCCTGACCGCAGGGGCCTACACCGTGGTCTTGCTCGGACTCGGGGTGTTGCTGTACATCGAACGGACCGCGGGAGACAGGGCAGCTGCGTCGACCGCCGAGGCAGAGGCGTCAGACTAACTCGTCGGTCGTCACGACGGTCGCGAACTCGCCGGAGAGGTGTGCCAGTGCGGCCCGGTGGTTCTCCTCGGCGGAGAGGTGGCCGCCGCCGGGGACCTCGCGGTCGAAGGTCGCGGTGGCGTCCGAGACCAGCACGGGGTCGAATCCCAGATTTTCGGCCATCCGGGTCGTCGTGGAGACGCAGTGGTCCGTGGTGAGCCCGCAGACCACCAGCCGGTCGTGTGGCGTCTCGCGAAGCCACGATTCGAGGTCGGTCCCGATGAAGGCGCTGTTGACGGTCTTCGCGAACACCGGCTCGTCGCCCGCGGGCTCCAGACCCTGCTTGAACTCGTTCCCGGGCGAGTCGGGCCGCAGCGGCGAGTCCGCCTCGGTCGAGTCGTGTTTCGCGTGCGCGACCGGCCAGCCACGCTCGCGCCAGGCCGCCAGCAGCCGCGCCATGTTCTCTTCGGCCGCTGGCGTCGAACGCTCCTCTCCCCAGCCGGGGTCGTCGAAGCCGCACTGGGCGTCTATCAGTAACAGAACGTCGCTCACACCCGGACCTCCAGCGGGCAGTCTTCGAGTTCTTCCTCACCGTCCGGGAGCATGTACTGCTTCCACTCGTGGCTCGTGTCGTCCTCCCACTCGCCGAGGTGGGCGTGCGGGCAGACCGCGTCGTAGTCGTCCAGGCGACCCTGGATTATCTCGCGGGCCCGCTGGCCGGCCGCGGTGTCGCCGGTGACACCCTCGAACACGGCCCGTGGCTGGACCGTCACCTCCAGTCCGTGCGGGTTGTGCCGGCTGTGGCGCTGCTCGTAGCTCGGGGCACGAACCGTCGGGAAGATGGGGTGCCCGCCGAAGCAGAACTCGAACTGGTGGTGGTCCGGGTCGGTCGGGAACTCCTCGGGCCAGGGCTCGGGGTCGTTGTCGTGCAGGAACTGCAGGACGTTCCAGTAGCGCTCGTACCACTCGTCCTCGGAGAGGCCGGTCCCGTCGTGCTGGAAGAACGCGACCAGCGAGGTCCGCGGCGAGTGGTGTTCGTACGTGTTCAGAAACGCCAGCATCACGTCACGGAACCGCAGCAGCGACTCGTCGTCGAGGCCCGGGACGAACGTGTACAGCGCCCAGCCCTTCTCCTCGGAGTCGACGCCGAAGTAACACGGGAACGGCGTGTCGTTGCGCTCGCCGAGGAGGGCGCTTCGGAACTCCTCGTAGTGCTCGACGGCCCAGTCGGGCAGGGTGCCCGCGTCGAGGCGCTCGTGGAGTCGCTCCTGGTCGAACAGGCGGGTGACGTCGGTCCCTGTCAGGGGCGTCGACGGCCCCGAAGTGGCCCGGTGGCTCATACTCCAGAGTTGGAGTACACCGCTTAGTAGGCCACGGTTGGTTCTCGACGCTTGAGAAATCAGGGCCTTCCCGCAGAACCGACGAACACCTCTTGCTCTCCGGCGGCGTACGGGGTTCATGGACGTCCACCCCCTCCGGTTCGGCACCATTCGCGTCAAGGAGGCGCACTACCGCGGCCGGGGCCAGTCCCGGGCCGTGCGGACCCTGCGCTGGGCGCTCGACCGACACTTCCACGACCCGCTACCCATCCTGGGTTGGGTCGTCGACCATCCCGAGGGCCCCATCGTCGTCGACACCGGCGTCCGAACCGGGGCCACCCTGTCGACGTACTACCCGCCGCTGGCGCGCTGGTTCTACCGCTGGCAGTTCCAGGTCGACGTGGGCCCGGAGGACGAACTCGCCGCACAGCTCCAGCGACTGGGATTCGACCCCGACGACGTGGCGACGGTCGTCCTGACCCACGCCCACTTCGACCACGTCGACGGGCTGTGCGACGTCCCCGACGCCGAGGTTGTCTGCTCGCGGCGGGAGTACGAGGACGCGATGGCCGGCGGCGCGCGCTACGGGACCCTGTGGGACCACTTACCGGCACATTTCGACCCGACACTCGTCACCTTCGACGGCTCCGAAATCGGCCCTTTCTCTGCGTCGCACCACCTCGCCCACGGCGTGTTCCTCGTGCCGACACCGGGACACACCCACGGGCACCTCTCGGTCGTCGTCGATACGGGCGACGGCGAACTGTTCCTCGCGGGCGACACCGCCTTCGACCAGCAGAGCCTCATCGAACAGCGTGTCGACGGGGTTGCGATGGACAGTGACGCCCACCGCGAGACCCAGCGACGTATCCTCCGCTTCGCCGCCGAGCGCCCGACCGTCTTCTTGCCCTCGCACGACCTGGACGCCCCGCGCCGGCTGCGCGAACGGGAGTTCTGTCGCGTCCCACCCGAGGTGGTGCCCGCAACCAAAAGCACTTGAACGGCAACGGCGAACCCACGCACTGAATGCTGCTCGTGCTGTGCGTGGACCTCGACGACGACATCGGTCGCAAGACAGGGATTCGGACGCCTGTCGTCGGCCGAGAGAACGTCGAAGAGGCCGCCGTCGCCCTCGCGACCGCGGACCCGGAGGACTCCGACGTGAACGTCCTCTTTCAGGGCATCAACCTGCTCGACACTATCACCGACCAGCAGGTCGAGGTGGCGGCCGTCACCGGCAACGAGAAGAGCGACGTGAGCGCCAATCGGAAGGTCGGTGAGGAGGTCGACGAGGTGCTCGCGGGGCTCTCCACGAGTGAAGAGGTCACGGCCCTCATCGTCACCGACGGGGCACAGGACGAATCCGTCATCCCGGTCATTCGCTCGCGTGTGAAGGTCGACGGGGTCCGGCGGGTCGTCGTCCGGCAGGCCCAGGACCTCGAATCGATGTACTACACGATGAAACAGGTGCTGAACGACCCCGAAACCCGTGGAACGCTGCTCGTCCCCATCGGTATCCTGCTGCTCGTGTACCCGCTCGCCATCGCGGCGACGTTCATGGACGTCACCGTCGGGAGCGTGCTCGGACTCGCGTCGGCCCTGCTCGGGTTCTACCTCATCTCGCGCGGTCTGGGCCTCGGTGACAAACTCGACTCGACCGTCGAGCGCGTGCGAAACAGCCTCTACGCCGGTCGGATGACCCTGCTCTCGTACGTCGTCGCCGCCGCCTTGCTGGTCGTCGGCGGCGTCAGCGGTGCGGAGTACCTCGTCGCCTTCCAGGCGGACCAGTCGGCGACCCTGACCGCCACGCAGGTGCTCGCGGCGCTGACGTTCGGGTCGGTCCGCTGGTTCGCCGCCGCCGGCGTCACGACCAGTCTCGGCCAGATCACCGACGAGTACATCGCGGGCACCCTGGAGTGGCGCTACCTCAACGCGCCGTTCTACGTGGTCGCCATCGGCGCGGTGTTGCACGCCGTCTCGGCGTTCTTCCTCGAACTGCTGAGTCTCTCGAACCTCGCCGCCGTACTCACGGGCGGGACGCTGCTCGGACTGGTCAGCACGCTCGCGTTCGCCATCGCGGAGACACACTTCTCGGAAGGGACGGAGACGGACGCGGAGACCGGGTAACGAGGAAGCGGTCTCCGTCACCGGGTCGACAGCCAGCGTGGCCGTCGTGTTCTGGAGCGTCGCACCAGCGCGTGCCGGCCGAGTGCAGTGCCGGCCAGCACGAGGCCACTGGCGAAGACGAGAGACCATCGGGAGGTCGGGACGAAGGTCCCCACGGGAGGCGGTGCGTCGACATACTGTCAGGCGTCGAGAACAGGCTATCTGTCTTCTGCGGGTGGTCCAGGCCTCAGCGTTCGCGGACGACCACGAACCGCGCTAAATCACGGAGGTACTCGCTGGCTTCCGAATCGCCAGTGTCCACTTTCGACAGCGCGTCGAGCGCTGCCTCTGCTTCCGCCTCGGCGCGCTGGTTCGCCTCCTCGGGCGTGAGGTCGGTCACCTGCACCACCGACGGACGGTCCATCTCGGCGTCCTGCCCTGTCGGCTTCCCGAGGTCGTCGGCGTCCGCGGTCGCGTCGAGCACGTCGTCGCGTATCTGGAAGGCGATACCGACGCGCTCTGCGTACTCACCGAGCGCCTCGATGGTGTAACCGTCCGCGCCGGCCGCCACCGCGCCCAGTTCGGCGGCCGCGCGGAACAGCGCCCCCGTCTTCCGGCGTGCGAGTTCCATGTACTCGCGCTCGTTCGACGGCTGGGCGACGATTTCGGTCGCCTCGCCCTCACCGAGTTCGACCATCGCCTCCGCGACGATCTGCATCGCCTGTGGCTCGGCGGAGAACAGCGCGAACGCCTCGCCGAGCAAGCCGTCGGAGGCGATGATTGCCGGGCCGTAGCCGTACTCCGACCACGCCGCAGCGGTCCCGCGGCGGATTTCGGAGCGGTCGATGATGTCGTCGACGACCAGCGACGCGTTGTGTACCAGTTCGATACCGACGCCGAAGTCCACGGCGTCCTCTGCGTCGCCACCGGCCGTCTCGCAGGCCAGAACGGTCACGGTCGGTCGGACACGTTTGCCGCCCGAAAGCGAGACGTGTCGCAACTCGTCGGCCAACTCGGTGGGCTCGACGGCGTCGAGCACCTCCTCTAACCGGTCGTCGACCAGCCCACGTCGTCGCTCCAGGAACTCCATCACCGACCGCTTAGGAACGGCCCGAAAAGTAGGTGACGGAACGTTTCCGTCAGCTGGGCTGCCGTAAGCCATCTGCGTATCGACCGAACGGCGGTGGGCGGTCGTCGCCGAAAACAGGGACAGCAGTCCCGCTCAGTGGTCGCCGAACTCGAAGCTGTCGTCGGACTGGCTGTCGGCCGATTCGCGCTCTACATCCTCGGGTCGGGTCTCGCCCGGGAGCGCCTGCTCGCCAGTCGCTTCTTCGGGTGCCGTCTCCTCGAACATCACCTGTTCGCCGTCGCCCCACGTCTCGGACTCGACACGTTCCGTGTCGGTCGTGAACCGGTCGAGCGCCTCACTGAGCCGGGACGACTGGTCCGCGAGGTCGCTCGCACTGTTCGACACCTCGGTGAGTGCGGTCGTCTGTTCCTCGGCGGCGGCGGCGACGTTCTCGGCCTCGGCGGTGGTCTCCTCGGAGATAGTGGCGGCCTCGTCGACCATCGCGACGACCTCCTGCGTGGACGCCGCCTGCTGTTCGGACGCGGCGGAGATCTCCTGGACGCCGTCGTTGGTCTGCTGGGCGTACTCGGCGATCTCGTCCAGTGCCTCGACGGCCGCCTGGACGGACCCGGCGTGCTCGGCGATGCGACTGGAGGTGCGCTGGACCTCCTCTGCGGTGCGGTCGGTCTGGTCCTGGATGGTCTCCAGACGCTTCTCGATGTCCTCGGCGGTGTCCTTGGTGTCCTGTGCCAGTTCCTTGACCTGCTGGGCGACGACCGCGAACCCGTCTCCGGCTCCATCACCGTCACCGGCGGCTGCGCCCCGCGAGGCCTCGATGTTGGCGTTCAGCGCGAGCATGTTCGTCTCCTTCGCCAACCCGGAGATGAACTCGATGAGTTCGTCGATCTGTTCCATCTCGGCTTCGAGGGCCTCGATGGCGTCGACGGCCTCCTCGGACTCGTCTTTGATCTCACTCATGCCCTCGATGGCTTCCTGTGCGGCGTCACGACCGCTCCGGCCCGTCTGGGCGGTGCGTTCGGCGAGGTCGGCGACCTCGTTGGAGGACGCGGCGATCTCTTCGGTGGTGGTCGACAGCGCGTCCATCTCCGTGTTGACGGACTGGAGGCTCTGGTTCTGGCGCTCTGCTCCGTCGGAGATCTCCTGGACCGACTCGGTCACCTGTTCGGAGGCGGACCGGACCTCTTCGGAGCTGGCGGTGACCTCCTCGGAGGCCGTCGCCACGTCGCTCGCGAACGTCTTGACCCGGTCGGTCGTCTCCTCCAGTTCCGCGACCATCCGGTTGAACTCGTTGGCGATGTCGGCCATCGCCTCGGACTGGGACTGGGCGTCCATGCGCTGGGTGAGGTCCCCGGCGGCACACGCCTGCATCACGTCGCGGTACTGGTCGGCCTTCCGCTCGAGGTGGCGGTTCATCTGCTCGGCTTCCGCCTGGGCCTGCTCTGCTTCCGTCCGTGCCTGTTGGACGGCGGCAATCTGTTCCTGCAGGGATTCGCGCATGCTGTCGATGGAGTTGTACAGCTGGCCGATCTCGTCGACGCGAGACGACTCGATTTCGGTCTGGAGGTCGCCCGCTTCGATGTCACCGGCCTTGTTCGACAGGTTCGCGACCGATTTGACCGTGTTCCGGCCGATGGTCATCCCGATGAGGATGATGCTCCCGAACGCCAGCCCGAGCATCGTGACCAGCTGGGTCAGGATGGAGTCCTGAAGCGCGAACGCCTGCGATTGTGGGACTCGCCGGGTGACGGTCCAGTCCTCGGTCGTCAGGTCGCGGTAGCCGACGGCTTTCGCACCTGCCTCTGTATCGAGGGTCTGGAAGTGTTCGCCACTCTCGAGTGCACTGGCGTCGACGACGTCCTTCTGTAGAATCTGTGACCGTTCGGCCGACAGCATCACCGTCCCGGAGTCGTCGACGACGACGACCTCGCCGTAGCTCACCTGCGGGAGTGCCGTCACCGACAGGAGCTGCATGTCGAGCACCGCGACGAACGACTGGTCCGGCCTGTTCGGGACGTCACTACGGACGACCATCACCTGTGAGTTCTGGATGTTGAAGGGGACACTGGTCGCGACCTGCCCGGGTGCGGCCGAGTCCATCTCGTCCAGCTTCGCCGCGAACCCGTCCGAGAGCGTGTTCCCGCTCGCCCCCGTGCCCTTGCCGACCTGCTGTTGTATCTCTCCCGTCGCAGTGTTGACGAAATATATCGAATCGACGTACTCGTCCGACGCCGCGCTCTGCATCAACGCGGTGACCTGGTCGGTGCCGCCATCGCTCTGGACGGCGTCGGACGTACTCAGACCCTGTACCGCGGTTCGGGTCTCGCGCAACGTCTGGTCGATGAACTGTGCTTGCATCTCGGCACTGGTCGATAGCTCCCGGCTCGTGTCCTCCTGGAGCGCCGTCCCCGTTTCGAGGTAGATGTACCCGCCGACACCACCGATGACGACGAGCACACTGAACAGCGCGAGTGCGAACTTCAACGCGTAACTTCGCCGGATTGGCCCCGGCATGATACGTCCCAACACACCTGACATTACATGCAGGTGTTCCTCGAAACGTATGTATCTTTCTTCGATGAGGGTTACATTTCGCCAGCAGGAAGCGTGATTCTATCTCTCTGGGCCGGTCCGATACTGACGGTCGTGAATCGTTCCATCTGAGATAGGTCGAAAAACTGGCTCTTGCTCACCGTGGCGGACCGAGTGCGGGACCCGGTCGTGACGGCGGCCTGTTCCGTCAGTCGTCTTCGCCCTGTTCCGGCTGGTCGGGGTGTTCGAACTGGAAGGCGCTGTTCGCCTCGGCGTCACTGGACGCCCCAGCCCCCGTCGGCTGGTCGCCCGCCTCGTCGACTGGGTCGGCGCTGGTCGACAGCTGGTCGGCGAGGAGTGGCCCGTCGCCGGTCACACCGTCTGATTCCGTCTCGAACCGGTCGAGTGCACGACTCAGCTGGGACGCCTGCTGGGCCAGGCTGGATGCGCTCTTGGTGACCTCCGAGAGGGAAGACGTCTGCTCTTCGGCGGCAGCAGCGACGTTCTCGGCCTCGGCGGTGGTCTCCTCGGAGATGGTGGCGGCCTCGTCGACCATCGCGACGACCTCCTCGGTGGTGGCAGCCTGCTCCTCGGAGGCAGCCGATATCTCCTGGACGCCGTCGTTGGTCTGCTGGGCGTACGTGGCGATCTGCTCGAGTGCGTCCGCTGCGTTCTCGACCGCGACCCGGTTCTCCGAGACGCGCTTCGAGGTTTGCTGGACCTCCTCGGCGGTGCGGTCGGTCTTCTCCTGGATACCCTCCAGGCGCGCTTCGATGTCCTCGGCGGCGTCTTTCGTCTCGGCGGCGAGTTCTTTGACCTGCTGGGCGACGACCGCGAAGCCGTCCCCACTGCCACCGTTCCCGTCGGCCGACCCGCGGGACGCCTCGATGTTGGCGTTCAGCGCGAGCATGTTCGTCTCCTTCGCGAGGTCGGTGATGAACTCGATGAGTTCGTCGATCTGTGCCATCTCGGCTTCGAGGTCCGCGATGGCCTGGACCGCGTCGGAGGACTCGTCTTCGATCTCGGCCATGCTGGCGATGGCTTCCTGGGCGGCCTCACGGCCTGCGCTCCCCGTCTCGGCGGTCCGCTGGGCCAGGTCGGCGACCTCGTTGGAGGATGCCGCGATCTCTTCGGTCGTCGTCGACAGCGAGTCCATCTCGGCGGAGACGGACTGGAACTGCTGGTTCTGCCGTTCCGCACCGTCGGAGATCTCCTGGACCGACCCCGAAACCTGCTGGCTCGCGCTCTGGACTTCCTCGGCGCTCGCGGTGACCTCCTCGGACGCACTCGCGACCGAGGTCGCGAACACGCGCAACTGGGCGACGGTCTCGTCGATCTGGCCGATCATCTCGTTGAACTCGTTGGCGATGTCGGTCATCGCCTCGTTCTGGGACTGGGCGTCCATGCGCTGGGTCAGGTCCCCGTCGGCACAGTGCCGCATGACCTGTGAGTACTCGTCGGCCTTCCGTTCGAGGTGGGTGTTCAGGTGCTCCGCCTCGTTCCGGGCGGCCTCGGCCTCGCTGCGGGCGGCTTCGGCCTCCTGTATCTGGTTCCGGAGCGAGTCGCGCATCTCGGCGAACCCGTCGTACAGGCGGCCGATCTCGTCGACTCGTCCCGTCTCCAGGTCCACGTTCAGGTTGCCGTCTTCCATCTGGCTGGCGCGGTCGCGCAGTTTCGAAAGCGGCGTGACGGTCTGGCGACCCAGAACGACGCCGACGAGCCCGAGCGCGAGCAGCCCGCTCACGACGATAAACAGGACGTTCCGGCCGACCGTGTCGCGGACGGCGAATGCGGCGTTCGTGTCCACGCTGGTGATGGCGACCCACTGTGTCCCGTCGACGGCGGCGTAGGCGTGGACCTGTCCGTTAGCGGTCTCAAACGCCGTACCGCCCGAGGACCGGGCCGACGACAGGCCGTCGCCGTGGACGTTCTGGTCGACCGACCCGCCCGGCGTCAACACGGTGCCACCGTTCTCGTTGATGATGCGCGTCTGGCCCTCCGTCTCGGAGTCCTTGATGGTCTCCAGGTGCGTCTGGATGCGGGTCACGACGACGACGTAGCGGTCGTCGGTGTTCGGCACCGCACTCGCGAACGCGACGACGTTCCCACGCGTGTAGGGAGTCAACGGCGACTCGTAGGAGCTACCGGACACCCAGACCTGGTCGGCCTTCTCCGCGGACTGGCCCGTCAGGTTCGCGTTCGCCCACGGGACGCCGAGTTCTGTGAGGTCGAACCCGGCGATGGGGTCGGTGCTGGCCATCACCTCGTCGGTCGAGCTGTTGACCATGTGGATGCCGAGGATGTCGTCGGACAGGCGGGACTCGCGGGACTGCAGGTATCGTCCTGCCGCTCCAGTCGAGCCACCGGCCCGCAACTCCTTGCTGGCAGACACCGAGCGCGTCTGGACCCGCATACTCTCGGTCCACTCAGAGAGCGAGGACGCCCGGAGCGAACTCGTCTCCTGTAGCTGTGCCTTGGTGTTCGTCTCGACCGTGTCTTTGGTCTGCTGGTAACCGACGGCCCCCACGGAGCCGATGACGACCACGACGAGCAGGATCGAGACCGCGAACTTGAGCGAGTAGCGCCGCCGGATGAACCCCGGTGTGAGCATCGCGCCGATGGAGCGAGAATCGTCTCCCATCTCAGACCTCCTCCGGCGTCGTCGGCACGTCGATGTCGCCGGCCACGATGCCATCGCCGGCGTCGGCCACCTGCCTGCGAGCCGACTCGGGAATCTGTGGGCCGAGCTGGTTCCCGTAGTCCACCGCCACGCCATCGTCCTCCAGTCCGAGCGACTGGACGGACCCGCCCTTGAACGAGCCCTCGTCGACGTTCTGGATGGCGGTGAACACCGCCGTGTCGACGCGTTTGACCATGCTCGCGAGGATGACGTTCGCGTAGCGCGGGTCCGTCTCGGACTGGTCGGCGTCCACGCCGATGGCGAAGCGGCCGTTCTCCTGGGCCGCCTGGAAGACACCGAGTCCGGCCCCACCGGCCGCGTGATAGACGATGTCTGCGCCCTCGTCGTACATCGACTGGGCGGCCGTCCGGCCCGCGTCGACGTCGCTGAAGCTCCCGATGTACTCGGTCAGCACCTCGACGTCGGAATCGGCGTGTTTCGCCCCGGCCTCGAACCCGGCCTCGAACTTCTTGATGAGCCCCGACTCGATACCGCCGACGAAGCCCACAGTCTTCCGGTCGATGCGGGTCTGTCCGGCACCCGCAGAGAAGCCCTGCGTCGTCAGTGCGCCAGCCAGCGTCCCCACCTGGAACGAGCCCTCGTGCTCTTTGAAGACGTAGTTGGCGACGTTGTCCTGCTCGACGACCGAGTCGACGAGCATGAACCGCTGGTCCGGGTAGTCCGCCGCCGTCTGCTGGAGTCCTTCCATCTGCAGGAACCCCACACAGACTGTCAGGTCGAACTCGGGCTGTGTCGACTCTGCGTACTCGGCCTGCAGCGTCTGTATCTCGTCGACGTTCTTCGGGACCGCGTTCTTGTACTCGATGCCGTGGCGAACGCGTGCCAGCTTGACCCCACGGTTGGCCATGTCGTTGAACGAGTCGTCGCCCAGGCCACCGGTCGCATAGAGCATCCCGATGAACGTCTCGCTCTGGTCGAATCGTCGTGTCGTCGTCGCTTCACCACCGTCGTCGCCGTCGTCCCCCATCCCAGGGACGACCGACGTGCACCCGGCGAGTGCCGACGTGATGCCACCGCCAGCACCAGCCAGCACCGTGCGCCGGGTCGTCGTTCTATCCATTAGTCGTCAGGAACCACCTTGTCGACTTATATTTACTTGCCGATTTGCCGAGTCTCACATATGGGTGTGTTTCACACCCTTCTGCTATCGAATCGGGTCCTGTGGCCTGTGGTACCAACTGCCGAACTGTTCTCTGGTTTGTCTCGAATCTGTCTCTTCGTGACCCGCCGGTCGTCGGCTACGCTACGTGGTGCGTGTCCGCCATCTCACGGGACGACTGCCACCAAAAAAGGCTGGGTGGACTGTGAGGCGTTACGAGAACTGCTCGGTCAGCGCCGGAACCACTTCGAACAGGTCGTCGACGATACCGTAGTCCGCGATGTCGTAAATCGGTGCGTTCGGGTCGGTGTTGATGGCGACGATGGTCTCGGCACCCTTCATGCCGGCGACGTGCTGGACTGCGCCAGAGATACCGATGGCGATGTACACGTCGGGCGTGACGACCTTGCCGGACTGGCCGACCTGGCGGTTCTTCGGGAGCCAGCCAGCGTCCACGATGGGCCGCGACGAGGAGACCGTCGCGTCGAGCGCCTCCGCGAGGTCGAAGATGAGGTCGAGGTTGTCCTCTTCTTCGATACCACGGCCGATGCTCACGAGGACGTCTGCCTCACTGATGTCGACGTCGCCGGAACCGACCTCTTCGAAGCCGGTGACCGTCGAGCGGACCAGATCCTCGTCGAGGTCGACGTCGAAGGACTCTACGGTGGCGTCGCCGGTGTCTTCGGTCGTCGGCCACTCGGCACTCCGGATGGAGACCGCGACGTGCTCTGCGGAGAGCTGGGTCTTCGTCTCGACTTTCCCACCGTACATCTCGCGCGTGGCCGACAGCGAGTCACCGTCGAGTTCCATGGCGACCACGTCACTGACGTAGGGCAAGTCGAGGCGGTTCGCGACAGCGGGCGCGTAGTCGAGCCCGTTCACCGAGTTCGGCATGAGCAGGACCTGCGGCCCGAGGGCGTCGTAGAGCTGCTCGACGGCCTGGGCGTACACGTCGTGGTTGAACTCCTCTCCGTTGGAGACGGTGTGGATGGTGTCGACGCCGGCGACGTTGAGTTGCTCTGCGAAGTCGTCGAGGTCACCCGAGATGACGGCGACGTGGAGGTCGCCACCGGTCGCGTCGGCGAGTTCACGGCCGGCCGTGACGAGTTCGAAGCTCACGTCGCGAAGTTCCCCGCGGCGGTGCTCGGCGATAGCGAGGATGTCCGTCATTGCGCACCCACCCCCTTCTCCCGCAGGAGGTCAGCAAGTTGTGCGGCTTCTTCCTCCGGGCCGCCCTCGAAGTACGTGGCGTCCCCTTCGGACTCGGGTTCGTACATGTCGGTGAGTTCGAGTTCGTTGGCGACGGCGTCGGCGTCGAGGCCGAGGTCGCCGAGCGTCTTCGGGGCGATCTCCTTGCGCTGTGCCATCCGGATGCCGCGCAGGCTGGCGTAGCGCGGCTCGTTGATACCGGTCTGGATGGTGAGCACGGCAGGGAGCTCCACGTCGGTCAGCTCCTCGACGCCACCCTCCAGTTCGCGGTGGACCTTCGCGATGTTCTCGGATTCGAGCGCGTCGTGGTCGAGGTCGTTGACGACCGCAGCCCACTCGTAGCCGATCTCGTCGGCGAGGGAGACGCCGGTCGCACCGAAGCCGTCGTCGTCGGCCTGGACACCACTGAGGACCAGGTCCGGCTCCTCCTCGGCGACGACCGCCGAGAGGATGCGTGTCTTCGCACCGACGTCGAGCAGGTCGGTCCCCTCGATGGCTTCGTCCCACACGCGAATCGCACGGTCCGCACCCTTCGCGAGGGCCATGCGGATGGTCTCCTCGGACCGCTCTGGTCCGATGGTCACGGCGACGACTTCGTCGGCGATGCCGTTCTCTTGCAGTTGAACGGCTTCTTCGACCGCGTAGTCGTCCCACTCGTTGAGGTCGTATTCGAGGTACGTCTCGTCGATGGACGTGCCATCGATCTGGAATTCGTCCTCGACGGCGGCCACCTCCTTGACGGTGACGAGAACCTTCATCAAAGGCAGGTTATGCCGGCACCTACGTAAATGGTTACGAAACGCGGGTTCGTGTGAGAATCGTTTCTCTGGGTCGAACTCAGGAGTCGTCGAAGTCGCCGATGCTCTCTCCAGGGAGCGTGATGAGGTTCTCCCGACCGATGCGGAGTTTCTCTATCTCGCCGTCGTCGTCCATCCCCGACAGCAACTGCGAGACCTTCGCGTTCGACCAGCCAGTCTCCTTGACGATGTTCGCCTGCTTCATCCGTCCGTTGTTGCCCCTGAGGAGTCGCAGGACGCGCTCTTCGTCGGAGAGGAGTTCCACGTCGATGGGGTCGATGTCGTCGTCTGCTTCCTCCTTCGTGGCTTCGTCGTCCGACACCGCTTCTTCCGCCGTCTCCGTGGGCGTCTCCGCTCCGTCACCCGCGCCGTGGTCGGTGGTGACGGATTCGGTGTCCTCGTCGAGGGCAGCAGTCTCGGTGGTCGCGTCGTCTACCGTCGCCGTCTGGTGACCACCGTTCGGTGTGGGGGTGGGTCCCGACGTCTCGCGCTCCGTCTGCCACCGCGCGAACAGGTAGCTTCCGGCACCGACGAGGACGACGAGGAGACCGAAGCCGAGGATGGCGAACGGGAACCCGCCCTCCTCGTTCGGCCCCGGAGGGGTCGTCCCGGTCGTCGTGGGCGGTGTCGGGTCGACTCTGGGAACGTACACCGCCTCGATGTACCCCGGTGGGAACGTCTCGGGACCGTCCCAGATGAGCGAACTGTTCTGTGGACCCTTGTCCGCGGGCGAGTCGATGATGGCGTAGTTCTCCGGTTCGTTGATGACGAGGCGCTGCCCGTCGTACAGTTTCGGGAACCACGTCTCGTTCTCGGTTCCGAAGACGTCGCGGACGACGACCTCGTTTCCTCGTTTCTCGGCGAAGTTCGTCCACGTGAACGTGTACGTGAGGACGCCGATTCTGGTCTCCTCGGTATCGTCGGTCGCCGTAGCCGTCGCGGTCGCCGTCGTGGTGGTCGTGGCCGTCGAGACTGGGTCGTCCACGACCGGGGACTGCCACGACGTGTCCTGTATCCGCATCTCGCGCCCCGTCCACGTCGATGCCTGGCTGGCGAACTGCTGGAACAGTTCTGCCGAGAACGGGACCTGTTCCTGTCCCTTCGACACGGCGCGACCGTACTGCCTGAAGGCGGTGGTCTCGTTCTCTCCCTCGAGGACGTATCGATAGGAGACTGACACGTGTGCGTCTCCCGACCGTGTCACGTTTATCTCGATGACCGTCGCCGGGTCCGCTGGCTCGAACGAGGGTTGGGTGGCGAAGCCGGCCGAGGGCGCGGCCGACGTGCTCGCGTGGGCACCGCTGGGCACGCCGGTGCTCACACCCGTACAGAGCGCGAGCACGAGGAGGGCGGCTGCGAGGACCGAGAGAGACCGCATACAGGTGCGTCCATGCCGCATGGAAAAAACGCTTTCCATCGAGATAAAACATGAGATGCCGTTTTGAAATGTCTTGTCGCCTCTCGTCGCCTTTCGACGGCGCTCGGGTCACGTCGACCGGTTTTTGTATCGTCGCCCAGTATGAGCGGATAATGAGACGTTTCACGTGTGTCGCCTTACTGGCACTCCTCGTCCTCTCACCTGTCGGGACGGCGGCCAGTGCACCGGCGGTCCCCGCAACCCCTTCTGCCGACCGAACCCCCCCGGCGGCTGCCGCGGTGAGCGACCTCACCGTCTCGGACGAGACGACACGCCGACTCGAACTCGGCACCGTCGCGTCCCAGGACTACGCGACGCCGGCCCTCGATTTCGGTGCGGCAGTGGCGATGAACCGCGAGAGCATCGACAGCGGATACGGCCTCGAACTGCTCTCGGTCCGTCTGAGCGCTGCGTCCTCGGACGAGGCACGACAGGCGCTCGTCGAGACGGCAGTCGACGAGATGTCGGCGAGAATCGACACCTTACAGCAGCAGGAACGACAGGCAATCGAAGCTTACGGCGCCGGTGACCTCACCGAACGAGAACTCCTGAAACGACTCGCGATGGTGGGGTATCGCGCCGAACAAGCAAAGGCTACCATCGACAGACTCGAACGCTCGACGGGTGCCTCACTCGGCTACCTCACCAGACAGGCAAACGAGTACAGTACACCGACCCGCTCGCTCCTGTTCCAGACGATGACTGGAGACCGGCAGGGCACGGTTCGAGTCCACGTTCAGGGGTCGGAGAACGGTGTCGTCCTCCAGGTCCTCTCGCAGTCCGCATCCGACCTCGAGTACTACCGCGAGGCGGTCAGGCTCGACCACTGGGACGTCGACACGGCCGACGGTTTCGACAACCGGACCGAGTTCCTCGAGTACACCGAGAGTCGCTACCCGTACGTGCGCGAGAGTTCGGGGGTCAACATCTGGGAGTTCAAGCGCGGCAGCTGGTTCTACGAGAGCCCGCTCGACCAGGGTGCGATCCGCATCTACGTCGACGGCTCGCAACGGAAGGTGTACCGGGAGTACCAGCAACTGCAGGTGTCGAAACTCCCCGTCAGCGAGAGCACCAACGTGACCGAGTACGGCGTCGAGTTCACCATCAACGAGACGGCCAACGGTGGCCCGGCACGTCTCGAAGTGCGGAACGTCCTCACCGACGAACCGGTCGTGGCTCCGGTGCTGGTCGACGGGACGGTCGTCGGACAGACCGACGAGGACGGTGTCCACTGGTACGTCCAACCATCGGGGACCTACGAGGTCACCGTCGAACTGCCACAGGGCCCCATCAACGTCACCGTCTCCTCCTGAGCCCGGTCCTTTTTACGCGAAGCCGCGGCCAGTGTCAGCGTGCACTCCACTCGTGCAGTCACACCCGTCGTCGGTACCGCGCTCTTGCTCGCAGTGACAGTCGTTCTGGCGAGTGTCGTCGTCGTCGGGGTCTTCGAGACACCACCGACCGAGTCTCCGCGAGCGAGGTTCACGGCGACTGCGAACGCCGACACCGGTCGAATCACCGTGACACATGCCGGCGGTGAGACAGTCGACGTCCGAACCCTTCGGGTGGTGGTCGAGGTCGACGGCGAGCGACTCGCCTACCAGCCGCCCGTCCCGTTCTTCTCTGCACGCGGGTTCGCGCCGGGGCCGACCGGCCCGTTCAACAGTGCAACAGACGCGACGTGGACGGCAGGAGAGACCGCGAGCGTCAGGGTCGCGGGGACGAACCGGCCGACGCTCTCGGCAGACTCGCGCGTGGTGGTGACGTTCTACAGTGAGGAGCTGGTCGTGGGTCGGGTCGAGACGGTCGCGCGAACTCAGGCTTCGGCTTCCGCACCGGCGTCGTCTTCGACGGCGTCGGTGGCCTCGGCCGTCGCGTCGACGTCGTCGCCGTCCGTCGCCGGGGCGCGGGCCACTGTCGTGATGGCGACGTCAGGGTCGTACGACGGCCCCATCAGCCGGTGCTGGATGTCCTCGAAGCCGGCCTGCTGGAACATCCGGTCGGCCTCTTCCTCGTCGTAGAACAGCATGATGGCGTCGGCGACCTTCTGCATCACTGTCGTCTTCGGGTAGTTCGGGCCGACGACGAGAACCTGCCCGCCGGGCTTGACGACGCGGCGGAACTCGCGCAGCGCGCGGACCGGGTTCGGCCAGTACTCGATAGAGCCGGACGACCAGATGACGTCGAAACTATCGGTCGCGAACGGGAGCCGTTCGGCGTCGCCCATGTGGAAGTGGACCGGACCGCGCTTGCCGAACTTGGCGTACGCTTTCTGCAACTGGTGTGGGCTCTGGTCGAGGGCCCAGACCTCGTCGACGTTCTCGTGGCCGAGCAGTCCCTCGGTGGCGAACCCGGTCCCGCAGCCGACGTCGAGCACCCGGTCGTCGGGGTCGATGTCGAGCATCCCGATGGCGTCCGTCCGCATCTCTTCGTTCCAGATGAACGGGTTGATGGTATCGTACACCTTCGAGAGATACTTGTAGAACAGGCGTGCACGAGCCTTGTTTTCGAGGATTCCCATTGGCCGGGGTTTGGGAACGTCCCGCCATAGTTCTGTCGCGATTGAATCGTGTGTGAACGTTCGTGATTGACCCCTGCTGTCGGGTGAAACGGCGATCCAGCACCTTTCGCAACTACCTTATAGCCGCTATGTAAACTCACGCGTGTTCAAGCCATGCCGAGGCCAGAGGTTCTCGAACGAATTCAGACGGCCGAGACGGAGGCCGACGACATCGTCGCCGAGGCAGAAGCCGACCGCGACGAGCGCATCGCCGAGGCCCGGGACCGTGCCGAAGAAATCCGCCAGGAGGCGGAGGACGAGGCACGAGAGCTCGAGTCGAACCGACTGGAGGACGCTCGCGAAGAGATAGCGAAAGAACGCGAGCAAATCCTCGAGAAGGGAGAGGCGGAGCGCGAGGAACTCCGTACCCGCGCCGAGGGACGCACGAGCGAGGTCGTCGAATACGTCCTCGAAACATTCACGGAGGAGGTACATGCTCAGACCTGAGCAAATGAGTAAGGTGTCCGTGACGGGCTCGAAGTCCGTCATGGACGACGTCATCGAGACGGTACACGACCTCCGCCTGGTTCACCTGAGCGACTACGACGGCTCCTGGGACGGGTTCTCCAACGGGAACCCGGTCGAGGGTGCCGAAGACGCCTCAGAGAAGCTCGTCACCGTCCGCTCCATCAAGAGCATCCTCGGTGTCGAGGCCGAACACGCCGGCCCGAGTCGCATCGTCACGGACGATGCGCTGGAGGAAGAACTCGAAGAGGTTCGCCAGGAGGCGAACCGTCTGGATGACCGCCGGAACGAGCTCGAAGCAGAGCTGCGCGAGCTCGACGAGGAGATCAGTTCGCTCGCGCCGTTCGCGGAACTCGGAATCCCGCTGCACCTGCTCACGGGCTACGACTCGCTGCAGGTCGCAGTCGGTGAGGGCGACGTCGAGGCCGTGCGCGCAGAGCTGAGCGGGTCGAAAGCGATTCGTTCGTTCGACGTCGAGACTGGAGGCGGCTCCCTCGTCGCCGTCTTCGCGTACCCAGAGTCGAACGCTCGGGAGAGCGTTCTCGACGACCTGCTCGTCAGTGCGAACTTCACCCGTCAGGAGATTCCCGACGGTGAGGGTGACCCGAGCGAGTACATCGAACAACTGCGTCACCGCAAGCAACAGCTCGAGTCGAAGTACACGACGGTCGAAGACGAGATAGACGACCTCCGCCTCGACGCTGCTGGCTTCCTGCTGGCGGCCGAGGAACGGTTGTCCATCGACGTCCAGAAATCCGAAGCACCGCTCCAGTTCGCGACGACGGAGAACGCTTTCGTCGCCGAAGGCTGGCTCCCGACCGACGAGGTCGTCACCCTCACGCGCGAACTCGACGCCGCCGTCGGCGACCACGCCGAGGTCCAGGAGATCGAACGCGCCGATTACCACGAGGGCCACGCGGTCGGCTCCTCGGAGATACCGGGGGAGTCCCACGGGACCTCCAGCGGAACGGAGGCAGCCGCCGACGGTGGCGTCGTCACGATGGGCGACGCGCCGCCGACCGTCCAGCAGAACAACAAGGCCGCAGAACCCTTCGAGTTCCTCATCGAGATGGTCAACCGACCGAAGTACACGGAACTCGACCCGACCATCGTCCTGCTGCTGACGTTCCCGCTGTTCTACGGGTTCATGCTGGGCGACCTCGGGTACGGTCTCATCTACACCGCGGTCGGCTTCCTGCTGTACACGCGGACCGACAGCGACGTGCTGAAAGCACTCGGTGGCATCGGCCTGTGGGCCGGTGGGTTCACCATGCTGTTCGGTATCCTGTACGGCGAGATATTCGGACTGCACGTACTGGGTGAGGTCCTGTTCGGCGGCAGCCCGCCGATGCACAAGGGTCTCCAGCCGAAGTACCTGGCGTACGGCCAGACCTGGCTCGTCGTGAGCATGCTGCTCGGCCTGCTCCACCTGACGGTGGGGTACGTGTTCGGGTTCATCAACGACCTCGACCACGGTGCCGCCGAGGCGTTCATCGAGAACGGCTCGTGGGCGACCATGATGTTCGGGGTCTGGATGTGGATCTTCAGCACGCAGGCAGAGGGCCTGAAGCCTGACTTCCTGTTCCAGTCGTTCGGCGGCTCGAAGGCCGTCTACGACCTCGGATTCACCGGGTTCTCACCGGCGGTCGGTAGCCTCGGCCTGGGGCTGTTCGTCATCGGCCTGGTCGTGATGGTCTACGGTGAGGTCCAGCACATGGGCGGCTTCGGTATCCTCGTCGGTGCCCTGGAGTCCGTCAACGTGCTCGTCAACGTCCTGTCCTACCTGCGTATCGGGGCAGTCATCCTGGCGAAGGCAGGGATGGCGTTCGTCGTCAACCTGCTCTTCTTCGGGGTGTACGTCGTCGAGACCGAGAAGGGTGCAGAGTGGCACTTCGGGACGACCCACGACCCCAAGCACATGCTCGAGGTCGGGACGTACCACGGCCACGAGGTCACCGAAGTCATGTTCGGTGGGCTGATGCACGGTGGCATCGGGATGGCGCTCGCTGGCGTCCTCATCCTCGTCGTCGGCCACCTCGTCGTCCTGCTGCTCGGTGTGACGAGCGCAGGACTGCAGGGGGTTCGTCTCGAGTACGTCGAGTTCTTCGACAAGTTCTACGAGGGCGGCGGTCGCGTGTTCGAGCCGTTCGGCTACGAGCGCACCTACACCACCGAGGACTGACCTCGGCTCGTTCTCGTTTCTCTCACCGGTCTGGAGAGACTTCTCCCTGCCCGTCTGGGACCCCTCACGGTTCTGCAGAGAAAACATCACGGTCTGTCACGTTATTCTACGGTGACTGGCAGGAAATCCGGAGACAATCGAAAGTATAAACCCCTTGGACCCCGCCATTTAGCTGTTATACCGGCAGAATCGGCGGTTTCTTTTGGGAAGTTTTATGAAGCCAGTGCGGTGATTAGCGATTGTCCGGTTACAAACCACGAGGTATACGTAAACATGTTCGAAGCTCTCGCCGACGTCGGAATGACCGCACTGAACAACGTAACAGACATCGCCCTGCAGGGCAACGAGCCTGCGATTCCCGCTGACTCCGGTGCAGCTCTCGGTATCGGGCTGGCCGCAATCGGTGCAGGATACGCAGAGCGCGGTATCGGTGCCGCAGCAGTCGGCGCACTCGCCGAAGACTCCATCTCTACCGGTATCGGGATCGTCCTGACGGTCCTGCCCGAGACGCTGGTGATCTTCGCGCTGGTCGCGCTCTTCGTCTAAACCGCTCCCCACTTTCTTACAATGAGTTTGGAAACAGTCGTTGAGGACATACGAGACGAAGCCCGCGCGCGTGCGGAGGAAATCCGCGAGGACGCAGAGGCGGAGGCCGAGGAGATCATCTCGGAAGCCGAAGCCGACGCCGAGGAGACGCTCGAAGAAGCAGAGCGCGCGGCCGAACGAAAGGTAGAACAGGAGCGCGAGCAGCAGCTTTCGAGCGCCAAACTCGAGGCCAAGCAGATGCGCCTCGAAGCACGACGCGACGTGCTGGAACAGGTTCGCGAGGACGTCGAGTCCGCCATCGTCGACCTCGACGGTGACGAGCGCGTGGAGCTCACCCGTACACTGCTCGACGCAGCCGCGGGCGAGTTCGACGACGTGGACAGCGCACTCGTCTACGGTCGTGCCGACGACGAGGACCTGCTCGGGGACATCCTCGCCGATTACGACGGCTACGAGTACGCTGGCGAGTACGACTGCCTCGGCGGCGTCGTCGTCGAGAGCGAGGAGAGCCGCCTCCGGGTCAACAACACGTTCGACTCGGTGCTCGAAGACGTCTGGGAGGACAACCTGCGAGAAATCAGCTCCCGGCTGTTCGACGAGCAATGAGCAAGAGCGACCGCGGTTCGAATCCAGAATACGTCAACGCCCGCGTCAGGGCACGTCGAGCGAAGCTGTTCGGTGACGAGGACTACCGGAAGCTCGTACGCATGGGGCCGGGCGAAATCGCCCGCTACATGGAGGAGACCGAGTACGAGGCCGAGATGAACGCGCTCGGCTCGCGTCACAGCGGGGTCGACCTCATCGAGTACGCGCTCAACCGCAACCTCGCGAAGAACTTCGAGGACGTGCTCGAATGGGCGAACGGTCGCATCTACAACCAGATCGCGGCGTACCTGCGCAAGTTCGACGCGTGGAACGTCAAGACGGTCCTGCGCGGCCTGTACGCCGAGACGGCGGCCGACGAGGTCGAACCTGACCTCATCCGTGCCGGCGAGTTCGACGAGCGGTTCCTGCAGCGACTCCTCGAATCGCAGTCCATCGAGGACGCCGTGGAGCTGCTGGAAGGCACCATCTTCGGCCCCGGCCTCGAGGCGGCGTTCGAGGAGTACCAGGAGTCGAACGTGCTCGTCCCGCTCGAGAACGCTGTCGACCGCGCGTTCTACGAGCACCTGCTCGACGAGGTCGGTTCGACCGAAGACGTCGACAGCCCCGGCGCGCTGTACCTGGAGTTCCTGCAGGCGGAGATCGACTTCCGTAACGTCCGGAACGCGCTGCGTCTCGCACGCAGTGGTTCGGACCTCGACCCCTCGGAGTACTTCATCGAGGGTGGGCGGTTGTTCGACGCCACAGAACTCACGCAACTGGTCGGCAACACCGACGAGCTCGTCGCACGCATTCGCGACAGCGCGTACGGCAACGACCTCTCGGCCGCACTCTCCGAACTCGAAGACGTGGAGAGCCTCATCGGTTTCGAGCACGCGCTCGACGCGGCCCTGCAGGAGTACGCGGACCACCTTTCGCACGTGTTCCCGCTCTCTATCTGTCCGGTCCTCGCGTACCTCATCGCGAAGGAGCGTGAGATAGACAACATCCGCGCCATCGCGCGTGGCAAGGAGGCGGGACTGAGCGAAGAAGAGATCGAAGCGGAGCTGGTCACAATATGAGCCAGGAAATAGCTGTCATCGGCAGTCCGGACTTCACCACCGGGTTCCGGCTGGCTGGCGTGCGCGCGTTCGAGAACGTCCCCGACGAGGAGAAGGCGGACGAACTCGACGACGCCGTGCGCCGTGTCGCCGAGGACGACGGCGTCGGTATCGTCGTCATCCACGCCGACGACCTCGACTACCTCTCGCGCGAACCGCGCAAGATAGTCGAGACCAGCGTCGAACCGGTGTTCGTCACGTTGGGTGGCGACGCGGGAAGCAGCGGACTGCGCGACCAGATCAAACGAGCCATCGGCATCGACCTGATGGACGAAGACTAAATCATGAGTCAAGCAACAGAATCCGACACCGTCCGCGAGGACGGCGTCATCGAGAGCGTGAGCGGTCCTGTCGTGACCGCTGCGGACCTCGACGCCCGGATGAACGACGTCGTCTACGTCGGCGACGAAGGGCTGATGGGCGAGGTCATCGAAATCGAAGGGAACCTGACCACGATTCAGGTGTACGAGGAGACCTCCGGTGTCGGCCCCGGTGAACCCGTCGAGAACACGGGCGAGCCGCTGTCGGTCGACCTCGGGCCGGGGATGCTGGACTCCATCTACGACGGTGTCCAGCGCCCGCTCGACGAACTGGAGGAGAAGATGAACTCGGCGTTCCTCGACCGTGGTGTCGACGCACCCGGTATCGACCTCGAGAAGACCTGGGAGTTCACTCCCGAGGTCGAGGTCGGTGACGAGGTCGAACCCGGCGACGTCGTCGGGACCGTCCCGGAGACCGAGAGCATCGAGCACAAGGTCATGGTGCCGCCCGACTACGAGGGTGGCGAAGTCTCCGCCGCCGAGTCCGGCAACTTCACCGTCCAGGAGACGGTCGTCGAACTCGCCAACGGCGAAGAGATAACCATGCACCAGGAGTGGCCGGTCCGTCGGGCCCGCCCCTCCGAGAAGAAGCTGACCCCGCGCGAGCCGCTCGTCTCCGGTCAGCGCATCCTCGACGGGCTGTTCCCCATCGCGAAGGGTGGGACGGCCGCGATTCCGGGTCCGTTCGGCTCCGGGAAGACGGTCACCCAGCACCAGCTCGCGAAGTGGGCCGACGCGGACATCGTCGTCTACGTCGGCTGTGGTGAGCGTGGCAACGAGATGACCGAGGTCATCGAGGACTTCCCCGAGCTGGAGGACCCGATGACGGGCAAGCCGCTCATGTCCCGGACGTGCCTCATCGCGAACACGTCCAACATGCCGGTCGCCGCGCGTGAATCCTGTGTGTACACGGGTATCACCATCGCGGAGTACTTCCGCGACATGGGGTACGACGTGGCACTCATGGCCGACTCCACCTCGCGGTGGGCAGAGGCCATGCGCGAGATCTCCTCGCGTCTCGAGGAGATGCCCGGTGAGGAGGGCTACCCCGCCTACCTCGCCGCGCGTCTCTCCGAGTTCTACGAGCGCGCCGGGAAGTTCGAGAACATCAACGGTACCGAAGGCTCCGTGTCCGCTATCGGTGCAGTCTCGCCGCCGGGCGGTGACTTCTCGGAGCCGGTCACGCAGAACACCCTGCGTATCGTGAAGACGTTCTGGGCGCTGGACGCAGACCTCGCCGAGCGTCGTCACTTCCCCGCCATCAACTGGAACGAGTCCTATTCGCTGTACAAGGACCAGCTCGACCCCTGGTACCGAGAGAACGTCCGTGAGGACTTCCCGGAGAAGCGCCAGTGGGCCGTCGACGTCCTCGACGAGGAGGCCGAACTGCAGGAGATCGTCCAGCTCGTCGGGAAGGACGCCCTGCCGGAGGACCAGCAGCTGACCCTCGAGGTCGCGCGCTACCTGCGAGAAGCGTGGCTCCAGCAGAACGCGTTCCACGACGTGGACACGTACTGCGAACCGAACAAGATCTACATGATGCTCGACGCTATCAAGACGTTCAACGACGAGGCGTTCGACGCACTCGACGCTGGCGTCCCAGTCGACGAAATCCAGAACACCGACGCTGCACCACGGCTCAACCGTATCGGTGTGCAGGAAGACTACGAGGAGTACGTCGAAGAGCTCGAGAACGATCTCGCGGACGAACTCCGGGGGATGTACTAAGACCATGAAGGAGTACCAGACGATTACAGAGATCAGCGGTCCGCTGGTGTTCGCCGAGGTCGACGAGTCTATCGGTTACGACGAAATCGTCGAAATCGAGACCCCGAACGGCGAGACCAAGCGTGGCCAGGTGCTCGAATCCAGCAAAGGCCTCGTGGCGATTCAGGTCTTCGAGGGCACCGAAGGTATCGACCGAAAGTCGTCCGTCCGGTTCCTGGGCGAGACGATGAAGATGCCCGTCACCGAGGACCTCCTCGGGCGGGTGCTGGACGGGTCCGGCCGCCCCATCGACGGTGGGCCGGACATCGTTCCCGACGAGCGCCGTGACATCGTCGGTGAGGCTATCAACCCGTACTCCCGCGAGTACCCCGAGGAGTTCATCCAGACTGGCGTCTCCGCCATCGACGGCATGAACACGCTCGTTCGCGGGCAGAAGCTGCCGATCTTCTCGGGTTCGGGGCTGCCGCACAACGACCTCGCACTGCAGGTCGCCCGGCAGGCGACCGTGCCGGAGGAGGACGAAGGCGACGACGACGACGGGACCGAGTTCGCAGTCATCTTCGGCGCGATGGGTATCACGGCCGAAGAGGCGAACGAGTTCATGGAGGACTTCGAGCGCACCGGTGCACTGGAGCGCTCCGTCGTCTTCATGAACCTCGCGGACGACCCCGCAGTCGAGCGGACGGTCACGCCGCGTCTCGCCCTGACGACGGCAGAGTACCTCGCGTTCGACAAGGGCTATCACGTGCTGGTCATCCTGACGGACATGACCAACTACTGTGAGGCACTGCGCGAGATCGGTGCGGCCCGCGAAGAGGTTCCGGGTCGCCGTGGCTACCCCGGCTACATGTACACCGACCTGGCTCAGCTCTACGAGCGTGCCGGTCGTATCGAGGGTCGCGAGGGCTCTGTGACCCAGCTGCCCATCCTCACGATGCCGGGTGACGACGACACGCACCCGATTCCGGACCTGACCGGCTACATCACCGAGGGCCAGATCGTGATGGACCGCGACCTGAACTCCCAGGGTATCCAGCCGCCGATCAACGTGCTGCCGTCGCTCTCGCGCCTGATGGACGACGGTATCGGTGAGGGCCTCACCCGCAAGGACCACGCCGACGTGAAGGACCAGCTCTTCGCCGCGTACGCGGAGGGTGAGGACCTGCGCGACCTCGTGAACATCGTCGGCCGCGAGGCGCTCTCGGAACTCGACAACAAGTACCTCGACTTCGCCGACCGCTTCGAGAACGAGTTCATCCAGCAGGGGTACGACACCGACCGTAGCATCGACGAGACGCTCGACATCGGCTGGGAACTGCTCTCGACGCTGCCGAAAGAGCAGCTCAACCGTATCGACGAGGACCTCATCGAGGAGTACTACGTCGAGGAAGAGCAGGCCGTCGAAGCCTGAGCCGGTTCCTTTCTCTCTCTTTGCAGCCTCGTGAGCGACGGCGTTCGCCAGTCTGCTCTGCGCCGCGGTGACCCGCGGGGTGGTGTGGCAAGTCTCGCCGGCTCGCACGCGCTCGCGCGTGAAGACAATCGTAAAGGGTTAACAGGCTGGGTGTGCAACGCCCTCGTAATGGCCAACGACGTCAAGCCGACTCGGAAGAACTTGATGGCGATCGAGGATCGCATCGAGCTGTCCGAGCGGGGTCACGACACGCTGGAGCAGAAGCGCGACGGCCTCATCATGGAGTTCATGGACATCCTCGACCAGGCACAGGACGTCCGCGAGAACTTAGAGGACAACTACGACGAAGCCCAGAAGAAGATCAACATGGCGCGCGCCATGGAGGGTGACGTCACGGTTCGCGGGGCGGCAGCCGCGCTCAAGGAACATCCGGAGATTACGACGGAGTCCCGTAACATCATGGGCGTCGTCGTCCCGGAGATCGAGTCCTCGAAAGTCAAGAAGTCCCTCGACGAGCGAGGGTACGGTGTGCTCGGGACCTCCGCGCGCATCGACGAGGCCGCAGAAGCCTACGAGGAACTCTTGGAGACCATCATCCTCGCCGCCGAGGTCGAGACGGCGATGAAGAAGATGCTCACCGAGATCGAGACGACCAAGCGTCGTGTCAACGCACTCGAGTTCAAGCTCCTGCCCGAACTCAAGGAGAACCAGGAGTACATCGAGCAGAAGCTCGAAGAACAGGAGCGCGAGGAGATCTTCCGCATGAAGAAGATCAAGGACAAAAAGGAGAGAGAAGAGAAGGAAGCCCGGCAGGAAGAGGCCGAAGAAGCCGAAGCCGACGTCGTTGCAGCTGCCGACTGACACCAGCTCTCTCGTTCTTTCTCTCTCCCGTCGCCAGCAGCGCCGCCTAGTTTTTAGGGAATCGGGTGTCTGGTACAGCGTATGCAGTGTTCCGAGTGTCGGTCGGAGAGCGTCCCGTTTCAGGTGCCAGCAGCGGTCGCGTCGTACGCACCGGGTGGGAGCGACGCGGTGGCAATCTGTACGTCGTGTCTCCACCTCCAGCCCGCCGAGAGCGCCCCGGCGGGCGCCGACTTTTCCCGGGTGAGTGAGGCGTTCCCCGCCGACGAGACGGCCGCCGTCGAGATGGCACTCGTCGTCGGCCTGTTGTCTTCGCTCGCGTTGAACCGGACGAAGATAGAGGACCTCCTCGAACAGGTCGAAGAACGAGGTGTCGACCCGATGCTCGTGCTGGAGGAACTCGAGGCGGACACCCACCTGCAGCCGTCGGTGGCTATCGGTCGGCGGCGGCGACAGCTGGAACAACTACTGGAGTGAGTCGACGCGTTCCAGTCAGGACTGGCACTGGCGCTCGGAGACGCGGAAATCGCAGGAGGAGTCGGCGTTCTAGACGCCGGTGGAGTACCGCAGGATACCGGCGATACCACCGAAGGCGTTGAGCAGCTGTTCGCCCTTCTCGAAGTCGGTGGAGATGAACTTCGTGTCGGTGCCGCGCTGGTCGGCGATGTTCATGAGGAACTCAATGACGTCCTCGCGCTTCTGGAGTTCGGCCTCCGAGCCGTCCTCGCACTCGTGGGACGGGGTGTTCTTGCGGTGGTCGATGACCTCGTACTCTTCGGTGCCGCCACAGTCGAAGACGGCCACGTCGTCACGGAGGTCCTCGGAGATGAGGAGCGTCTCGACCGACCCCATCACGAGGTTCTGTCGGGTCGGCTCGAACCCGTAGGTCGCCTTGTTCCCGTTGTGGAGCTGCTTGAAGAACGTCTCCATCAGCTCTTTGTCCTCCATGATTTCGGCGTCGGCCAGGACCTCCTGTCCGGCGTCGACGAGGTCGTAGAGGCCGGACTCGTCGGTGTAGGCGACGTCGAACTTCCCGAGGACGAGGTCCTGGACCTCGTGGTGGAGGTATTCGCCGTCCATGAACTCGTCCTTGGTCGGGGAGGGACCGCCGACGAGGACGCCGTCCATCTCGTGGCGTTCGGGGACGAACAGTTCGTTCGCCATCTCCGCGACCTCCTGGTAGAAGTTGTCGATGGCTTCGAGGCGGAGGCGGGCGAAACGCTGGGCGGACTGGCCACCTTTGCGCTGTTTGCCTGGGACGAGCGAACTCGCTGACTTGACGGGTTCGACGCGCTTGCCGCGGAGCCAGCCGACGTTGGCCTCGCGTCGGTCGAGGACGATGAGGCCGTACAGGCCCTTGTCCGCGAGCATGTGCTCCAGGGGCTCCGTGAGGAACGCGGAGTCACAGTGGTAGCGGAACGACTCGACGGGCTGGGGCGGGCCTTCGAGCACTTTGGTGACCATGTCGGTCTGGCCGCCGCCCGAATCGATGGCTCCCGAGAACAGCACCATCCCGTTCTCCGGCGGGTTCTTGTAGTACCGGAGCCGGTCCTTGATGCTGGTCAGGGCGTCCTGGACGTTGGTCCGGGTCTGTTTCGACTTGATGTTGGCAGCTTCGCTGTGCTCCTGGGTCACGTGGGCGACCACGTCGCTGATCTGCTTGTCCTCGGGGACGTAGATGCTCACGAGCTGTGTGCCAGAGCCTTCGTACCCCTGGAGTTCCTCGATGACCTTCTGGAACTCGTACTTCTTTCGGTCGGACTGCGCCTCGCCCTCCTGCTCACTCATTAGCGGTTCTAGGCCGGGCGGTCGGTAAGTAACTGTTCCTTGCAACTCGTGTGCCCACACGTCCCACGGTAGCGGCCCGGAGGCGGCGGTTCAGGGTTTATAGCCGATGGCGCGGCCAGGGCCCGTGTGTCCTGACAGGGAGCGGTCGGGTGGCCGAGGCGGGTGCGCGGCAGACCCCCGACCGATGGTGCTGTTGCCGCCTGTTCGCCATTCGACCGCTCCCAGACCGTTCCATCTCGCCACGGTTCGGGAGACCCCGGGCCTGACGGTGTTCCGTGCTACGGTGTCGCCCTCAATGTTTTATTAGTCGCCCGGGAGTCTGTCCACCTAGCATGACCACGCAGGAGTCGGTGTACGCTATCGCGAGTGGCAAGGGGGGTGTCGGCAAGACGACGACGACAGTGAATCTGGGGACTGCGCTGGCGGGCGCGGGCAACCGGGTCGTCATCGTCGACGTCGACCTCGGGATGGCGAACCTCGCCGGGTTCGTCAGTCTCACCCCCGATTCGGTGACGCTCCACCAGGTGCTCGCTGGCGAGGCCGACGTGATGGACGCGACGTACCAGCTTGCCGACGGTATCTGGGCGGTTCCGAGCGGGAGCGAACTGGACAGCTACGCCGCTGTGAAGACCGAGAACCTCCGGGACGTCGTCGCGACGCTTCGCGAGGAGTTCGACTACGTCCTGCTCGACGTGGGCGCGGGCGTGAGCCACGAGACGGTCCTCCCGCTCGGCCTCGCCGACGCGGTCGTCATCGTCTCCACGCCCGAACCGGCGTCCATCCAGGACGCGACGAAGACGTGCGAACTCGCCGACCGGGCGGGTGGCACCATCGCCGGTGTCGTCCTGACGCGGACCCACCCCGGGAGCGACATCAACCCCGAGGAGATCGCGGCGGGGCTCGACCTGCCGCTGCTGGCGACCGTTCCGGAGGACGGTGCCGTCAGAAAGAGCGTCTTCGCCGGGACACCGCTGGTCGTCCACGCCCCACGGAGCCCTGCATCGCGCGCGTACCGGTACCTCGCCGCCAGACTCGCCGGTGAGGCATCGGCGGACGAGCGACCGCGCTTCGAAGCCCGGCGGCGGCGGCCACGTCCGCCCTCCGACACCGAGGGCGGTGACGGCGACGACGAGCAGGCGGAGGGCTCTCAGGCGGCCAGCGAAGACGACGTGTCGGCCGCCATCTCCGAGATAGACGGTGACGACACCGCCTCCGACGGCGGCGACGCACAGGTCGAGATTCCCGACGCGGAAGCCGACGGCGGGTCGACCAGCCCCGAGTGAGGACCGACGACCTGCCCGGTCCGGGTGGCCCGACGCTATCTGCTCTCTCTTTTCGACCGTCCGAAAAGCAGTTGTCTCCTCGTCGGTTCACCCGCCGCCGAGCCCGTGATTCACATCGAGTGGGGTGCGGCGACGCCGAGGATGGAGAGCGCGTTGGCGATGGTGTGGCGGGACGCGGAGACGAGCGCGATGCGCGCCTGGCGCAGTTCGTCGTCCTCCTCGGAGAGTACCGGGCACTCGCGGTAGAACGCGTTGAACGTCTCCGCGAACTCGCGCGTGTAGGTCGCGACGGTGTGCGGTTCGAGGTCGTCCGCGGCCGCCTCGACGACGGCCGGGAAGCGTGCGATGACACGGAGCAGGTCTTCTGACGCCTGCTCGGTGAGGACGCTCGCGTCCACTTCGTCCGGAATCTCCTCGGCGTCGTCGAGGATGCCACAGCAGCGCGCGTGGACGTACTGGACGTAGGGTGCGGACTGGGCCTCGAAGTCGAGCGCACGGTCCCACTCGAACGTGATGGCCTTCGTCGGCTGTTTGGAGACGATGTCGTAGCGGACCGCGCCGATACCGACCTGGTGCGCGATGCGCTCGACGTCCTCGTCGGTGAGGTCGTCGTCGCGGATGCGGTCTTCCATGCGCGTCTCGACCTCGTCGCGGGCGCGGTCGATGGCCTCGTCGAGCAGGTCGTCGAGGTCGACGCCGGTGCCGGCGCGGGTGGACATCCCGAGGCCGCCGGGGAGGTTGACCCACGAGAAGATGACGTTGTCCAGCTTCTCGGTGTCGTTGCCGAGCAGGTCGAGCGTCGTCCGGAGCTGGTCGGCCTGCAGTTTGTGGTCTTCGCCGAGGACGGTGACGGCGCGGTCGTAGTTGTCGAACTTCCACTCGTGGTGCGCGAGGTCGCGGGTCGTGTAGAGGCTGGTGTCGTCCGAGCGCAGGAACACCATGTTCTTGTCGATGCCGTGCTCGCTGAGTTCGAGTTGCCAGGCGTCCTCTTCGTAGACGGCCTCGTCGAGTTCCTTCAGGCGGTCGACCAGGTCGTCGGTGGAGCCGTCGAACATGAACTTGGTCTCCTTGACGAACCGGTCGAACTCGGCGGGGAGGCGCGCGAGGCACTCCTGCATACCCGAGAGCACCTGGTCGACGACGGTCGAGACGCGTTCGTAGGTCTCCTCGTCGCCTTCTTCGAGGCCCTGCATGATGGACTGAATCTCGGCCTCGGCCTCGTCCACCTTGTCGGCGGGGCCGTCTTCGAGGAAGGCGTTGCCCTTGCGGTAGTAGCGCACGAGGTCGTACTCGATGCGGTCGCGCTCGGGCTCGGAATCGAGGTCCTCCTCGTCGAAGGTCTCGTAGGCCCACGTGAACACGGCCATCTGGCGGCCGGCGTCGTTGACGTAGTAGTGGCGCTCGACGTCGTAGCCCGCGAACTCCAGCGTGTTGGCGACGGCGTCACCGACGATGGGATTGCGTGCGCGACCGACGTGGACCGGGCCGGTCGGGTTCGCGGAGGTGTGCTCGACGACCACCGACTCGTTCTTCTCGGGGAGGTGGCCGTACGCCTCGGCCTGGCCAGCCTGGAGCGTTCCCACGAAGTAGGCCTCGCTCGGCAGGACGTTGATGTACGGGCCCTGGGTCTCGATGCCGCCGATGTACTCGTAGTCGTCGGGGTCAATCTCGCCCGCCACGTCGGCGGCCACCTTCGGCGGCGGTGCGCCGACCTCGCTGGCCAGTCGGAAGGCGACGCTGGAGGCCAGAACGGCCGGCACGTCTTCCGGTGGCTCCTCGATGCCGAGGTCGTCTGTGGGGAGGTCGCGTGCGGCGAGCGCCCCGGTGAGGGCGTCCTCGACCTCCGTCCGTAGCTGCAGGAACATACCGAGGGATATTCGACCGCCCCGTATATGGGTTTCTGATACGCGTCAGCCCGTCTCGGGCAGACTCGTCGTCGGCGTCAGCGCCCCGTGGTTCACGGCGGTGCTTGCATGCCACACCACGTCGCTTTTGTCTCGTCCCGGCGAATCTGGAGACGACATGAGCGACTCCGAGGAGGCCGGGGACGGGCCGATGCAGGTCTCCAGCCCGAACTACCACAGCGTGAACCACACCGCCGCCCAGACCTGCGGGTGGACGAAGAACGCACTGACGGGGGACGGGAAGTGCTACAAGTACGCCTTCTACGGCATCGAGTCCCACCGGTGCATGCAGATGACGCCGGTCGTCAAGTGCAACGAGCGGTGCGTGTTCTGCTGGCGCGACCACGCGGGCCACGCGTACGAACTCGGCGACGTGGAGTGGGACGACCCGGCCGCGGTGGCCGACGCCACGCTCGAACTCCAGCGTGAACTCCTCGCGGGCTACGGTGGCAACGACAGGGTACCCCGCGACGTGTTCGAGCAGGCGATGGAGCCGCGCCACGTCGCCATCTCGCTCGACGGCGAGCCGACGCTGTACCCCTACCTGCCGGAACTCATCGACGAGTTCCACGACCGGGACATCACGACGTTCCTCGTCTCGAACGGGACGAACCCAGAGTTGCTCTCGCGGTGTGACCCGACCCAGCTGTACGTCTCGGTCGACGCGGCCGAGCGACACACCTTCGACTCCGTGGTGAAGGCGGTCGAGGACGACGCCTGGGAGCGTCTGGTCGAGACGATGGACGTGCTCGCGGCGAAAGACGAGACGCGGACCGTCCTCCGGACGACCCTCGTGAAGGGCGAGAACATGAAAGACCCCGACTGGTACGCCGCGTTCTACGAGCGGGCGGACCCGGACTACGTCGAGTTGAAGGCGTACATGCACGTCGGACACTCGCGAGGCCGCCTCGACCGGTCCGCGATGCCCGACCACGAGGAGGTCGTCGAGTTCACCGAGGCCGTCGCCGAGTACATGCCCGAACACGACGAGATCAAGGACGTTCCCCAGTCCCGTGTCGCGTTGCTCGCGAGGGAGGCCGACACGTGGGTCCCGAAGCTGAAGAAGGACAGTGACTTCTGGGAACGCGACCCGCTCGTGGACTACTGACGGGTGGGCCATCGACCCAGCCACTGTCGACGCATCGACTACTGCCGGCGGAGTCGCAGGACGACGACGCTCCCGTCCTCGCTCGTCTCGAACGCCAGGTCCCCGTCGAAGGCGTTCACCACCCAGGTGATGGCCCAGAGGCCGAGGCCGCTGCCGTGTTCTAACTGCGTGATGTCGCGCTCGCCGGTGACGAGTTTGCGCTCCTGTTCGGGGATGCCCGGACCGTTGTCGGCGATTCGAATCTCGACCGCCTCATCGTCGTCTTCGACGGTCACTACGACCCGAGCCACCGGTTCCTCGCAGTGCTCGACTGCGTTCTCGAGGGCGTTCGTCAGTGCGACGCCGAGACGGTCGTCGGCCATCGCCTCGACCGCGGCGGGCTGGTCGAGGGAGATGTCGGCCCCGGGGAACGTCGACCGGGCCGTCTCGACCGCCTCCGAGACGAGGTCGGTCACGTCCCGGCGGTCGACGGTGTAGTCGTCCGACCGGTCCAGCGCACGCTCGACGTTGCGGGCGGTGTCGCTCAGGTTGGCGACGTGGCGGGCCTCGGTCTGGATGTCCTCGACCAGTTCGGACTTCTCGTCGAGTTCTCGTTCGAGCTGTTCGGCGTAGCCGCCGATGAGGTTCATCTCGGTACGGAGGTTGTGCCGGAGGACGGTGTGGAGGACTTCGAGGCGGCGCTCGCGTTCTTTGCGCTCGGTGATGTCGGTGTAGGTACTGAACCCGTAGCGGGTCCCGTCGAGTTCGTAGCTCACCGACCGGAACAGGAAGTGTCGTTCGCCGGTGGCGGTCTGGCGACGAAGCTCTTCGGTGACCTCGCCCTCGGAGACGATTCGTTCGTCGAGTCGGCCCGCGTCGTCGGCTTCGCCGGGCGGAACGACGAAGTCGTTGAGCCGTTCACCGACGATGTCCGCGTTCTGGTACCCGAACACCCGTTCGAACGCCGGGTTCACCGAGGTGACGATGGGGTCGGTGCCCAAGAACTCGCACTCGACGAGGGGGTCCGGGATGTGGTCGAACAGGAACCGGAATCGCTCGTTCTCCGACCGCAGTTGCTCCCGGGTTTCACGGAGGTCGGACACGTCTCGGACGACGCCGACGGACCCGGCGAACTGACCGTCGTCTGACGGCAACAGCGACACGTCGAGTTCGATGGGGGTCGTTCGACCGGTCGCGGTGAGTATCTCGGCGTCGACGGTTCCGCTTCGCCGGTCCGTGTCGTTCCAGAGCGCCGCGATGACGTCCTCGATTCGCTCGACGACGGCCTCGTCGGTGACGAGTGTCGGTGACGCACCGACGAGGTCGTCCCGGTCGTAGCCGACGAACTCCGCGAACGGTTCGGTGACGTAGCGGAACTCGCCGTCCGGGCCGAGGACGTAGAGCATGTCCTCGACCGAGTCGATGACGGCCTCGAAGCGTTCGAGCCGCTCACGACGTTCGGTCCGGTCGAGGGCGGCGGTCGCGTTGGCGGCGAGGAGTTCCGCGGTCTGACGTTCGACCGGTCCGAGGCCCGACGCCGAGTGGAACGCGGCACTGAGGGTGCCGTGGTCGCCGAGTGGCAGGTAGAGTGCAGCCTCGACCTGTTCGATACGACGGTCGTCGTCGTCGGTCGGTTCGACGTCGGTCCGGAACGTCGGCTGGTTGCGTTCGAACGCCGTACCGGGGCCGCCCTCGCCGACGGCGTAGTCGGGTCGCTGGCCCATCACCTCGCCGAGGGAGTCGGTCCCGGCTGCCGGGACCAGCAGGCCGGTCTCCGAGTCGTAGAACCGGACCACGGTGAGGTCGAGCCCGAGGAGTTCATCGGCTGCCTCGACGGTTCGCCGGGCGATGGTCTCGCGGTCTCGCGCCTGCATCATGTCCCGCGTGGTCTGGAGGAGCCCCGGCAGCATCTCCTCGTAGCGCTTGCGCTTCGTGACGTCCCGGAAGAACACCGAGAGCCCGTTCTGGTCCGGGTAGGCGCTCACGTCCGTCCAGAGGTCGAGCGGCGGATAGTACGCCTCGAACGAGACGGGCTCCTGTGCTGACATCGCGTACGTGTACTGCTCGTAGTACGGGAGGTCGGCCGCCACGGGGAATGCGTCCCACACGACCTCGCCGAGAAGCTCCGTCCGGGAACGGCCGAGGACGTTCGCGGCGATCTCGTTGACGTACGTGAACCGCCACTCGTCGTCGAGTGCCAGGAAGGCCTCACCGATACGTTCGAGGATGGCGGCGGCTGACGCGTCGGTCGCGAACATCGGCCTGTCGCCACCGCCGGCCGGGGCTGTCGAGTCCCTGTTCCCGACGAGGGCTCGCAGTCGTTCCCCGAGGTCGTCGGTGCCGTAGCAGTACCCCGTGGCACCTGCCGCGGTCGCGGCAGACGCGACGTCGCCGTCCGGCTCGGCGGTCCGGTAGAGGAGCGGAACCGACGGGTCGATGGCGGCGAGGATGGCAAGTCCGGTCTCGCCGTCGGGGAGGTCGTGGTCGCACAGCACGCAGTCGACCGGGTTCGCGGCGAGTGCGTCGCGTGCCGCCGCGGCGCTCGTGACGGTGAGGAGTCGCCAGTCGGTGAGTTCGGCGGTGACCACCGACCGTGCACTCGCCCCGTCGCGCGAACCGATGTAGAGGAGGGTGCGCGTGCCCGACACGGTATTCCTGACTCCGATTACCGACGACCGACAAAAACGCTTCTGGCTATGTCTTCCGGAGTGATAGGTCGACCACACAGCCGTCGTCGACTGCTGCGAACGAGAGGTCGCCGCCGAGCGAGCGGACGGCCGCGTCGACTACCCACAGCCCCAGACCGCTGCCGTGTTCGAGTTGCGTGATGTCGCGTTCGCCCTGGACGAGTGCCCGTTCGCGTTCGGGGAGTCCGGGGCCGTCGTCGGCGACGCGGACGGTGACCGTCGAGTCGTCGTCGACCACCGTGACCGCGACCTGCTCACCACCGTGTTCGACGGCGTTCTCTAGCAGGTTCGTCATCGCGAGGCCGAGGCGGTCGTCGGCGACCGCCGTCGCGTTCGGCGGCACGTCGAGTCGTATCGTCGTGTCCGGGTAGCGGTCGCGTTCGGCGTCGACGACGGCGCGCACCTGTGGGACGATGTCCGTCGGGTCCGGGTGGCTGTCGTCTTCGTCGGCCACCACACGTTCGAGGGTCCGCGCCTTCGCACTCAGGTTCTCGATCTCCGTCACGGCACCGCGGAGCTGGGCGATTCGGTCGGGTGCGTCGACGTCGTCGGCCAGCAGGTCCAGGTAGCCGCTGACCAGGGTGAGCTCGGTGCGGAGGTTGTGCCGGAGGACGGTGTGGAGGACTTCGAGGCGGCGCTCGCGCTCTTTCTGTGCCGTGATGTCCGTGTAGATGCCGTACCCGGCCCTCGTCCCGTCTTCGAGGTCGTAGCCGACTCCCCGAAAGAGGAAGTCCCGGTTACCCGTGGCGGTCCGTCGCCGCACCTCGGCGGTGATTATCTCGTCGTTGTCCGCCTGCGAGTCGAGTGTCGCCGCCTCCTCCTGACGGTCCGGTGGGACGATGAAGTCGTTGATGGATTCACCCACGACGGCTTCGGCGTCGTAGCCGAACACCGATTCGAACGCGTCGTTGACGCTACTCACGATGGGTTCGCCGTCGCGGAACTCGTTCTCGACGACCGGGTCGGGGATGCTGGCGAAGAGGTTCCGGAAGCGCTCGTTCTCGGACTCCAGTTCTTCGCGGGTGCGATGGAGGTCGGAGAGGTCGCGGACGACGCCGACCGACCCCGGGAACCCGTCGGCCTCCTCGCACTGTGGCAGGGTCGTGCTCTCGATTTCCACGGGGACGGTCCGGTCCTCGGCCGTCTGGATGGTGACTTCGTACGTCTTCGCTACGTCGGGGTCGTGGTCGGTGAACGCTGCCATGCGTTCTTCGACGGCCGACTGGCCCTCCGCGCGGAGGAACTGCCCGGGGCGCTCGCCGAGCAGGTCGGCACGGTCGCACCCGAGGAAGTCCGCGAACGGTTCGGTGACGTAGCTATAGTACCCGTCTTCGTCGAGAACGTACACCATATCCTGGACGTTCTCGAGCACCGTCTCGTACTCGCGAAGCGTCTCCTGGCGTTCGGCGCGGTCGAGGGCGGCGGTGGCGTTCGTCGCCAGCACGTCGAGGACGCCACGGCGGATGTCGTCGACCGGGTCTGCTTCGCGAGAGGCGACCGAGACGACGCCGTAATCGCCCAGCGGGACGTAGCGTGCCGACTGTATCTCGTCGTGGTAGTCTATCGGCGAGTCGAACGATTCGCCGGCCGTGAACGCCGTCCCGGGGTTCCCTTCGTCGCTCCCGTACGTCGGTCGGTCGGGGAGGTCCTCGAACAGGTGGTCGGTCCCCGCGACCACGTCGAGCCGGTCGGTGTCCGGGTCGTGCAACCGAACGGCCACGTAGTCCAGTTCGAGGATGTTCTGGGCGGCACGGACCACGATGTCTGCGACGGCCTGGGTCGTATCCGCCTGAACGAGTTCGCGCATCGTCCCGAGCAGGTCGTCGAGCATCGACTCCCGGCGCTTGCGCCGGGTCACGTCGCGGAAGTAGACGGACACGCCGTCCGGTGCGGGGTACGCGTTCGCGTCGAACCACATCGACAGCGGTTCGAAGTAGGCCTCGAACGAGACGGGTTCCTGGGTCGCCATCGCCTGTTCGTACTGGCTGATGAACGGTTCGAGGTGTTCCTTCTCGAACAGGTCGTCGACGCTGCGTCCGACCAGGTCCGCCGCCTCGACTTCCAGGAGTTCCTCGACCTCCCCGTTGACGTAGGTGAACTGCTTCTCGTCGTCCAGGGCGAAGAACGCGTCGTCGACGCGTTCGAGGACCCGGTCCAGTTCGGCCCGGGCCTGTTCGGTCGCGTTCGTGGCACTCCGGCGGTCGAGTTCGTTCCCGTACCAGTCGACCATCACCTCGACGAAGCGACGCTCCGCCCGCGTGAAGTCGACCTCGCGAGCGTCGTCGTCCGCGAAACAGAGGGTCCCGTACAGTTCCCCGTCGACGAACAGTTTCCCACCGAGGTAACAGCCGAGGCCGAACCGCTCGAAGGCGGGGTCGTCGGCCAGTTCCTCGGCGGCGTCACGGTAGCCGACCAGTTCCTCGGCCTCGACGGTGTGGCGACAGTAGCTCTCCGAGAGTGGAGCGCTCGCGCCGGCCTGGATGTCGGTGTGGTCGCCGGTCGCGGTCACGATGTGCTGGGTGCCGTCGGTGAATCTGGTGACGAACCCGATGTCGAGACCGAGGTACGAACAGCCGAGTTCGAGGAGCCGACTGGTCGTCGTCTCGAAGTCCCCGTCGGGGTCGGTGATTATCTGGTGCAGCCGGTGCAGGGCCTCCTGCTGTGTCTCGGTGTCCGGCGGTCGCGGCGTCTCGACGACCGATGCCACGCGGCCCGCGAGGTTGTCGCCGTAGCAGTAGTCGGTCACGTCGAGCGCGATCGCCTCGCTCGCGACCTCGCCATCGGGTACGGCGGTGTGGAGGACGACCGGTACGCGCTGGTCCCGTTCACGAATCGCCTGCAAGAGGTCGAGTCCGTCGCAGTCACCGGGGAGGGTGAACTCGCAGACGACGCAGGCGGGGTCGCCCGCGAGCAGGGTGTCGGCGAGGGAAGTGACCGAGTCTGTCGGGTCGACGGGGACGCGGTCGACAGAGAACGGCGTTGGTTCCCAGGGAGCGGAGGCATCGCTCGCAGCAGTGACCCACACCACGGTAGACGGACCCGACACGGTACGTTCGTGTGTGTGGATAGGATTTTTCTCTGTTAATCGTTCCGGCCCTGGCAGTCCTGTTGCCCGAAACGATGGGCTTTAGTGACTCCACTGAAACTCTCAACTAGACTCTCGTTTCTCACGCTGCGTCACGCAGGTGTGACACACTATCTCGATCTTGAGATGCATCCCATATTCGGTATGCTTATCCCACCGGCGTCCCAAGCCACTGCCATGTCAGAGATAGCGTCGTTCGCGGTCGGCCACGACGAACTCGCCGTCGCCAAACTGCTGGCCCTCGACGGGGCCATCGACGGCGAGATAAAGGTCTCCTGTGCCGGCCTCGCGGACCGACTCGACGCGTCCAACCAGACGGCGTCGCGCCGCCTCCAGCGCCTCGAAGACGCCGGCCTCGTCACCCGCGAGACCGTCAGCGACGGCCAGTGGGTCGCCCTCACCGAAGACGGCGAACGCGCGCTCCGCAGCGAGTACGAGGACTACCGCGCCATCTTCGAGGGCCGTTCCAGCGTCGAACTGTACGGCACCGTCACGAGCGGGATGGGCGAGGGCCGTCACTACATCTCCCTGCCGGGGTACATGGCGCAGTTCGAGGAACGCCTCGGCTACGAACCCTTCGCGGGCACACTGAACGTCGAACTCGACGCCGAGAGCGTCCGCCGACGGTCCGCGATGGAGGCCATGAGCCCTATTCCCATCGACGGCTGGGAAGACGACGACCGGACCTACGGTCCCTGCATCTGTTACCCGGCGACGGTCGAGACTGCCGACGGCGAAACGTACGAGGGTGCACACACCATCGCGCCCGAGCGAACCCACCACGACGAGGACCAGCTGGAGATTATCGCACCCGAACGCCTCCGCGACGCTCTCTCCCTGGCCGACGACGACCACGTGACCATCTATGTCGAGGAGCAGTAAGATGTCCCAGAGCACCCACACCGAGACCGACGCCGACGCCGAGGCCGCCGTCGACCGCGCCATCGCGGCCTTTCGTGCCGGCCAGCCCGTCGCCATCCACGACGCGGCCGACCGCGAGGGCGAGACCGACCTCGTCTACCCCGCCGAGGGTGTGACCGCCGAGGCCGTCGCCCGCATGCGAAACGATGCGGGCGGGCTGGTCTGTGTGGCTCTCTCCGATTCCGTGGCCGAGACGTTCGACCTCCCGTTCGTACAGGAGGCACTCGACCACCCCCTCACCGCGGACCACGAACTCGGCTACGACGAGCGCTCGTCGTTCTCGCTCACGGTGAACCACCGCGACACCTTCACCGGCATCCCCGATTCGGACCGCGCGCTGACCATCACCAAGCTCGGCGAGGCCGCCGCCGACCCCGAGACCTTCCCGTTCGTCGAGGAGTTCCGCGCCCCCGGCCACGTTCACCTGCTCCGGGCCGCCCCGGAACTGCTCTCCCAGCGGCTTGGACACACCGAACTGGGCATCGCACTCGCGGAAGCCGCCGAGACCTCGCCCGCGGTCGTCGTCTGTGAGATGCTCGACGACGAGACCGGCGAGGCCCTCGTCCCGGCCGACGCCCGCGCCTACGCCGAACGTGAGGGGATTCCGTACGTGGAGGGTGCGGACCTCGTGGCGAGACTCGGGTAGGCCGAGACCCTTCGTTCGAGTTCTATTCTATCAGTTACCGACTCCTGTTCTGGCGTCCTCGTCGGCTGTGGCGGAACGCGTCGATTCGACCACCGTCGTCGTCCTCGCCGGCGAACAGGCGTTCGTCACCGACACGAACGCGACGACGACCGACGATGGGGTGCTCGTCCAGCCGCCGTCCGTGCCGGCCTGACACTGGCGGCCAGTCCGGACCGGCGAACCGAATCGTGTTTATTTCCCAACCAGAAACGTGTGGGAAACGATGGGCTCCCCGATATCACGACGGCGGACACTGACCGCGACCGGGACCGCACTCCTCTCCGCGCTGGCGGGCTGTACCGGCGTTCTCGGTGGGGGCAGTGGCACCGAACCGGGCGTCACCGGCTCCTGGCCGCAGTTCCGCCACGACGCGGCCCGGACCGGGGCGACGGACGCCACGCCGCCGACGGGCGAGGTCGAGGTGGCCTGGAAACGGCGCTGTCAGGTAGAACCACAGGCACGGGCTGCGGTCGCCGAGTGGTTCCTTCTCGAAGACGGCACCGAGTACCACTCGTGCGGACAACACGTCACCGCGGGGGACGCCGAGTCTGGCGACCAGCAGTGGGCGACGGACATCGGGTTTCACTCCTCGCCCGTCGTCCACGACGGGACGGTGTACGCGACCGAGCAGGCGGACGTCGACGGCGAGATACAGAAACGCGTCGTCGCCCTCGACGCCGACACCGGGGAGGAATCGTGGCACGTCGTCGACGACCGCAGGTCGAGCCAGTCGCTCGCTTTCGCAGAGGGGTCGCTGTATCACGCCGCCAACACGGGTCTGAGCAAGATAGCCGTCGAATCCCGGGAACGCGTCTGGGAGTACAGCGCCGAGGAGCAACTGGACGCACCGGCGGTCGTCGACGAGGTCGCGTACGTCACCGTCTCCGACCTCGGCGCGGTCGACGCCGTCGGCCCGGATGGGGCGCGTCGCTGGCGGGGCGAGGTCGGCGAGAGCGGGCTCGGTTTCACCGTCGTCGGCGACGGACTCGTCTACGTCCCTGGCATCCACGCGGTGCACGCGCTGGACGCCGGGACGGGCGAGTATCGCTGGACGGCGGAGACTCGGCAGGTACTGACCTACGCCCCGGCGCTCGCCGCCGACCGGCTGTTCGTGAGCGGGAAGAAACTCCACGCGCTCGACGCGACGACTGGCGAGGAACTGTGGACGGCGTCGCCCGGTGGCGTGTTGATGACGAACCCGGCGGTCGCCGGAGACCTCGTCATCGTCGGTGACGCCCAGGGGACGCTCGCCGCCTTCGACGTGACGAGTGGCGAGCGACGATGGGCCGTCGAACTGAACGGCGAACTCATGTACGGGCCGGTCGTCGTCGACGAGACCGTCCTCGTCTCCAACGAGTTCGGGAGGGTGTTCCGGGTCGCGTGAGCCGCGTGCTGTCGACAGTGACCGGGTGTGTCACACGCGGAGCTACGTCCTCACTCGTCATCTCCCAGTCGTGAACCCGTTCCTCGCCGACCGAAGACTGCAGTTCGTCTTCGCGTGGCACACCCTCGCGCTCGCCGTCGCCGCAGTCGTCTCGTGGGACCTGTTCGTTCCCCTCGCCGTCTGGACGGTGGTCGCCGCGGCGGTTCTGCGCTATCGACCCGGTCCCTATCTACCAGTCGCGCTCGGCCTCGCGGTCGCCGAGGAGACACTGATATACGCCTTCGGCGGCGGCCTCCAGGGTGCCGCACGGAGCCTCTGGCACGACTACGCGGTCGCGATGCCGACGTTCGCGGCACTCGTGGGCGGCTGGGTTCTCGTCTCTCGCCGGTACGACCTCTCGCCACCGACCGTGTTCTTGCTCGCCGGGTCGCACGGCCTCTTTCTCGAACTGGGGTTGACGGGACTCGCCGTCTCACCCTCCGTGGCGTTCCTGCTCGGGGGGCCGGTGCTGGTCATCTACGGGTCAGTCGTGGCGGGGCCCGCCCTGCCGCGAGGCGAGCAGCCAGCGTCGTGGCGGGTGCTCGCCGGGGGGTGGCTGTTCGTGCTCGCGCTGCTCGTGGTCGCTGGTGTGGTGGCGGACCACCTCGGGCCTCTCGCGCCCTAGAAGCTACGTTTAAGTGTTGTGGCCGTGGCTGGGAGAACATGGCGACGCGACCGGAAGCAGACGCCGAGACAGACACCCTCCAGGTACGCCTCGAATCGGCAGAGGAGTTCTACGCCCGCCTCGGTGGCGGCGACCGCGACGCGCTCAGCATCCGAAGCGAGGAAGAACTCGCCCGACTGTTCGCACCCTCGAACCTGCGACTGCTGCGAACCCTGCGAGACGAACACCCGACGACGGTGGCCTCACTCACGGCAGCCGTCGACCACGACCTGTCCGAGGTCGAGACGCGCCTCAAGGCGCTCGAGAGCTTCGGCCTCATCGACCTCGTCGAACACGACAAGTCGGTCCGTCCGGTGCCGAAGTTCGACGAGATAGCGGTGACCATCCCGCTTTCCTGACTCGATGTGCTGGTGAGAACGGTGGCAATAATCGCGGTATCTTTATTGCCCGTTCCTCTGCACTCTCTGGCATGGCTACGTTCGAAGAGATGCGCCAGGAGAACGACGCGCTCGACACCATCTGGATGGACGGCGAGTTCGTCGACTGGGACGACGCACAGATTCACGTGCTCTCCCACGGGATGCACTACGGCACAGGCGTCTTCGAGGGCGCGCGCTGTTACGACACCGAACAGGGTCCGGCGATGTTCCGCTGGGAAGAACACGTCCAGCGGCTCTATGATTCCTGCAAGCCGTACGAGATGGAGATCGACCACGAGCCCGAAGAGCTCACCGAGGCGACGAAGACGCTCATCCGTGAGCAGAACCTCGAATCGTGTTACATCCGCCCACTGGTCTACTACGGCTACAAGAGCCTCGGCGTCTCTCCCGGCGACTGCCCGACCCGAACCATGATCGCGGTCTGGCCGTGGGGCACCTATCTCGGTGAGGAAGCGCTGGAGAAGGGCATCAAGGTGAAGATCTCCTCGTGGCGCAAGCACGCCTCCAGCCAGATTCCGACGAACGCGAAGACGACCGGTCTGTACGTGAACAGCCTGCTCGCGGGCGAGGAAGCCCGCCGAAACGGCTTCCGCGAGGCCATCGTCCTGAACAAGGAGGGCAACGTCGCCGAGGGCCCCGGCGAGAACATCTTCCTCGTCCGTGACGGCGAGATATTCACGCCCGGACTCGCCGAGAGTATCCTCGACGGTATCACCCGCGAGACCGTCATCACGCTCGCCGAGGAACTCGGCTACGAGGTCCACGACGGCGCGACCATCTCGCGTGGCGAACTCAACACCGCAGACGAGCTGTTCTTCACCGGTTCCGCCGCCGAGGTCACGCCCATCCGGCAGGTCGACAACGTCGAAATCGGTGACGGCACGCGTGGACCGGTCACCGAGGAGATACAACAGCGCTTCTTCGACGTGGTCCACCGCCGCACCGACGACCACGACGAGTGGTTCGAGTACGTCGACGTCTGAACCGGCGACACCCCTCTTCGGTTTCTTCGAGTGCAGTGAGAAAACCAGTCCGAGCGGTCAGTTCTCGTCGTCGGGCTTCCCGTCCTCGTCGGTACTCCCGGCGAGTTCTTCGATGGGAATCTGGCCACCCATCCGGTCGGCGTCACCGAACCCGGCCGAGAGGATGCGCGTGAGGGCGTCTTCGACCTTCTCGTCGGTCTCTTCGATGTCGTCCGGGTCGACCTCGATGACGAACCCGGTGGTGATGTTCGGCGCAGTCGGGAGGAAGATGACTTCACGGCCGTCGTCGGTCCGCTTGCCGGTCTTGAACGCGGTCATACGCATCCCGCCCCACATCTCGACCTTCACCGGGGCCTGCAGGGCTTCGGTGCCACCGAGGGCGGTCTCGGCGGCCATCTTCGAGGCGTTGTAGACGACCCGGAGGCCGGGGACGCGATTCGCCACGTCGTCGATGATCTCTTCGAAGAAGCCGCCGACCGCGGTTCGCATGAGGTACCCGACGGAGAAGACGAAGACGACGAAGACGGCGAGGACGGCCATGACGCGCAACGGTTCGATGAGCGCGGCAGCGGTGTTCTGGTCCAGACCGAACCCGGTCAGTAGTGACGTTCGAATCACCTGTTTCGGTGTGACTGCGGCTACCTTGTCGTAGAGCCACGCGATGACGAAAACCGTGACGAGGACCGGGATGACGACGATGAGGCCGGACGCGAAGTCACGCTTCCACGAGGACATATAGGCGAAATATCAGGCTGGGGGGTAATGGGTTTGTTCCTCTCGGTCGGCGGTCGTGACCGACCCCGTGGTCACCGACCGAGCACCGCACGCAGCGCGAAGGTGAGGTTCTCCTTGCGCTCGCGAACCCGGCGGTAGAAGTACTGGAACCACTTGCCGCCGTACGGCGCGTACTGCCAGACCTCGACGCCCTGTTCGGCGAGGTCGAACTGGGCGTCCTCGCGCACACCCATGAGCATCTGGACCTCGTAGTCCGTGCCGTACTCCTCGTGGAGTTCGGCGGCGAGGTCTATCATCGCCGGGTCGTGGCTGCCGACGGCGATGCCGTCCTCGAAGTGCTCGAACATGTACTCCAGGAGTTTCTCGTACTGGGCGTCGACCTTCGACTTCTTCTTGTACGCGACCTCTTTCGGCTCGTCGTAGGCACCCTTGACGAGGCGGATCTTCCCCGGGAGGTCGGCGAGACGTTCGATGTCATCCTCGGTGCGTTTGAGGTTCGCCTGCACACAGAGCCCGACGTTGCCGTCGGTCTGCGTCGTGTACTTCTCGAACGCGTCGAGGGTGGCGTCGGTGGTGTGGCGGTCCTCCATGTCTATCCAGACGAAGGTGCCTGCCTCGTCGGCGCGCTCGACGATGCGCCCGAGCAGGTCGTCGAACACGTCCTCGCCGGCGTCGAGGCCGATCTGGGAGGGCTTGACCGAGATGCAGGCGTCGATGCTGGACTTCCCGATGTCCTCGACGAGCCGGACGTACTCCTCGGCGTCCTCTTCGGCGGGCGCACGCTCGTCGTAGTGTTCACCGAGCAGGTTCAGGATGACATTCACGCCGCCCTCGTTGCACTCGCGGGCGTGGTCGATGGCTTCGGCCGGCGACTCGCCAGCGACGAACCGGGAGGCGATAGGGGGAATCATGCAGGGAACTCCGGACCGACGATATAAAGGGATTGATGGTCTGAGCCGGGTGACCTGCCGGTCCGCTCCCGACGCACAGGGGAAGCCATATCTGGGGGGACGAACATCAGGTGATAATGGACCGCATCACCGTCTCGCTAGACGAGGACGCCGTGACCGCACTGGAGTCACTCACCAGTCGCACGGGGAAACCACAGAGTGAACTGGTCCGACAGGCGCTGTCGTTCTACGCGGCGAACTTCGAGGCGGCGACCGCCGACGCCGGGGCGAACCTCGAATCGTACCACCAGATGCTCTCGAGCGGCGAGCACGTGCTGCTGGACGTGGACTTCCTGCACTGCTTTCTGGACTACGTCGAGAACGCAGAAGGCGAACCGGACCCGGAGTTCGTCGAGGCGGCCGACCGCGTCGCCGCGTTCCACGCCCGCGAGTACGAGGAACGCTTCGACACGCTCGGCGAACTGCTCGACTGGCTCTCATTCTGTGGGTTCCTGACGGTCCGCGAGAGCAGGGGCCAGACCTACCACGTCGTCTTCCCGACCGAGTCGGTCAAGTGGTTCATGACTGGCTTCATCGAGGAGAGCACGGCCCGGCTCCCGTTCGAACTGGAGGTCGAGGAGGGACTGTCGAAGGTCATCTTCACGGCGGTCGACCGGTAGGCGGGTTGTCGGGGGGAACCGGTGGCGGCGGTCCCATCGACTCTTCACACGGCTTCATACGATTTCATACTCGGTGAGGTGCCCGTATTCGGCATTCTCAAGTATCTTTTAGGGGGTTTGTGTGTGACATTGTGCCGTACATAGTCAACCATGAACATCGTACAGCGACTCAAGTCGGTTGGCCCGGGGGCCATGGTGGCGGCCGCCTTCATCGGGCCGGGGACGGTAACGACTGCGAGCGTGACGGGTGCACGCTTCGGATACGCGCTTCTGTGGACCATCGCGTTCTCCGTGGTGGCGACCATCGTCTTACAGGAGATGAGTGCGCGACTCGGCCTCGTCTCCCGCGAGGGGCTGGGTGAGGCGCTCCGCAAGCGCTTCGACAACCCGGCGGCGACCTACGTCGCCATCGCGCTGGTCGTCTCGGCGATCGGTATCGGGACGGCCGCGTACGAAACGGGCAACATCATCGGCGGGGCCGCTGGCCTGGCCGTGATGACCGGCGTCAGCGAGAACGTCTGGGGCCCGCTGATGGGTATCTGCGCCGGTGCCCTGCTGTGGACCGGGCGCTACAAGCTCATCGAGAAGGCGCTGGTGGGGCTCATCGCCATCATGGCGCTCTCGTTCGTCCTCGACGCCATCATCATCGGGCCGGACTTCGGGAAGGTCGCCGCCGGGTTCGTCCCGTCGGTGCCGGAGGGCTCGGCGTTCCTCATCACGGGGCTCGTCGGTACCACGGTCGTCGGCTACAACCTGTTCCTGCACGCGAGCAGCGTCCAGGAGCGCTGGGACGGGCCGGAAGACCTCCCCGAGTCGCGTACCGACACCATCCTCTCTATCGTCCTGGGTGGGGCCATCACCTGTGCCATCCTCATCACGGCCGCGGCCGCGTTCCCGGTCGGGACCGAGATAGACAACGTCGGCACGATGGCCGAGCAGATCGAACCGCTCGTCGGCACGCAGGCGAAGGTGCTGTTCAGCATCGGCCTGTTCGCGGCCGGGTTCACCAGCGCGACGACCGCGCCACTGGCCGGCGCGTATGCGACGGCTGGCGCACTCGGCTGGGACGCCGACCTGAAGTCCACGAAGTTCCGCGCGGTCTGGGGTGCCATCCTGGGCGTCGGTGTGCTGTTCTCCGCGCTCGGCTACAGCCCGGTGCAGGCCATCGTGTTCGCACAGGTCGCCAACGGCGTCCTCCTGCCCATCGTCGCCATCTTCCTCATCTACGTGATGAACGACGGCGACATCCTCGGCAAGTACACGAACTCGACCCTGCAGAACGTCCTCGGGGCCATCGTCACGGCCATCGCGCTGTGGCTCGGTCTCCGGACGCTGCTCTCCATCGCGGGGGTGCTCTGAGTTGAGCGGGAACACACGCGTCGGTGTCGACGTCGGCGGGACGTTCACCGACGTGGTCCTGTTGACGCCCGACGACGACCTCGTCACCGCGAAGGTGCCGAGCACGGCCGACCAGAGCGTCGGCGTCGTCGAGGGTATCGAGAAGGCCTGCGCCGAGGCCGACATCGACCCGGCCGAGGTCGACGCCTTCACGCACGCGATGACCGTCTCGGTGAACGCCCTGCTGGAGGAAGACGGCGCGGAGACCGCGCTCGTCACGACCGAGGGCTTCCGGGACGTGCTCGAAATCGCCCGGCAGGACCGGCCGGACCTGTACGACTTCGACGAGACGCGGCCGGCCCCGCTCGTGCCGCGCCGTCGCCGGTTCGAGGTGCCCGAGCGGACCACTATCGACGGCGTCGAGAAACCCGTCGACGAGGCGGCTGTCCGCGAGGTCGCCGACCGAATCGAAGAGAGCGACGCCGAGAGCGTCGCGGTCTCGCTGCTGCACGCCTACCAGCACGAGGAGAACGAGGCCCGTGTTACCGAGATACTCCGCGAGGAACTCGACGTGCCGGTGTCGGCCAGCCACGAGGTGCTCGCGGAGTTCCGCGAGTACGAGCGAACCTCGACCACGGTGGTCGACGCCTACGTCAAACCGGCCATCGACGCCTACCTCGGCCGCCTCGAAGAGCGCGCCGAGGAACGTGGTGTCCCGGCCCCGCGCATCATGCAGGCCAACGGCGGCATCGCCGCGGCAAAGACGGTGCGCGACCGGCCCGTGACGACCTCGATGTCCGGCCCGGCAGCCGGTGTCGTCGGCGCGGCCGCCACCGCCAGCGACGCCGCAGACGACCTCTCCGGGCTCGTCACCTTCGACATGGGCGGGACCTCCAGCGACGTGAGCCTCGTCCGCGACGGCGAGGCCGAGCGAACCACCGACGCCGAAATCAACGGCCGCCCCATCAAGGTCCCGATGGTCGACGTAAACACTGTCGGGGCCGGCGGCGGCTCCATCGCCTGGGTCGACGAGGGCAACGCGCTCCGGGTCGGCCCCAAGTCCTCGGGTGCCGAGCCCGGCCCGGCCTGCTACGGCCGTGGCGGGACGGACCCGACGGTCACCGACGCGAACGTCGTCCTTGGATACATCGGCGGCTCCTCCGCGCTCGGGGGCGAACTCTCCCTCGACGAGGCGGCCGCCGAGGACGCCCTCGCGAACCTGGCCGACGCGGCCGGGCTGGCCGACGCGCTCGATGCGGCCCGCGGTGTCTACCGCGTCGCGAACGCGAACATGACCCGTGCCATCCGCGCCGTGACGGTCGAACGCGGCCACGACCCGCGCGAGTTCGGGCTGGTCGCCTTCGGCGGCGCAGGCCCGATGCACGCCGCGAACCTCGCGGAACGGCTCGACGTGGGGACCGTCGTGGTCCCGCGCGCCTGCGGGGTCCTCTCGGCGTACGGGCTGCTCGCGGCCGACGAGAAACACGACGCGGTGCGGACGCTCCGCCAGCCGCTGGCCGACCTCGACCGCGAGCGCGTCGAGACGGCCTACGACGAACTCGGCGAGCAGGTGCTCGACGACGTGGCAGACGGTGCCGACGCGACGGTCGAACGCGCCGCGGACCTGCGCTACCTCGGCCAGAGCTTCGAGCTCACGGTGCCCGTCGACGAGACGTTCGACGCCGAGACGGTCGCCGAGCGCTTCCACCAGGCCCACGAGACGACCTACGGCTACCGGATGGACGAACCGGTCGAACTCGTCAACGTGCGGGCGACCGCCGTCGCCGAGCGCGAGGAGGTCTCCGTGCGCTACGAAGCTGGCAGCGACCCGCAGAAGGGGACCCGTCAGGCCTTCTTCGGCGAGCGGTTCCACGAGACCGCGGTGTACGACCGCGAGTCCCTGCCCGTCGGTCAGACCGTCGAGGGACCAGCTATCCTCGAACAGGACGAGAGCACGGTCGTCGTGCCGCCGGCGTGGTCCGGGGCGGTGCAGCCGGATGGGACCTTCGTGATGAACTACGGAGGTGAGGGCGAATGAGCCTCGACGCCGTCACACTCGAAATCCTCCGGAACCAGTTCGAGGGTGTCGCCGAGGAGATGGGCCAGGTGCTCATCACCGGCGCGTACTCCCCCAACATCAAGGAGCGACGCGACTGCTCGACGGCGCTGTTCGACGCCGAGGGCCGCCTCGTCGCCCAGGCCGAGCACATCCCGGTCCACCTCGGCGCGATGCCGGCCGCGGTCGACGCGGTCATCGCGAAGGACCCGGAACCGGGCGACGTGTGGGTGCTCAACGACCCGTTCCAGGGTGGCACGCACCTGCCCGACGTGACGATGGTCTCGCCCATCACGGTCGACGACGACTCCGACGAGATTCTGGGCTACGCGGTTTCGCGTGCCCACCACGCCGACGTGGGTGGGATGAGCCCCGGCAGCATGCCCGCCGGCGCACGCGAAATCTACCAGGAGGGGCTGCGACTGCCCCCCGTCCGACTCGCCATCGGCGGCGAGGTCAACGACGACGTGATGGACATGGTGCTCGCGAACGTCCGCAATTCGGGCGAGCGCCAGGCCGACATCCGCGCCCAGCTCGCCGCGAACGACCGGGCCGAGGCGCGCCTGCGCGACCTCGTCGACGAACACGGCGAGGAGCGCATCGTCGCGGCCTTCGACGCCGTGATGGACTACTCGCGCGACCGCATCACGGCCGAACTCGACGCCCTGCCGGACGGCGAGTACCACGCTCGCGACGTGCTGGAGGGCGACGGCCAGACCGACGAGGACATCCCCATCGAGGCGACCGTCACGGTCGACGGGACCGACGTCTCGGTGGACTTCGAGGGCACTGCTGACCAGGTCGACGGCAACGTGAACGCGCCGCTGGCCGTGGCCACGAGTGCGGTCTACTTCGTCGTCCGCTGCGTGACCGACCCGGACATCCCGCCGAACCAGGGCTGTTACGACCCGATTTCGGTCGAGGCCCCGGAGGGCTCGCTGCTCAACCCGACCGCCCCGGCGGCGGTCGTCGGCGGGAACGTCGAGACGAGCCAGCGCGTCACCGACGTGGTGCTGGCCGCCTTCGCCGAGGCCGCACCCGACCGGGTGCCGGCGCAGGGTCAGGGCACGATGAACAACCTCGTCATCGGGAGCCGCGACGCGAACGGCTTCAGCTACTACGAGACCATCGGCGGCGGTGCCGGTGGCCGGCCGACCGGCGATGGGACCGACGGCGTCCACGTCGGCATGACGAACACGCTCAACACGCCGGTCGAGGCCCTCGAAGCCGAGTACCCGCTCCGTGTCGAGGCGTACGGCCTGCGCTCCGGCAGCGGCGGCGACGGCGAACACCGCGGTGGCCTCGGCATCGTCCGCTCGGTGACCGTCGAGGAGGACGCGACCGTCTCGCTCCTGACGGAGCGTCGCCGGCACGCGCCGAAGGGCGTCGCTGGCGGTGAGGACGGTGCGACCGGTGAGAACCACATCGACGGCGAGTCGGTGCCCGCAAAGACCACGCGAGACATCGAGGCAGGGACGACCGTCACGGTGAAGACGCCCGGCGGCGGCGGCCACGGCGACCCGGCTGACCGAGACGAGAAGGCCCGCGAGGCGGACGAGGCCGACGAGAAGGTGTGACCATGTCGGACCAGCCAACGAAACTCGGGTTCGTCGTTCCGTCGTCGAACACGACGGTCGAACGCGAGCTCGCGGCGACCCTGCCCGGCGGCGTCTCGTTCCACGTGGCCCGGATGCCACTCCAGAACGTCACGGTCGAAGAACTCGATGCGATGGCCGACGACGCGGTCGCCGCGGCGGAACGACTGTCCCACGCCGAGGTCGACGTGGTCGCGTACGCCTGCACCACCGGGAGCCTGCTGCACGGCCCCGGCTTCGACACGCAACTGGAGGAGGACCTCTCGGCGTGCACCGACGCGCCGGCGGTCGCCACCGCCCGGTCGGTGAAGCGGGCGCTCGACGCGCTCGACGCCGAGTCGGTCGCGCTCGTCACACCCTACACCGACGACCTGAACCAGCGCGAGGTGGACTTCCTCGAAGCCGAGGGCGTCTCGGTCACGAGTGTCGACGGCCGTGGCATCGAGGCCAACACCGAGATCGGCGCGCTCACGCCGACCGACGCGGCGCGGCAGGTCCGCGAGGCGGTCGGTGACGAGGTCGCAGCCGACGCGGTCTTCGTCTCGTGTACCAACTACCGGACGTTCGCGGCCGTCTCCGACCTGGAGACGTCGCTCGACGTGCCGGTCGTCACGAGCAACACCGCGACGCTATGGGACGCCCTCCGGGCCGCCGGGGCCCCGACCGACTGCGTCCCCGGTCACCTCGGGCAAATCACAGGACGTTAAGACCGAGGGCTGTTTTCGACCGAGTATGGACATCGTCGCGACGGTCGTGCTCGCCTTCTGGGCGATGCTTCCCGCATACGTCCCGAACAACGTCGCCGTACTGGTCGGTGGCGGGCCACCTATCGACGGCGGTCGGACCTGGAAGGGTCGGCGGCTGCTCGGCGACGGCAAGAGCTGGCGCGGGACCTTCGGTGGCACGCTCGCCGGGATGCTCCTGGCGCTGGGTCTCTCGACTATCGCCGACCCGGTGAGCGACGTGGTCGGCGTGACACTCCCGACCTTCCCGGTCGTCGTCGCGTTCACGCTCTCGTTCGGTGCGATGCTCGGCGACATCGTCGCCTCGTTCCTGAAGCGCCGGACCGGCCGGGAGCGCGGGGCCTCGTTCCCCGGCCTGGACCAGCTCGACTTCGTGGTCGGGGCGCTCGCGCTGACCGCTATCGCCGACCCGGCATGGTTCGGGGACGTGTTCACGCTGCCGGTGCTGGGAGTCGTCCTCGTCATCACGCCCTTGCTCCACCTGAGCACGAACGGCATCGCGTACGTGCTCCACCTGAAAGAGGAGCCGTGGTAGGCGACAGCCAGTAGTCGGTAGCCGTCTGGCTAGCGAAGGGGCGAACAGACGGCACCGGCGGCTCCAGCGGGCGTCGTTGTGCCGTGCAACCGCGAGACGACGCCCGGTAGCGGTCAGACCACGCCGGGTCTGTGCCGGCATCGCGTTTCAAGTCTCGCTCGATACTCGCTCTATTCTCGTTCGATTGCCGCTCGAATCCACGGGGCTTATGCTCGCCCGCGTCCCGTTGACGAGCAATGGCGTCCGAGGAACTCATCGCGGCCCTGAAGGCGGCCGACGCGGTCCAGTTCGGCGAGTTCGAACTGAGCCACGGCGGCACCAGCGAGTACTACGTCGACAAGTACCTGTTCGAGACCGACCCGACCTGTCTCGACCTCATCGCGGAGGCGTTCGCAGAGCGCGTCGCGGACTCCGACGCGAAGCTGGCGGGCGTCGCCCTCGGTGGCGTCCCGCTGGTCGCGGCGACGGCGCTGAAGGCGAAGCGTCCCTACGTCATCGCCCGGAAGAAGCAAAAGGAGTACGGCACCGCGAACCTCGTCGAAGGTCGCCTCGAAGAGGGTGAGGAGGTCATCGTTGTCGAGGACATCGCGACGACCGGGCAGTCCGCCGTCGACGCAGTCGAGGCGCTCCGGGATGCGGGTGCGGTCGTGAACCGCGCGCTCATCGTGGTCGACCGTGAGGAGGGTGGCCGCGAGAACCTCGCGGAGGCTGGCGTCGAGATGGAGTCGCTCGTGACGGCGAGCGAGTTGCTGGCCGACGCCGAGAACTGACCGTCGTCTCCCACGGGAATCACCGTTCGTTCTCTCGAACTGATTCGTTTCGTTGCTGGCCGGTGGCTGGACCTCACCCCAGAGCCGTCTGCCGTTCTCAACACCTTGGAATCGCCGTCCTTCTTTATCCTCTTTCCCGCCCTCCTTCTAGATGTCATGAGCATCAAGGAACGCCGTAGCGCTGGTCCCGGCATCAAATTGGAACTGATTCAGGCCCTGTTCCTGCTAATCGCCGGCCTCCTCGTGTCCGCAGGAGCGTACTTCCTGCTGTCGGACGCCGGGGTTAGCATCGAACTGACCGCGCTGTTCGCCGTCTCGGTCCTGTTCGGGTCGATGGTCGTCGGTGCGGCGTGGTTCCTCGGGCGGAAGAAGCCGCGCGAGAGCCCCGACGTCGAGTTCCGTCCCTGAACCGGCCCGCTTTCTCCGAGTACTTCACTCCCCACGAGCGACAGCGATAGCGCTCACGACAGGCGCTGTTTCTATCGCGTTGCTTCGACCTCTACAGTGACCGTGAGGAGTTCGCCACCACGAGCAGGCTGCTCGCGGCCATCGCGACCGCCGCAACCAGAGGGTTGAGGTTGCCCGTCGCGGCGACTGGGATGGCGATGGCGTTGTACGCCAGCGCCCAGCCGAGGTTCTGGCGGACCCGTCGCTTCGCGGCCCGTGTCAGCTCGAACACCCGGGAGACGGCTTCGAGGTCGTTCTCCGTGAGCACCACGTCGGCGGCGTCGGCCGCGAGCGCGGTCCCGCCGCCCATGGCGATGCCGAGGTCGGCGGTCGCCAGCGCGGGCGCGTCGTTGCTCCCGTCGCCGACCATCGAGACGGTCCCCCGTTCTCGCAGTCGTTCGACTATCTCGGCCTTGGCTTCCGGTGGAACCCCGGCGAACACGTGGTCGATACCGGGGTTCTCTCGGAATCGCTCGGCGGCGCGCTCGTCGTCGCCGGTGACGACGGCGACCTCGCGGTCGCCGCCGGCGAGGTCGGCCACGACCGACGTCCACTCGTCGCGGGCGTCGTCGCCGACGACCACGAGTCCTCGTGCTCGGCCGTTCCAGCCGACGACGACGGGGACGCGGCCCGTCGCTCGGGCGTCGTCGGCTCGCGCGAGGAGCGCCGCGGAGACGGGCCAGTCACGCAACTCGAACAGGTCTGGGTGGCCGACGACGACGCGCTCGCCGTCCACTTCGGCGGAAACCCCCCGGCCCGGGTGGGTCTCGAAGTCGGTGACGGTCGCCCCGGTGGGATTCGTCCCGTCGCCGGTCCGGGAGGCCTCGGCGATGGCAGCCCCGATAGGGTGCTCGGAGAGGGTTTCGACTGCGCCTGCTCGGGCGAGGAGGGCCGCCTCGGCGGTCGAACCGTCGCCCACGACCTCGTGGACCTGCATCTTCCCCGTCGTCAGGGTCCCCGTCTTGTCGAACGCGACCACGTCGGTCGCCGCCGCGGTCTCGAACACACTCGAATCACCGACGACGATACCCTCATCGAGGGCCGCGCCGACGGCAGAGGCGACCGCGAGCGGGGTCGCCAGCCCGAGCGCGCAGGGACAGGAGACGACCAGCACCGCGAGGCCGGTGAGGAGTGCGGCCGTGATGCCTGCGCCGGCGACGAGTTGCCAGCCGGCCGCGACCAGGGCGACGGCCAGGACGAGCGGGACGAATACGGCGGCGAGGCGGTCCGCGAGACGCTGCACGCCGGTCCGGCCCGTCTGGATGTCCCACATGAGCGTGACGAGGCGGTCGAGGGTGCTCTGGGCGTCCTCGGCGACTTCGACCACGAGCGGGGCGTCGGTGACGACCGCGCCGCCGACCACCTCGTCGCCCGCTTCGATTCGTTCCGGCACGGACTCGCCGGTCACCAGCGACTCGTCGACCGCGGCCGCTCCCTCTCTCACCGTGCCGTCGACCGGCACGCGCTCGCCGGGTTTGACCAGCACCTCTTCGCCGCCGGTCAGGTCGGCGACCGAGACTTCGACGGTGTCGCCATCGGGTAGTCGCTTTCTCGCCGTACTGACCTGTTCTTCGGTGAGTTCACCGAGGCGGTCGGTCGCCCGGCGTTTGATGCGTTTCTCGTAGTAGTTCCCGATGGAGACGACCATGACGACGACCACGGTGATGTCGAAGTACACCTCGGTTCCGCCGGTGAGGAGCACGGCGAGGGAGTAGACGAAGGCGTTCACCGCGGCCAGCGCGACGAGCAGGTCCATGTTCGGGATGCCCGACCGCAGGCTGACGTACGCCCCCTGCAGGATAGGGTAGCCGGTGTAACCGAGGACGACCGCGGCCATCACTGCGATGTTCGCCAGCAGGTACTGGCCGGCGGACCCGGCGACGTTCAACAGAAGGTCGTCCGGGTTCACGCCGAGGTACGCGGGGTAAAGGAAGAGGACGTACCACAGCATCGTCATCATCCCGAAGAAGCCGCCGACGAGCAGCCGCATGAGTTCGGTCCCATCGTCTTCGGCTTCCTCTTCCAGCAGTCGGGCGCGGTAGCCCGCGGTCGTGAACAGGTCCGGGAGACTGGCTTCCGAGCGTTTCCGCGGGTCGTAGCGCACCCGGACGAGTTCGCTGGCGTAGCTGGCGTCCACGTCGACGACTCCCGCGTTCTGCCGGCCCGACCCTTCGAGGAACGCCTCGCAGGTCGCACAGTGCATCCCGTCGACCGCGAGGTAGGTCGTCTCGGCGTCTTCGACGGCTTCGTCGGGGCCGTCGCCGAAGGCGTCCCGAACGTCGTCTGGACGCTCCACGGCCGCCACGTCACCCAGCTGTCGCGACACCTCGCAGCAGCCCTGGCAGCAGAAGGTGCCGTCGACGTCGGCCGCCGTCACCGGCGGGTCGGGCGTCGGGAGGCCACAGAGCGAGCACTCGTCGTCCGCGTCGTCGACCGGCTTCGTCCGTGTATCGGGCTGACTCATGGGAACGGCTGCTTACGATGGAATGTTCGGCCCGGGCATCGGCAGCGGGACGTGTGGCACGTCCACGCCGAGGAGCATCAGGCCGTGTGCGAGCGGAATGTACCCGAGGACGAGGAACGCCGCCCCGAGCGCGCGGTGCAGGTGCGAGCGCCACCGGGCGTCGACCGACTGGAAGAGCGTCCCGTAGGCGAACAGCGTCGGAACGGTCCCGAGGCCGAGGACGGCCAGCGACAGACCACCGGTGACGGGCGACCCGGTCGCGAGCGCGTACAGGTACGCCGGGTAGATGATGGGGCACGGGAGTAACCCGTGGACTGCCCCGAGACCCACGATGCGCGGGCCGCGGACCCACGAATCGACGCGGGCGGTCAAGGTAGCGTACACGCGCTGGAACGCGGTGCCGACGACAGGGAGGGAGCCGCCGTGGCCGACCGTGCGCCCGCGGAACAGGTAGCCCGCCCCGGTCACGAGGATGAATCCGCCGACGAGGAGCCCCGTCACGGCCCGGAGGCCGTCGGCCAGCGGGGTCACCGCGGCCGCGTCGAAGACGACCATCCCGAGCAGACCCATCGACGCGCCGATGGCGGCGTAGCTCAGGCTCCGGCCGAGGTTGAACAGGAGGTGCTGGCGCACGTCCCGGAAGGAGACGCGCTCGCGGTCGGCCCCCATCCGGTCGGCGTACAGCGTGACGAGCGGGCCGCACATCCCGAGGCAGTGCGCGCCGGCGAGCAGGCCCACGACGAGGAAGACGCCGAGGCCGACCGGGTCAGGGGTCATCGTCACTCGCACACACCCGTCATTCGGTCACCTGCTCGACCTGTGCGACGATACGGTCTGCTGGCACGATGCTCGGCCGTGCGGTCTCCCGGTAGGTGACGCGACCGTCGGGCGTGACGACCGCGAGGAAGGGAATCTGGCGAGCGTCCAGCGCGTGGACGAGTCTCGCCTCCCGGTCGTGTGCGAGCGTCCAGTCGCCGTCGGCGTCGCGCCACCACTCGCGGAGGGCGTTGGGAGAGACGCCTGTCTCGCCGATGGGTTCGCCCGTGACCGAGACGAAGTCGGCGGCGTCGCCGACCCGGTCGCGAGCCCGCGCGACCGCCCTGGTCTGTGGCTTACACGGGCCACACACCGTCGCGAACAGGTCGAGCACGACCGGGCGGTCGGGTGCCGGGACCGTCACAGTGCCCGACTCGCTCCCCCGCGCGTCGAGGGTCTGGACGGTAGTCGACGCGAGGGTCCCCGGTCCGTTCCCGGTGGCGGCCCACGCGGTCGCCCCGACGCCGAGCCCCGTGACTCCGGCGACGCCACCGAGGAACGTTCGGCGTCGCATTCGCTCAGTGGCTCGCGGCGTGGTCGTCCTCGTGCCCGGTCTCCGTCGGCGACAGCATGTAGTAGAGTCCGGCGGAGATGAGGAGGACGTTCAGCAGTGTGAGGATGGCTGGCCACGGCTCTTTCAGCGCCACGTACAGCACCGCTGGAATCAGCGCGAGCAACCCGATGGCTGCGACGAGTTGCGTTCGGTCCATGTCCATAGGCCGGGGTACTCGGTCCTCCTTCTTTGGCCTACCGCCTGTTCCCGTTCCATGAGAATTCACCCCCTGTTATAGTGTGGTTGGCCCACAACAGCCTGCCTGTCTATGCGTAGTACGAGTAGCAGTACGGTTCACGCGCACGCTCATGGCAGGTGTGCCGCAGACGGGGTGTCGAGATGAGCACCGACGTGTCGACAGAACCCGAGGTGGTCGACGAGGGTGGCGTGGTCGAAGACGACGACATCGTCAGAGAACTCGGCCACGACGAGTTCGACCCGGTCGGGACGGCGTCGCTCATCGTGGTGTACTTCCTGATTCTGGTGGTCCTGTGGGGCTTCATGTACTTCGTCGAGTTCCTCGGGAACGGGCCGACGGTGATCGGGTGAAACGATGCACATCCACAGGTTCGAGAAACTCTGGCTCGGTGTCGCACTGTTGCTCATCGTCGGCTTCATCGCGACCATCACCTACGGTGCCATCGGTGCCGGGGTCGAGATGGTCGACGACAGGGGCGGGCAGGTCGACCCACAGGCCCTCGACGAGCACCCGGAGTTCTCCGACCCGGGTGTCGTCAAGACGGGGCCGAACGAGTACCACGTCTACATCGTCGCCCGGCAGTTCAGCTACAACCCGGGGACGCCCGACGTCTCCCGGCCAATCCGGGTGCCGACCGACGCGAACGTGACCTTCCACATCACCAGCAGCGACGTCATCCACGGCTTCGAGCTGGCGGGGACGAACATCAACACGATGGTCATCCCCGGGCAGGTCGCGACCATCAAGACCCGTTTCGACGAGGCCGACACGTACGGCATCGTCTGCCACGAGTACTGCGGGGCGAACCACCACAACATGGAGGGCAAGGTCATCGCCGTCCCGTCGGACCAGTACACGTACAACGGGACCGACGGCAATTCGAGTAGCGCCATGACGGGGGTCCCAGCATGAGCACGAACACCCAGTTCGTCGACGACTACCCGTTCGAGGCGAAAGTCACTCGTGTCTGTCTCTGGATCGCCTTCGGGGCACTCGGCATCGGGGGGCTGATGGGGCTGGTCCAGGCGCTCCACCGGACCGGCGCGCTACGTGTCATCCCCTCCCAGAGCTACTACACCGTCCTGACGGGCCACGGTGTCTTGCTCGCGCTCATCTTCACGACGTTCTTCATCTGTGGCCTGTTCACCTGGGGCGTCACGAGGAGCCTCGATACGCCCATCCCGAACCGGAACATCACTCGGGCCTGGGTGCTGTTGATGGCGCTCGGGACGGTGCTCGCGACGGTCGCCATCCTTGGCGGCTTCGCGGGTGAGATTCCCTTCCAGGCCGACGTGCTGTTCACCTTCTACGCACCGCTGGAGGCGCATCCGATATTCTACTTCGGGCTGGCCGCGTTCCTCGTCGGGACGTGGATCGCCGGCCTCGACTGGTTCCGCACCTACTACGTCTGGCGCCAGGACAACCCGGGAGAGCGCGTTCCGCTCCAGACGTTCATGGTGCTGACGACGATGCTGATGTGGTACATCTCGACGTTCGGCGTCGCCGTCGAGGTGCTGTTCTTCCTGCTGCCGTGGTCCCTCGGCATCATCGAGACCGTCGACCCGCTGCTGACGCGGACGCTGTTCTGGTACTTCGGCCACCCGGTCGTGTACTTCTGGCTGATGCCCGCGTACTTCGTCTGGTACACCATCCTGCCGAAGCTCTCGGGTGGGCGGCTGTTCAGCGACCCGCTCGCACGCGTGGTCTTCATCCTGTTCCTCATCCTCTCGACCCCGGTCGGGTTCCACCACCAGTACATGGACCCCGGCATCCCGAGCGGGTTCAAGTTCGTCGCGATGACGAACACCATGTTCCTGTTGCTCCCGAGTCTGTTGACGGCGTTCACCGTCGTCGCCAGCATGGAACACGGGGCGAGACAACGCGGTGGCGAGGGCCGCTTCGGCTGGCTCCGCGCGCTGCCGTGGGACAACCCGGCGTTCGCGGGTTGTGCGCTCGCGGGCCTGATGTTCGCCGCCGGTGGCTTCTCCGGGATGATAAACGCCGGGATGAACATCAACTACCTCATCCACAACACGCTGTGGGTGCCCGGCCACTTCCACCTCACCGTCGGCACCGCCGCGGCCCTGACGTTCATGGCCATCACCTACTGGCTGTGGCCGCAGGTCACGGGCAAGCGCCTGCAGTTCCGTGGTGTCGCGGTGGCCCAGCCGTTCGTCTGGTTCCTCGGCATGACGCTCATGTCGAACGCCATGCACCGGGCCGGCCTCGCGAGCCTCCCGCGCCGCACCGCCGAGCCGGAGTGGGGTCGCGTCACGGGTGTCGCCTTCGAGACGCCGTTCGGGACCGTCCAGGAGATGCAACTCCAGATCGCGATCGGAGCGGTTTTCCTGTTCGTCTCGCTCGGCATGTTCCTGCTCGTGTTCGCCGGGACGTGGAACGCAGACAGGGAGAAGAGCACGGTCGCCGTCGACGGGTTCATCCCGGAGCCACTGTCCGGCCCCGGTGACAGCCCGCGCATCATCGACAACTTCAGGCTGTGGACTGCGCTCGCCATCGTGCTCATCCTCATCGCGTACGGTATCCCCGTCGCCGACCTGCTCGCGGACGGGGCGCTCTCGCCCGGGATGCCGCCGGTGTCACCCTGACTCATGGAGCGTCGGACCATCATCCGACTGCTCATTGTCGTCGGTATCGGCATCCCGCTGATAATCGAGGGTGCGACGTTCTTCGGGCTGGTATCGAACCAGCTCTTCGGCGGGGAACAGCCGGGCGACCACCGGGAACCGGTCGGTATAGGCGACGAAGTGGTTCCAGCAACCGAGCAGACGGAGCGACTCACGGACGCACATTTCGAGACGGTCGACGGTGAGCGCCGGCTCGTGGTGGAGGTGACGGTCCGAAACACCGGGAACGACGCCTACGAGTTCCGGCTGGACGCGGTGACGCTGGCGGACGGGACGCGACTCACCACGAACGCGACCTCCGGTGAACTGGCTCGTGGCGAGACGACGACCGTCTCGGCGTCGTGGACCGTCGCCGGGGACGCACAGGTCGACTCGGTGAACGCCACCACCGTCGTCTCCTCGGGGAGTGCCACCATCACCAACCACCACTCGGCACCCCTCGCTCCCGTAAGCGAGCGGTAGCGTCACTGCATCCGTCGGTCGTAGTTCCCGATTTTCCCGCCGTCATCGGCAGTCAGACACACCCGATGTAACACCCGCAAAACTGAACGTTTTCTGACAGTGTCTGGGCTGGATTTCGCCCTCGCGGCCCCTCTCTACTGTGCAACACATTCTCACGCATGTTTCTAATCGCACGAAACGCAACTCTTTTCTCGCAACACCGGGTATGGAAAAGTACGATGGTAGGTGTCTGCTTTACAGGTCGGGTTTGTACCCGCTAAATCACAACTTCACCTACCGGTTCTCGCGTTGGCAGACACTGACCAGCCAGAGGAACGTCACCCATGTCGAAATCAGAACAACAGATAGCGGTAGTACTACCAGACGGTTCGGAGCTCGCGGTCTCGAAAGGAGCGAGCGTCGAGGACGTCGCGTACGAGATCGGCCCCGGTCTCGGGAAGGACACGGTCGCCGGAAAGATAGACGGCGACCTCGTCGCCAAGGAAGCGACGGTCCACGACGGCGCGAAGATAGAGATCGTCACCGACCAGTCCGACGAGTACCTCGAGGTCATGCGTCACTCCGCAGCCCACGTCCTCGCCCAGGCCGTGCTCCGTGAGTACCCCGACGCCAAACTGGCCATCGGGCCGCCGACCGACGAGGGGTTCTACTACGACTTCGACGACGTCGACATCGACTCCGACGACCTCCCGGGTCTGAAAGAGCAGATGCGCGACATCGTCGACGCGGACCTCGACATCGAGCGCGAGGTCGTGAGCTACGAGGACGCCAGAGAGCGCCTCGCCGACCAGCCCTACAAGCTGGAACTGCTGGAGGAACTCCACGACGAGGGCAAAGAGATCACCTTCTACAGCCAGGGCGAGTTCGAGGACCTCTGTGCCGGGCCCCACGTCGCCTCGACCGGTGAGATCGGCTGCATCGAACTACTGGAGATCGCCGGCGCGTACTGGCGCGGCGACGAGGAGAACGAGATGCAGACCCGCGTCTACGGGACGGCCTTCGAGAAGGAGTCCCACCTCGAGCAGTTCCTGGAGCGAAAGGAGGAAGCCGAGCGACGCGACCACCGCAAGATCGGCAACGAGATGAACCTCTTTTCCATCCAGGACGTGACGGGTCCGGGCCTGCCGCTCTATCATCCCAACGGGAAGACCATCCTGCGCGAACTGGAGCGATTCATCGAGGAGATGAACCTCGACGCGGGCTACGAGTACGTCGAGACCCCGCACGTGTTCAAGACGGACCTCTGGAAGCAGTCGGGCCACTACGAGAACTACCACGACGACATGTTCCTGTTCGACGTGGGTGACGACGAGTACGGCCTGAAGCCGATGAACTGCCCGGGCCACGCCGCCATCTACCAGGACCACTCCTGGAGCTACCGCGAACTACCCATCCGCTACGCCGAGAACGGGAAGGTCTACCGCAAGGAACAGCGCGGGGAACTCTCCGGCCTCTCGCGCGTCTGGGCGTTCACCATCGACGACGGCCACCTGTTCGCTCGCCCCGACCAGATCGAAGTCGAGGTCGAGGCCATCATGGACATCATCATGCAGATTCTCGACACCTTCGGGCTGGAGTTCGAGGTCGCGCTCGCGACCCGTCCCGAGAAGTCCGTCGGCAGTGACGAGATCTGGGAGCAGGCCGAGGAGCAACTCACCGCAGTGCTGGAAAAGCGCGGCATGGACTACGACCTCGAAGAGGGCGACGGTGCGTTCTACGGGCCGAAGATCGACTTCGCGTTCACGGACGCCCTCGGGCGGAAGTGGGACGGACCGACGGTCCAGCTCGACTTCAACATGCCCGAGCGCTTCGACCTCTCCTACGTCAGCAAGGAGAACGAGCACGAGCGCCCGGTGATGATTCACCGTGCCCTCTATGGCTCCTACGAGCGCTTCTTCATGGTGCTCATCGAGCACTTCGCGGGCAAGTTCCCGTTCTGGCTCGCCCCCGAGCAGGTCCGCATCCTGCCCATCTCGGACGACAACCTCGAGTACGCCTACGAGGTCAAAGAGAAGTTCTCGGAGTTCCGTGTCGAGGTCAACGACCGCGACGCGACCATCGAGCGCAAGATCCGCGGCGCGCACAACGACCGCGTGCCGTACATGATCATCGTCGGCGACAACGAGGAGGAAGCGGGCAACCTCTCCGTGCGTGACCGCAAGGAGCGCCAGGAGTACGACGTCGACACCGACGAGTTCCTCGAACACCTCCGTGCCGAGCGCGACCAGAAGCACGTCGAGCCGAACTTCCTGAGCTAGGACGACTCCACGGTCGTGCCCACTTTCTGATTCGACCGATTCGATGTATTCATGATTGTGTAGTCGTGCATAGTGGGTATGAACCGAGCCGAGAAGGCGGCCCTCCAGTTGCGCGCCGTCGACGTCCTCCAGATGTTGAAGGAGACGCGGACGTACGACGAACTCGCGGAACTGACGGGGCTACCGGCAGGCGACCTGAACCGCTACGTGAACGGGCACGTCCTCCCGAGTGCCGACCGGGCCCGGGAGGTCGTCGAAGGGGTCGGTCGCGACGAACTCGCCGCGGAACTGGGCGCACGCATCCGGGTCGACGACGAGGGCTACATCGACAATAGCGCCGCCGTCTTCGATCAGGCCTTCCTCGACCTCGTCGCGCCGGTCGCCGCCGACGCCTTCGCCTTCGACCGCCCCGATGCGGTGCTGACGGCCGCGACCGACGGCATCACGCTCGCCGCCTCGATGGCGAGTTACTTCGGCGCGGACTGCGTGTACGCGAAGAAGTCCAAAGAGACCGCGGTCGAGGAGTTCATCGAGGCCCGCCAGCGCCTCCAGTCCGGCATCGAACTCACCTACTACCTGCCGGCGTCGGCGCTCGACGCGGGCGACTCCGTGCTCGTCGTCGACGACCTCATCCGGTCGGGCGAGACCCAGGAACTCCTGCTCGACATCGTGGCCGACGCGGGTGCCGACGTGGCGGGCGTGTTCGCGCTCATCGCGGTCGGCGACGAGGGCAAAGAGCGGGCCGCAGACCGGACCGACGCGCCCGTGGGCGCGCTGGTCGACGTCGAACCCTGATTCTGGGCTGACTGCCGTCGTATCGGCTGTCGCGGTCGCGTTTACACGTCACGCTCGACCAGCGACTCGCGCGTCTCCCGGATGACCCGGGCGACCCGCGTCACGTCGGTCCCTTCGTCAGCGATGTACTCGGCCAGCGACTCGGTCGCCGTCAGGAGCCAGGCGGCACGTTCGCCGATGCGACGCACGTCGCCCGGACCGACCCCGTAGCGTTCTGCGACCGTGTCGGCGTCTGCGCCCTCGGACCAGTCGGCGAGCATCTTCGCGGTCTTGAACACGTCCAGCCACGCCTGGAAGTCCCCGTCGAAGTCCATCACGGACTTCGTCAACTCGGACTCGCGGCGCATCGCCTCGTCGGTGAGGCGGCCTGCTTCGTCGTTTCGCGTGTAGAGTTCGGGCATGTCCGTGGTGTCACAGACCAACTCGAGCACGGTGAGCGGGGTGAGTCGGGGATTGTCGGCCGCCCGGCCGAGGGCGTCGATGACCGAAGCCCCGGTGACGGGGTCGACGTACACGCGCGAGACCAGACTCCCCAGCTTCGTCGCCCGGAGGCCGTCGGTGCGGTCGAGCATGCCTGCACTCTCGAGGTACTCGAGCACGTCGTCGACGACTGCTTCGAGGTCGCTGCCGGGGCGCTGGTGCCCGTAGAAGGTCTCGTCCAGCAGTTCGAGGACTGCCTCGCGGGAGTCCGCAAAGCCCGAGGCGACCGTCGAGAGGACGTGGGTTCGCAGGGCCCGCTCGCTGTTCAGTTTCGAGGTGACGCGTTCGGGGTCTGCGCCGATGTAGCGCTCCCGGAGCGTGTCGGCCTCGCCGTCGCGGGCCACGAGCATCGCCTCGCCGTAGGGGTCGAGGTGGGGGCGACCCGCCCGGCCGAACATCTGGTGCACTTCGAGGACGGGCAGGGGCTCCATCCCGGTCCCGTCGTAGCGTTCGTGGTCGCGGACGACGACCCGGCGGGCGGGCACGTTCACGCCCGCGGCGAGCGTGGGGGTGGCGACGATGACCTTCAACTCGCGGTCGCGGAACGCGGTCTCGACCAGTCGGCGGTGCTCGGCCGAGAGGCCAGCGTGGTGGAACGCGACCGCGTTGGCGGCACACCGGGCGAGTTCCATCCCGGTGTCGGTCGCGGCGCTGACCCGCAACTCCTCGGCGACCTCGGGGGCGGAGTCGAACCACTCGTCCACGAGGTCGGTCGCGAGGCCCTGGGCGGCCCGCCGCGAGGAGACGAACACGAGACACTGGCCGCCGGCTTCGACGGCGTCCCGGGCCAGTGCCACGGCGGCCGGGTCGCCGTCGGTGTCCACGTCGCGCTGCTCGCCGTCGTCGAAGGAGATGGTCTCGTCGGCGTACACCCCGGTCTTCAGGTCGACGGGTCGCCAGGTCGAGTGGACCAGTTCGGCGTCGAGCCAGTCGGCAATCTCCTCTGCGTTCCCGACCGTCGCCGAGAGCCCGACGAGCTGGATGTCGGGGGTGAGACGGCGGAGTTTGGCGATGGTGACTTCGAGGGTCGGGCCGCGCCCGTCGGCGTCGAGCAGGTGTATCTCGTCGACGACGGCACAGTCGATAGCTTCGACCCACGACGCCCCGTTTCGAATCGCGGAGTCGACCTTCTCCGAGGTGGCGACGACGATGTCGTGGTCGGCGAGGTCCTCGTCGGTCGCGTCGAAATCGCCCGTCGAGATACCGACCGAGACGTCCGGCAGTTCGCAGAACTCGTCGTACTTCTCGGTCGCGAGTGCCCGGAGTGGGACGACGTACAGCGCGGGGCCGTCACTGGTAAGCATCGCGAGCTGGGCGACGAAGGTCTTCCCGGAGGCGGTCGGGACCGCGGCGACGACCCGGCCGCCCTCGCAGACGCCCGCTTCGACCGCCGCGACCTGTGGCGGGTAGAGTTCCTCGACCCCCTTCGCGTGGAAGTGGTCGACGAATCGGTCGGCGAGGGGCAGGTCCGCGACGTCCATTGCCATGACGTTGTGCGTCCCGGTATAAAAATTGGCGTAGTGATTGTGGATTGAAACGTCTCGTCCCGCCCGGGTGAGCGACGGTCGATACAGTTCGTCTGGTGGAAGGAGACGGGGAGGTTCGGGTGGCCACTTCTTCGTGGCGAAGTGATAGGTATGGGGTTCGTCGAACTCGGTCTCGACCTGTCCGTGACGTTCGGAGCATGACTTACAAAGCAGGCCTGACCGTCACTCTCTGTCGGCTTTCGGAGAGTACAACCGTGAAAATATGCAAGAACGTGGTTATTGTGTGGCTGAATTTCCGTAAGGCTTTAATTTGTAAATTCTGTGGTTGGCCGTACGTGCATCATGGGTTCCAGTGAAAGCACGGCAAACCAGACCACGTCCACGGGTGGGGACAGCTGGTTCGCCGACTACTTCGGCTTCGAGGAGCACGGGACGAACCTGAAAACAGAGATTGTCGCGGGTATCACGACGTTCCTGACGATGAGCTACATCGTCGCCGTCAACCCCGCCATCATGAGCAACGCGGTGCAGATTCAGGGCTACTCCCAGGGACAGGTCATCCAGATGCTGGCGGTCGTCACCATCCTGGCGAGCGTCGTCGCCACGACGGTCATGGCGTTCTACGCGAACAGACCGTTCGCGCAAGCGCCCGGGCTCGGCCTGAACGCGTTCTTCGCGTTCACCGTCGTGCTCACCCTGGGAATCCCGTGGCAGACCGCACTCGCCGCGGTGTTCACGGAAGGTGTCATCTTCATCGTGCTCACGGCGGTCGGCGCGCGTGAGTTCGTCATCGGGCTCATCCCCGAGCCGGTGAAGTTCGCAGTCGGGACGGGTATCGGCCTGTTCCTCGGCATCATCGGGCTGCAGGCGATGGGCGTCGTCGCTGCCGACGAGGCGACGATGATCACGCTCGGGTCGCTCGCACAGAACCCGGTCGCCATCGTCTCGGTGCTGGGTCTCTTCCTCACCATGGGGCTGTACGCCCGTGGCGTGAAGGGCTCCATCATCGTCGGCATCGTCGCGACCACGCTCGTCGGCTTCGTCCTCTCGTTCCTCGGGTACGCGCCGGGCGCACTCTCGGGCGAGTTCATCAAGGAGGGCGAGTTCGTCGCGTCCGCGCTCCCCGCGGCAACGTACGACATCACGCCGCTGGTCGGCGCGTTCCTCAGCGGCTTCGCCCAGGTCGAGGCGTTCACCTTCGCGCTCGTCGTGTTCACGTTCTTCTTCGTGGACTTCTTCGACACCGCCGGCACGCTCGTCGGCGTCGGGCAGGCGGGTGACTTCCTCGACGAGGACGGCGAACTCCCCGACATCGACAAGCCCCTGATGGCCGACGCGGTCGGCACGACCGCGGGCGGCATCCTCGGCACGTCGACGGTCACGACGTACATCGAGTCCGCGACGGGCGTCGAAGAGGGCGGTCGCACCGGCATGACGGCACTCGTCGTCGCCCTCCTGTTCCTCGTCTCGCTCGTGTTCGTCCCGCTCGCTGCGGCAATCCCGCAGTACGCCTCGCACCTGGCGCTGGTGGTCATCGCGGTCCTGATGATGCGCAACGTCGTGGAGATTCGCTGGGACGACATCACCCACGCGGTGCCGGCCGGCCTGACCATCATGGTCATGCCGTTCACGTACTCCATCGCGTACGGTATCGCGGCGGGCATCCTCAGCTACCCCATCGTGAAGGCGGCGGCGGGCGAGTTCGACGACATCTCGGCTGGACAGTGGGTCCTCGCCGGGGCGTTCCTCGTCTACTTCGTCGTCCGGACCGGCGGCGTCCTCGCCTGATTCGAGCAACTACCGTTTTCTGGGGTACATAACGCGGTTTCGTCAACTTCGTAGATAGTCACGGTCCCGCTCTGATGGGCCACCGTGATACCCGGTTTCTCCGCGAAGTCAACCAGTCGACGGTCCGGATGCGAGATGGACGGCCGGTCGTACCGCGCCCGTTCGTCGGGGCCGACGTAGATGTACCGCACGTCGTATTTCGCGAGCAGGCGGGCAGACTCGGACCAGTTCCCGGTGTACATCGCCGCGGTGTCGTTCACCCGCTTCTCGTACGCCTCGACGCCACGGTAGCCGGCTTCGTGCTCCCACCCGACGACGGCCGGGAGGCCGGTCAGGGCTGCGGGTGCCGAGTGCCACTGGTACGTCTCGTCGCCGGCCTGTGTGAGGATGGTCGGCGTCCCCTCGCGCTCGTTCAGCCAGTCGATGGCCCCGGACTCGTTCGCGTGCCACTGCTCGACGAACTTCGTCGCGTCGAGCGAGAGGTCGGCCGCCTGGGGGTTCGAGACGGCCGGTTCGAGCTGGCCCTGGGCGACGAGCGCCGGGAACGCCAGGGTCGAGCCCAGCACCACGACGAGCAAGAGACTGGTCAGGACGGTCTTCGAGGGGGTACTCGGCAGGTCCCGGCCCTGCCCGATGGCACGCAACGACTCGTGGAGTCGGTCGTGCCAGCGGCCGAAGACGACGCCGAGCCCCACGCCCCACAGCACCCACACTTGCATGGATACCTTGTACACCGTGTTCCAGCGCACGTGGCCGCCGACGGGCCAGACCCGGGCGTAGGCGAGTTCGACGATTAGCAACAGCCCCGCACCGGCGAGGACGAGCACGGCGGCGAAGTCGCCGCGCGTCCGCGAAACGACCCAGCCCGCGAGCAGCAGCGGGCCGAGGACCGCCAGCGCCGCGAAGTCGACGGCGACGGCTGCGAGGGAGACCACGAGAGCGAGCGCGAGGACGACGGACCGGCGGCGAGACGCGCCCGCCCACGACCGGGTCTGCGGCAGCAGCGCGACCGCGAACGGGACGACGAACACGCCCCAGGCGATGAGGTACGGAACGAGGCCGCTCCGGGGTGGCAAGAACCCGACGCCGCGGCTCACCGGGGTGTGGTCGAGCAGGAACGGCGCGACGGTGAGTGCGCCGCCCAGACCGACGGCGACGGCGGCCAGTCCCGCGACGGCGTGGCGGGTGAGCTCCCGGAGAAGCCGTGACCCGGCGACGATTCCACCGAGTGACCGGGTCGTCACACCCGCGACCGGGGTCGTGGCCAGTCGCACCAGCGAGTGCGGTCGAAGCCCCGCCAGTGGATGCGCGTCCGAACACGCCACGGTGAGGGCGACGAGACCGCAGGCGGTCGGGACGCTCCAGAGGTTCGTCAGCGCGAGGAGGCCGACGACGGGGACCGTCGCCGCCAGCCGGAGCCAGCGCCGTGGGTCCGACGCGGGCGCACGATACCACGCGAAACAGAGTGCCCCGACGAGCAGGAGGAACGGCGGTGCCATCATGTGGGCGTGGAGGTCGCCGTTGACGTACTCCCACGACGGTGAGACGACGAGCGTCCCGTCGAGCACGTACCGGGTGTTCCAGTAGCCCCAGTTCGCGCTACCGATGACGCCGTCGAGGGCCTCCTGGGTCGGGGCGCGGATGCCCGCGACGGCGGCCCGGCCGTACTGCTCGACGAGCGAGTCCGGCAGGTAGCCAAGCAGGATTCGGACGACGGGAGCGAGGTTGTTCCCGAACGCGACGACGACGGCGGCGGCGATGCCAGCCCCCCGTGGGGACCGACCTCGAGCGTCGGCGATGGTTCCAGCGAGACCGTAGGCACCGGTCGCGATGCAGGCGAAGAACGTCGGGAGCGCGAGGTTGTACGCGTAGCGGGCCTCGACGCCGGACAGCTTCGCGAGGATGCCCGCGACGAGGTGGCCGCCGTAGTAGTAGCGCAGTCGCTCCCCGGCGAACCAGACGTCCTCCGGCGGGAGGCGGTCCGCGCGGAGCATCGACTGCAGGAGGCCGTAGTCGAGGAACTTCTCGCCGCCCTGTGGGATGGCCGCGGGGTCGACCAGCCGGAGGGCGAGCATGGCGGCGAACGAGACGCCGAACACCACGGCTGTTTCGAGGGCGGGACGACGGGGGACGGTTGGTGCGACTCGGCTCGCGAGGGCGCTCAGGCTGGCGAGGACCACCACGGCCCCGACGACCGTATGAGTCCCGAAGCTGACCTGTCCGACCCAGTAGGTGACCGCGGCCAGCACGACGAGGGAGAGGGGGAGGGCGAAGGCGACGCCACGGTCGGGACTTCGAGGGAGGGCAGCGGCCGCCAGGGGTGTCCCGACGATCGCCAGCAGGGCGAGCACGATGAGCCACACCACGAGGGGGCTCACCAGCACTTCACTGATATATCAGATAAACGTCCGTAAGTGTCTTGTGTTGTGTGGTCTGGCGTGGGGGGCACACACGACCGCCGACCTCTTTATATGAGCCACCGTAGAACCGGGCAGCCATGACGAAGCTCGAACTGTACGAACTGCCGGGCTGCCCGTACTGTGCGAAAGTTATCAGCAAACTCGACGAACTCGACCTGGAGTACGTCTCCCACGAGGTCCCGCGCTCGCACTCCGAGCGGACGGAGGTAAAAGAGATCAGCGGACAGACCGGCGTCCCGGTCCTCGTCGACAGAGAGCACGGCGTCGACGGGATGCCGGAGTCGGACGACATCGTCGCCTACCTGGAGAAGACGTACGGCGCAGAGGCGTAGGCGGTTTCAGAACGCTATTCTTCGTGGTCCCGCCGGTGCGCCAGCCTCCCGGGTGAGCAGTGAGGGACGAAAACACGGCGCTGGTGCTCTGCGGTGTGACACACTCGTGCCAGAATCGGACCGACCGTGCCGACTCAGGCCGGCTCCTCTTCGAGGTCGGTCCGTTCGCGGATGAGGTCGCGCAGGTCGTCGGCGTCACGCATCGCCTCGACCTCCTCGCGCTCGATGATGGCGGTTCCGTGGACCGACTCGCGCTTCGACCGGTCGACAAAGTACACCGACCGGGTCCGGGTGACCGACCCGATGGAGCTCATGATACGGGCGCGCTTCTCGGCGGCCTTCGTGAACTCCGAGTGGCCGGTGAGCAGCGTGTGTTCTCGGACCTCGCGGTGGGTGACCGGCCCCTCGCCCTCGGCATCGTTGTCCTCGCTGACGGCCTTGAACGGGGAGCGAAGTGTCGGGTGGACGTCGTAGCCGACGCGGGTCATCACGGTCACGATGGGTTCGTCGTCGGGGTCGGCTTCGGGGTCGTCCGGCGTCGGTTCGGCGTCGCGGACCTCGTCGGCCCCGTCCATCACGTCGACCGGGGCGGTCAGGGGTGCGTCGAACATCTCCTCGAGGCGCATCGCCACCTCGACGGAGGCGTTCATGCCGTCCTCGTACTTCGAGACGGTGCGCCGGGAGACACCGAGTTCGTTGGCGAGCTGTCCCAGACTCATGTTCTGCTGTTCGCGCTCGTCGGCGAGTAACTCGCCGTCGATGTTGACGTACAGGCCGCCGGGTGCCGCGTAGATGAGCGGTGGCACCCGCTCGACGAACAGGTCCATCGCGGTGTTGGGTGCCATGACGGGGACGCCGTGGCGGAAGTACACAACGTCCGGCTTGAGGTCCTCGTCGCGCGTTCTGAGACCGATGACCAGGGGCGTCGCGTCCAGGTACGACCCGAGTCGTCGCATCTCCGCGCCGGTCGCCGCGTCGAAGGCGTCGATGTTCGAGAGGATCTTGACGAGGACGAGTTCCTCGCCCCGGCGGGCTGCCAGGTCGAAGCTCTTCGGACGGATGACGCACCGGTCGCTCACGCGGAACCCTGCATCCTGCAGCATGGCGGTGAGGTTCTCGACCAGTGCATCCCGAGACATACGGACACGTAAGTTGTTTCTCGCATATATGTGTTGTGACGCTCGCGGGCTTCGCAGGCGGGGTGAGTCGGGCGATTTCGCGCGATTTTGGATAGTGAACGAACAGGTCGACACGCCACCACGGTGCCACCGAGTCGAAACCTCGATAGCCACCGCGTTACTTTTCGCACACGATGACGGTCATCGGGCTGGACGACACGGACTCTCGCACGCGCGGGATGTGTACGACCTACGTCGCGAACCGGGTCGCTACGACCCTGCGGGATTCGGGCGCGACGGTCGAGCGCCTGCTTCTGGTCCGCCTCAACCCCGCGGTCGAGTTCAAGACCCGCGGGAACGCGGCCCTCGCAATCCACACCGACGCCGACCCGGAGACGGCCCTCGCGCTCGCTTGCGAGGAGCTGGATGGGGCGGCCGAGACGGACGACCCGATGACCAACCCCGGCCTCGTGGTCGCTTCTGGGTCTCCAGACGAGGTGCCCGACGCGGTCGCCGAGTTCGCCCGCGACGCCCTCCGCGAGATTCTCTCCGTCGAACGGGCCGAGGAACTGGCCGACGAGTTCGACTACGCCCGCGCTGGCTGGAAGAACTCGCAAGGGCTGGTCGGGGCACTCGCCGCCGTCGGTGCCTGGGCCGCCTTCGGCGACTGGACGACCGAGCACATCAGCTACCGCGAGCCCGGGCGATGGGGGACCGAGCGCGACATCGACTACGACTCGCTGTTTGCGGCCGCCGACGAGTACTACCCCCGCGCCTGGGACACCGTCGACCGAACCGAGGGCGAAGCGGTCTGCGTACCCCACACGCCGTGTCCCATCCTGCACGGGATTCGTGGCGACGACCCCGACGCCTGCCGGGCACTTGTAGGAGCGATTGACTCCGAGCCGGTGTTCGACGCGGCGACGTTCCAGACGAACCAGGGCACCGACGCCCATCTCGCCCCTGGCGAACTCGGGTCGCTCCAGGAAGACCGGGCCTATCGCGTCTCTGGTGTCGTGGCGTCGGAACCGGAGACCAGACGCGGCGGGCACGTCTTCTTCGAGTTCGCGGATTCGGCGGGCGAGGAGTCCATCCAGTGCACCGCCTTCGAGCCCACGAAGCGATTCCGCGACCGGGTTCGCAATCTCCGGGAGGGAGACGAACTCACCGTCTGTGGCGAGGTCACTGGTGGAACCCTGAAACTGGAGAAGTTCGCGGTTCGCGAGCTGAATCGGACTGGCTACGAGACGCCGGTCTGTGACGGCTGCGGGAACACGATGAAGTCCGCGGGCCGGAACCAGGGCTATCGCTGTCGGGACTGCGGGACCGATGCGCCAGGGAAGGTCGAGGTTTCGGTCGAGCGCGAGCTTGCGGAGGGGTGGTACGAGGTCCCGCCGTGTGCTCGCCGGCACGTCGCGAAACCGCTGGTTCGGGGTGGGTTCGATGCCAAAACGTATCCTGAGCGGTGAGTCGAAGGTTTCGGTTGTTTCTGGTAGTGTTTCGGGAGTTGTGGCTGGGTCGACTTAGTCGACTCTCGCTAGCGTCCATGACCGCACCACACCCTCCCCAGCCGACTCCCTCCGCTTCACTGCGTTCCGCTCCGGTCGTCCCTCGCGCGACTCGACTTCGCGGGCTCACTGGCGTTCGCCACGCTCGTCAGCACGCGCCACCCGCCACTGGAAAAGTAGAACCCCTTCGCTTCCACTCCACCCTGACTAGCCAAACCGTTCCCAGGCGGCCGCGAACCGCTCGTCGTGGTGGCCGTGGAAGGCGTGGTCACTCACGGCGAACGCCTCGGGTGTAAACCAGCCCACGTCGAGGACTTCGTTCAGGGCGGCAGGCTCACCCACGGCGTCCTCGGCGCGGACCGCGAAGCCGATGGAGACGATGTACTTCCCGTCGACGTGCTCCTCGGTGAAGGTGTCGAGCAGGGTCAGGTCGGCCGGGTCGACGCTGACGCCGGTCTCCTCTTCGAGTTCGCGGGCGGCGGCGGCCTCGGCCGATTCGCCGATTTCCATGTGGCCGCCGGGGTGCGCCCAGTCCCCGATACCGGGTGGGACGCCGCGTTTCGTGAGCAGGACGCCCTCGTCGCCGACGACGGCGACACCGGCGCAGGGGACCGGGTTGTGCCAGACCACCTGCTCGCAGGCCGGGCAGTACCGCCGGTCGCGGCCGTCGACGTGCGTGCTATCGGTCTCTGCGCCACAGTCCGGGCAGAAGGCGGCGGGATAGCTCGTCACGGCTCAGAGCGTCGTCAGACCGCTCCCCGTGAGGGGAACGACCACGTCCTCGTCCTCGTCTACGACGCCCATCTCGCGGTACTTGGTGAGGGCGGCCGGTGCGACGGCACACGTCGGCTCGACGTAGAAGCCGCGGCGGTGCAGGGTGTCGAGCGTGTTCTCGACGATGTTCTCGCCGAGGGCGATACAGTCCCCACCAGTGGCCTCGATGGCGTCGACGAGCTGGTCTTTGCGGGCCGGTTCGCGAATCTGAATGCCGTCGGCGATGTCGTTGGGGTGGTCGTCCTCGGCTTCGTGCTCGCCGTGGAAGGTGTCCGCGATGGGCGAGTAACCGGCGGCCTGCGCGCCGAGCAGGCGCGGCATCGAGTCGATGATACCGGCGCGTTCGAGCACGTCGAAGCCGCGGTAGGCTCCCAGCAGAAGGGTGCCGTGGCCGACCGGCGTGACGACGGCGTCCGGGGCCGTCCAGTCGCGCTGGGCGGCGAGTTCGATGGCGAACGTCATCGTCCCGGCGTAGAACGCGGGGTTCCAGGCGTGGCTGGCGTACCAGCCCTCGCCGTTCTCGACGGCGTCGATGGCCGCCTTCGTCACGTCTTCGCGGCTGCCCTCGACGCGGACCGGGCGGGCACCCGAGCGCTGGATGGCCATGAGCTTCGACTGCTTCACGTCGGCCGGGACGTAGATGTCGGCTTCGATGCCGGCGCGGGCCGCGTACGTCGCGATGGCCGACCCGGCGTTGCCCGAGGAGTCCTCGATTATCTTCTCGACGCCGAGGGTGGCCGCCCGCGAGAGGGTGGTCGTCGCGCCGCGGTCTTTGAACGAACCGGTGGGCGAGACGTACTCCAGTTTGAACTCGGCGCCCCAGTGGGGTGCGTCGACGAGCGGGGTGAAGCCCTCGCCCAGCGTGACGTGCTGGTCGACCGGGATGAACTCGTGGAACGTCCAGATGCCGCGCCGGGTGTCGAGTTGGCTGATGGGGAGCGGGTTCCCGTCCGGCAGCGGCGGTGTCTGGAGGTCGAGCGCGTGGCCGTCTGTCGGACAGCGCCACGGTTCGTCCGCGCCGGCTTCGTGTTCGGTGCCGCACTCGGGACAGTAGAGGTTCTGTAGTGTCATCAGGGGTTCTGTAGGGTACTCAGAGGTTCTGTCGTGTCATCAGTAGCTGTCGATGTCCGTGCCGACCGAACAGACGTACTCACCGGTCGCGACCTGTGGGAGGCGGCGGGAGCGCCAGAAGAGACCGTTCGAGTCGGCGGTCACTTCGGCTTTCAGCTGGCCGAACGGGTCGGTGACGGTGAACAGCACGTCGCCGCGGTCCACGCGGTCACCGAGGTCGTGTTCGAACGTGACGAGACCGCCCGCGGGTGAGCCGTACTGGTCGAAGCTCTTTGCACGGGTCTGTGTCTCGGTGGTCGCACTCTCCTCCAGGAAGTCGTAGTACCGCAGGACGTTGAACACGCCGTCGACCCCGATTTGGATGCTCTCGTGGTCGAAGCCGACGGTCCCACCCAGCTCCGGGTCGATGGTCGGGATACCCTCGTCCGGGCCGGCCCGTGCCAGCTGTCCGTCCGGTCCCTTCTGGTCGAGGATGTGACCCGCACCGAACACCTTCGCGAGTTCGAGGCACTTCTGGTGCAGACGGTGGCGGCGGCCACAGCGCACCCGTGTCTCGTTTATCATCCGGCTGTCGGACCCCTGGTGCAGGTCGAGGATGAGGTCGGCATCGCGAGCCGCGTCGAACGTGGCGGCGGCGATGCGCTCCGAGGAGGTGCCGTCGTGGTCGCCGGGGTAGGTTCGGTTCAGCTTCGTGTCGTCGATGGGGTTGCGATGTGAGTCTATCTGGAAGCCGTGGTAGTTCACGATACCGACGATACGTATCTCGCCGGCCAGCGTCGCGGGGTCCAGCTGGGGGAACACCTCGCGTATCACGCCGACGCCGTTCAACTCGTTCCCGTCGCTCGCGGCCTGCATGTAGAGAGTCCGGCCGTCCCGTTCGCCGTTGATGATGGCGACGGGGAGGCCGACCGGGCTGCCGTCGCGGGTCTCGCCGACGGTCAGGCGACCGGTGTCGACCTCGCCGGGGGCCGCGCTCGCGGTTCCCAGGGTCGTCATTGCCCTACAGAAAGGTCGGTCACCCTTTAGGTGTTCGGTCTCCGAACCGACATGCGGCGACGCCGCCCAGGGCGTCTTCGGGACTCAGACCTTCCGGTTGAAGTAGTTCGCCCCGTTGAGGAACATCGAGGCGCCGGTCCGCCCCACGAACTCGTGGGTTGCACTGCCGCCGTCGGCTTCGCCGAACTCCATCGCCAGCTGGCCGTTCTCGACCCACACGTCGAGGCGGTCACCGGGGGCGATTCCCTGGCGAAGGCGCGTGAAACCGAGGTGGCCCGACTGGTCGTACATCGTTAGCTCGGTGCCGGCAGGAATCGCGTCGCCGTCCTCGTGCGTGACCGTGACGACGCGGCGGTTCTCCCCCATGGAGAGGGCCACCTTCGGACTGCGTCTCCGGGCCTCGGCCGTCCACGTCGGCTTCGAGACGCTGGTTGCCCCGAGGTCACTCGTCTCGACCCTGACCAGGAGTGACTGCTCGGTGCTGTCGTACTCGGGGACGAACGTGAACTCTGCCACCAGTTCCTGGACGATGCCCCGCTCGTCGACGGTCAGGTCCGCACCGAACTCGGACACCGTGGTCGCGCCGAAGCGTTGTTTTAGCGGTGTCGGGTCGGCCAGCCCCTCGGCCCGAAGGTCCCACGTCACCACCTCACCGCCCGTCTCGGGGTCGGATGGTGGGCCGAAGTCGCCGGCTCGAAGCAGCTTCTGGAGGAGCTGGTAGGCGGTGAACTCGCGGCGCGGAAGCGTCATCGCGTTCGCACCGTACCGGCGCTGGCCCTCGAAGTGCTGTCGCCAGACGACGCCACGACTGCTGTAGTACTTCGTGACCTCGGTGTTGAACTGGCTCGTCTCCAGGACCCGTCCGTCGCTCGCGACCCGGTACGTGCTGTCCTCCCACGACCCACCGTGTTTCTGGTCGACGATACGCTTACGGAGCGTGAACGAATCACCCGCAAGGGCGTTGCTGTGCGTGTCTGCGAGATAGGTTCGGACCCCGCCTTCGTCGAGGCCCGAGGGGTAGTCCGGTATCTCCTCGGCTGCGGCGTCGTTCTGGGCGGTGGTGTCCGCTTCGGCCGAGGTTCCGGTCGCGGTCTGTTCGGTCGGTACGTCGGTCGCGGTCGGGGCAGCAGTCTCCTCTCCGGTCGTCTCGGCCCCCGAATCCTCCAGTCTGAGACACCCAGCGGTTCCAGCGAGGACGGCGAGGGAGCCGAGCACGCGTCGGCGGTCCATACCAGTGGCGTCCCGAGCAACTCGGTAAAACGTATCGGCCGTTTCGAACGTCGTTACGAGCGACGTATCGCTATCCCAGTTCGACGCTCTGGAAGTACTCGCCGCCGCTGTTGGCCCGGTCCATCCAGAGCCCCCAGCGTCCCTCCAGGGCAATCCTGTCACTCGTGGTGGGTCGTGTGCCGAACGAGGTCCGAACCTCGTGGTCGCCGGTGACGTAGATGTAGACCGTGTCACCCGCTTCGATGGGCTGTTCGGTCCGGCCGGCGTGTTCGACGTCCTCCTCGCGACTGTTTATCTCGATGGTGCTATCGCGGAGGATGGGGTTGCCGTCGAGGTGGGAGAACTCGATGGCTCGCCTGTCGTCGACGAACCGTGCCTCGACGGTCGGGACACGCTCTTTGGCGGTCGGCAGCCAGTCGGGCGTCGCCGCGGTCGTCGACCCGATGTCGGTGATGCGGTAGTCGTAGGCGAACGACCGGAACCGGTCCTCCTCGGGGTCGACGAACGAACTGAGCGACGACAGGCTGGTGATGATGCCCTGTTCGCTGACGGTCATCTCCGCCTCGAACGACTCGAACGAGTCCACGTCGTAGTGGTCGCCGAGCGGCCTGGGGTCGGCGATGCTGTCCGCGGTGAGTTCGAACGTCCGGTCCTCGCCCTCGGTCGGTGCACTCCAGCCGGGACTCGCGAGGTGTGCTCGCACCACGTCGGCGTGGCCGATGTCGTGCATGTCGAAGGTCATCCGGTCGAGGCCGTACGTCGGTGTCCCGGCGACGACCTCCCGCCAGTAGGTCCCCTCTGGGGTGACGACCGACTCGATGCCGGAGCCGTCGAGCCAGAGGCCCACGGTGTTCTCGTCTCCAACGCGGAACCGAAACGCCTCGTCGGTGTCGCCTTCGGTCTGGTCGACCCAGTGCCACTCGCTGGTGAACGTCGTCCGCCGGAGCGCGGTCCCGTGCACGTCGACGAGGTACGGTTCGACACCGTCCTCGCTGAGTCCGGACGGGTAGTCGAGCGGCGGCTCTTCGGTGGTCGTCTCGGGCTGGTCCGCTGCCGTGTCGGTCCCCGTGGCAGTGGCCGTGTCGGTCCCCGTGGCAGTGGCCGTGTCGGTCGCGGTCTCGCGTTCCGTCCCCGCCGCGGTGCTCGTCGCCGACCCGTCCTGTAGTCTGAGACACCCGGCGAGGCCGCCGAGTGCGAGCGACGACAGCAGAGTGCGGCGTGTGGACTTTCCCATCACCGTGGTAGCTCGATGTTGCCGAAGTATTCGGCACCCTCGCGGTGCATCCAGAAGCCGTACCGGCCGTCGAGCGGGGTCGGGTTCGCGTTCGCTGGCTTGCCGCCACGGTTCCAGTGGAACCGGTCGTCTTCCATCCAGAGGTAGAGCGTCGTCCCGGCCTCGACCGGGCGTTCGAGGTCGCGATAGCCCCAGTTGCCGCGGTCGGTGTCGTCGCTGTCGTCGTAGAGGACGACGGCGGTTTCCGGTAACATCGCGTTCCCGCCTGCGTGTTCCATCCGGACGTAGTTCCCGTCGTCGGTGATGCGGGCGGACACGTCGGGTGCCTGCTCGACCGCGGTGCTGTACCAGTCCGGTCTGGAGGCGTCGGTCGAGCCGATGTCCGTCGTCCGGTAGTCCACCCGGACCTTGAACAGGCGCTCGTCCTCCCGGTGGAGGTACGAGAACTCGGCGACCAGTTCGGCGATTGCGCCGCTCTCGAGGACTTTCCCCTCGGCGGCGTAGGACTTCAGCTCTTTCCCCTCGTACTCCTCCATGAGCGCCGCGGGTTCGCCGATGCCGTCGGCCGTTATCTCGAAGGCGCGGTCGTCGGTCTCTTCCGGGGCGTTCCACTGCCCGGCGAGGATGAGCGTCCGGAGGTCGCGGGCGCGGATGAGCTCCTGGCGGTCGAAGGCGGACCGCTGGCGGCCGTAGGTGAACCGCCCGCCCACGTTCTGCCGCCAGTACGACCCGTCAGCGGTCCGGTACATGTCGATGGCGCTGCCGTCCTGCCAGCGTTCGAGTGCACCCGAGTCGCCCACGAGCGCCTTCCGCGCCTCGTTGGTATCGCCACGGGTGAGGTTGGTCGAGCGGAAGGAGACGGTGAAGGAGGTCCGCGAGAGTGCATTGACGTGTGCGTCGGCCAGGAAGACGGCGACCCCGTCGTCTTCGAGCCCCGGCGGTCGGTCCAGCGGCTCGGCGGTCTGTTCCTCGGCCGCGGTCGCGGTCGAGGTGTCGGTTTCCGCACTGGTCGCCGTCGCGGTGTCGGTCACGGTGAACGTCGGTGGTCGTGTGGTCGCAGTGGACTCGCCCCCTTCGCTGAGTCGGAGACAGCCAGCAGAACCGACGAGCGCCCCCATCGCCCCCAGCAGTCGTCGTCGTCGCATGTTGACTCGATGAATAGTCAGGGTCTGATATATATCCGATGGCTGCGGCAGTCTGTCACTTCGGCAGTTCGATGTTGCCGAAGTACTCTGCGCCCTCGCGGTGCATCCAGAAGCCGTACCGGCCGTCGAGTGGCGTCGGGTCCGCGTCGGCTGGTTTGCTCCCGCGATTCCAGCGGAACTCGTCGTCTTCCATCCAGAGGTAGAGCGTGGTGCCAGCCTCGACCGGTTCGCGTAACTGGCTGTAGCCCCAGTTGCCGCGGCCGTCGCGGTCGTAGAGGACGACGTCGGTGCCGGGGAGCATCGAACTCCCGCCACCGTGGACCATCTCGACGAAGTCCCCGTCGTCGGTGATGCGGGCGCTCACGTCAGGGGCCTGCTCGACCGCGGTGCTGTACCAGTCCGGGTTGGAGGCGTCGGTCGACCCCACGTCTGTCGTCCGGAAGTCGACGCGGAGTTTGACCAGTCGGTCCTGCCCGTCGTCCTCCCGGAGCAGCGAGAGTTCGGCCGTGAACGCAGTGATGATACCGTCCGGTCGAACCTCGCCGCTCGCCGCGAAGGAGACGACTTCTTTCGCCTGGAATCGCCAGTCTCGCTTCAGTTCTTCGGTCTCACCGACCCCGTTCGCTTCGATGGCGAACGTCCGACGGTCGGTCTCAGTCGGCGGCTCCCACTGGCCGGCGAGGATGAGCCGGCGAAGTTGCCGGGACCGGGACAGCTGTTGGCGGTCGAGCCGGTACCGCTGGTGTCCGTAGGTCGACGTGCCGCCCACGTCCTGGCGCCAGAACGACCCGTCGGCGGTGCGGTACATGTCGATTGCACTGCCGTCCTGCCAGCGTTCGAGCGCACCCCCCTCACCGACGAACGCCTTCTTGGCTTCTCTCGTCTCGCCGTTCGTGATATCCGTCAGCCGCCACGACGAGGTGAACGAGGTCCCCGAGAGTTCGTTGCCGTGGCCGTCCGCGAGGTACGATTCGACGCCGTCGTCTTTCAGTCCCCACGGTTTGCCGAGTGGCTCTTCGCTCTGGGCTGTGGTTGCGGTGTCGGGAGCCGTCTCCGTCGCGGTCCGGGTCGCGGTGTCGGTCACATCGAGTGTCGGTGGCCGTGTGGTCGCGGTCGACCCACCTTCGTCGCTCAGACGAAGACACCCGGTGATGCCGACGAGTGCCCCCATCGCGCCCAGTAGTCGGCGTCGTTTCATGTTGGTGTGTCGTTCGCCCGAACTGTCATAAATCGCGTGGCCGACCGCACTGCGCGGTACGACCCGGTCGCTCGCCATAGGGCGCGACCGAACCGGTTTTGTCAGCGTCGCTCACAGACACGGCTATGACGGAGAGCGACACGCCCGGGGCGCTCACGTACTTCCGACAGTTCTTCGCGCTGGAGCGGGACGTGTTCGTGCTCTCGGTGGCGATGTTCGCGTTCAGCCTCGGCTTCCAGATGACGGGACGGTACATGGGCGAGTACATCGTCGCCCTCGGGGGGACCTCGGTAATCGTCGGCCTGTATGGGAGTTTCGGGAACCTCATCGGCGCGGTGTACCCCTACCCTGGTGGAGCCGTCTCGGACCGCATCGGCTCGCGGACCGCCCTGACCGTGTTCGGCCTCGCCTCGGCGGTCGGCTTCGCGTTGTGGCTGTTCGCGGAACAGCTTGCAGTCGGCCCAGTTCCGGCGTGGGCGTGGATTTTCGCCGGTCTCGTCTTCGCACAGGCGTGGAAGTCGTTCGGGCTGGGTGCGACGTTCGCCATCGTGAAGCAGTCGGTGTCGAACGACCAGCTCGCGACCGGCTTCGCCAGCACCGAGACGTTCCGCCGGGTGGCGTTTCTGGTCGGACCGCTCGTGGCGGCGGGGCTCGTGGCGGCTTACGGCTTCGACCTCGGCTTCCGGTACGTCATCGCCGTCGCGCTCCTCGCCGCACTCGTCGCGACCGTGGCGCAGTACGTCCTCTACGAGGCCGAGGGCGACTCGTTCGGGAAGTCGTTCGCGGGCGTCTCACAGGTTCGCGACGACATCGCCAGCCTGCCGGGCCCGCTTCGTCCCCTGCTCGTCGGGGACACCCTCGTCCGGTTCGCCAACGGGATGGTGTACGTGTTCGCGGTGCTGGTCGTCACCCGCGAGTTGCGGACCACGGCGACGATCTTCGGCGTCGACCTCGCCCCGGAGGCGCTGTTCGGCGTCTTCCTGGCCGTCGAGATGGCGGTCGCGCTGTTGACGATGGTCCCGGTCGCGAAACTGACCCAGCGCTCCGGACTCGTTCCTGCCGTTGGCCTCGGCTTCCTCGTCTACTCGGTCTTCCCGGTCCTGCTCGTGAACGCGCCAGACGGTGGCACGACCGTCGCCGGGGTCACTCTCTCGGAGGCGGTCGTCGTCGGGGCCATCTGGGCGTTCTCGGGGCTTCGGTTCGCCGGCCTGCCGGCGCACAAGGCGCTCATCGTCGGCCCCGCGGAGAAAGACGCGGGTGGGCGCGTCACGGGCTCGTACTACCTCGTCCGTAACGCCGTGACCATCCCCAGCGCCGCGGTCGGCGGCTGGCTCTACGCCTCCGGCGGCCTCGCGCTCGTGGGGACGACCCTGTCCGGTCCACAGCTCGCGTTCACCCTCGCGACCGGAGTCGGCCTGCTCGGGACCGCGTACTTCCTCATCCGAGGTGAGGAGTTCGGGCCGTACGCCTGAGCCGAGGCCCCGGACACTCCATACCGACGCGGATTTGTGCCCCAGTTCCCAAGGCAGAGACGTGAGCGAGAACACCGACACTGGCGAGGACCGTGCTGGCCGCCACACCGGGGAGGACCGTCCCGGTCGCCCGCCGATGCTCCAGTTCTTCGCGGCGCTCGGCGCGGGCCGCAACGTCAAGATCGGCGTCGTGAGCGGCATCGTCCTCGCGTTCGGGCTGTTCGTCTTCTTCGTCGCCATCCCGGGACTGGTGGCGGACGTGCGCCCTCGCACCGACTCACCGCTGCTGTTCGTGGTGCTCGCGTTCGTCGTCTTCGTCTCGACCACGATGTTCGTGGCGACGGTCCTCACCGCCCGGAACGCCGTCGGCGCGGTCATGTCGCCCCCGAAGTGGGTGCGCCGGGCCGGGACGGTCGGCGCGCTGGGCGGCCTCGTCTGGCTCGTCCTCGCTACCCTCGCGGTGCTCGCCGAGACGACCTCGCTGGTCTCGACAGCGCCCGCGGCGACGACCCTCTCGGCCGCCGCACTGTTGCTCCTCCCCGGTATCTGGGCGGTCTACACGAAGGTGAAGTTCGTCGCGGGCGACCTCGGCCGGCTCGCCGTCCTCGCCGCCGTCGTCGGCCTCGGAGCCACCCACGTCGGCGCGTTGCTGACGCCGGACCCGGTGCTCTCGACGACCGACCTCCCGATTGCCACCCCGTTCGCCATCGGTCTCGGCGTCTTGCTCGTCGGGACCGCCCTGTTCGGCGTCGCGGCCCGTGACGAACTCGGCGGACTGGCGCTGGTCGCGGCCGCGGCCTTCCCGGTCTCAGCCATCGGGTTCGCCGCCGTCGCGGTCGCCTCGGTCCCGGCCTGGGTCGGCCTCCTGACGGTGTCGCCACTGGGAATCGCCTGGCTACTGCTCGGAAAAGCGTGTCACGACTCGCCGACGCCGGCGGGCTGGGAACCCGCTGGCGACGAGGACGAGCTATTCGAACTCGGCGAGTGAGTCGTCGCCGACGAGTTCGGCCAGCCGGGTCGCACCGGTGCGGGTCCCCTTCGCGATGAACACGTCACCGACCCTGAGTTCCGTGGTTGGACCGGGCGATATCTCCCAGTCGTTCCCGGCAGCGTCCCGGTGGCGCACCGCGATGACGCGCATCCCGGTGTCGGTCCGGACCATCTGGTCACCGAGGGTCGTGCCCGCGAGCCGGCTGCCCGGGGCGACCGTCAGCCGGACGATGACCTCGTCGGACTCGAAGACGGCCTCGGCGACGACCGGGTGGGTTCCCATGCCGCGGAGGACGCCCTCCGCGATTTCGAGGGCGGCGTCGCTGATGACCTCGGTCGCACCGGCGAGGTGCATCAGGCCGCGCAGGCTGACCGGGTCGTCGACCCGCTCGGCGGCCTGGAGCACCCACGCCTCGAAACGGGATTCGAGCGCGTCGACCTCGGCCTCGAGTTCGGCGACCTCCTCGGCCAGCGCCTCGCTGCCGTAGAGGACGGAGCCGTAGGCCACGTCGACCGCCAGTTCGCTCATGTTCTTCATCAGGACGATGGAGTCGACGGCGCGTTCGAGGTCGTCGATGCCCTCCTCGACCGCGTCGGGGGCGACGAACTCGTCGCCGGTGACCGTGGCGTACACCGCCGCGACGTTCTCCTCGGTACCGCGCAGCAAGAGCACGTCGTCGGCCGCGAGGACGGTGTCTCTCTCGGGGCTGAGCAGCCAGTCGCCACCGCGACGAATCGCGATGACGCGCACGCCCGTCTCTGTCTCCAGGTTCAGGCTCCCGAGGCTCTGGCCAGTGACCCGGGAGTCGGCGGCCGTGCGTGCCCGGACGACCGTCTCGATGGCCTCGGGCAGGGTCGTCCGGATGGCGTCCGGGAGGCCGATCTCCTCCAGCACGACCTTCGCGATGTCGCCGGTGGCGTCGCTTATCTTCTCGGTCGCGCCGACCATCCCGAGGACGGGTGCGAGCTCTTCGGCGTCCTCGGGTGACCGGGCGGCCATCATCAGACTCATCCGGGCCCGCATCTGCAACACGTCCATCCGGTCTTCGAGTTCGAGCACCTCCTCGGCGACCTCCACGCTCCCCAGCAACACCGCCGAGAACGACAGGTCTATCATCAACTCGGCGGTGTCTTTCATCTCCGCGAGCACCTCCTTGACGCTCACGGGCTCGTACTCGACGTCACCGGCGTCCATGGCTCGACGTTTGCCCGGCCGCGAGAAAAACGTTGCCCGGTCACGCCCACGAGGGGGCTCACTGCCGAGAACCCACAGTTTCATGTCGTAGTACAGGCCATCTGTGGGGATTATCTCGCCGGTGAGTCGGATTATCGCACGGCTATCCACTTTTCCACGTCAGCACGCTGTCTCGGTTGTGACGAGTTTCCGTCGTCTGGCCCGTTTTCCGGCAGTGAAGCGGGAAACGACAATACTTTTCGGGGGCGGTGTGCAAGCCTCAAGGTATGTCTGACGACCTCAAGAAAGGGCTGGAGGGCGTTCTGGTCGCCGAATCGGATTTGAGCTTCATCGACGGTGACGAAGGACGTCTCATCTATCGCGGGTACACGATCGAAGACCTCGCCCGCGGTGCCAGCTACGAGGAGGTCCTGTACCTCCTCTGGCACGGGAAACTCCCCAATCGCGAGGAACTCGACGACTTCACGGCGCAGATGGCCGCCGAGCGCGACGTCGACGAGGGAGTCATGGAGACGGTTCGCGAACTCGCCGAACAGGACGAGGAGCCGATGGCCGCGCTGCGGACGACCGTGTCCCAGCTCTCGGCGTACGACCCCGACGCCGACGCGGAGTCGACAGACGAGGAAGCGAACCTCCGCAAGGGTCGTCGCATCACCGCGAAGATTCCCACCATCCTCGCCGCGTTCGTCCGCATCCGTAACGGCGACGACCCCGTCGAGCCGCGTGACGACCTGAGCCACGCCGCGAACTTCCTCTACATGCTGAACGACGAGGAGCCAGACGACGTGCTCGCCGAGACGTTCGACATGGCGCTCGTGCTCCACGCCGACCACGGCCTGAACGCCTCGACGTTCACGACGATGGTCATCTCCTCGACGCTCGCCGACCTGCACTCGACGATTCCGGGCGGCATCGGTGCCCTCTCGGGCAGCCTGCACGGTGGCGCGAACCAGGACGTGATGGAGGCGCTCCTCGAACTCGAGGAGTCCGGCAAGGACCCCGTCGAGTGGGTCGAAGACCGCCTCGACGCGGGCGAGCGCGTCCCCGGCTTCGGCCACCGCGTCTACAACGTCAAGGACCCTCGCGCGAAGATTCTCTCCGAGAAGTCCGAAGCGCTCGGCGAGGCCGCCGGCACGCCCCAGTGGCACGACTACTCGGTCGCCATCGAGGAGTACCTCACCGCCGAGAAGGGCCTCGCGCCGAACGTCGACTTCTACTCCGCCTCGACGTACTACCAGATGGGTATCCCCATCGACATCTACACGCCCATCTTCGTGATGAGCCGTGTCGGCGGCTGGATCGCCCACGTGCTGGAGCAGTACGACGACAATCGGCTCATCCGGCCGCGTGCGCGATACACCGGTCCGATGGACGAGACGTTCGTGGACGTGGACGAGCGATAGCGCGCGACTGCAAGGAGCGCCTTTTTGGTCCAGCTTTTTCGACGAGTAGGTCGCGAGCGGAGTGAGCGTCCTCGAGGAGGAAAAAGGTGGTCGTACGAACGGCTCATCCGGCCGCGTGCGCGATACACCGGTCCGATGGACGAGACGTTCGTGGACGTGGACGAGCGGTAGAATCCGTCGTATAAGGTCTCCTGACGTTTCCGTTCGCGACGAGTTTCGCCTTTTGCCAATCGTGACGTTTCTCTGGGTATGCGCTCCAGACGACAGCTCCTCGCCGGTCTCGGTGTCGGCGCGCTCGGAGCACTTGCCGGCTGCACGAACCTCGACCTCGGCGGCGGTGGCCGGAACGTGAACTGCTCGAGCCGCGGCTCGATATCCATCCCTGGCCCCATCGGCATGGTTCGCGCGCAGGCCGACGGGAACCGCGTCCTGTTCCTCATCGGGGTGAGTGGGGCGGCGGTCGAGACCGAACAGGTGGTCCGCGTCGCCGTCTTCGACAAGGACGGCGGGTTGGTACAGGACGTGCCCGTGATGGACAATCAGGAGGACAACGACCTGACGGTGGCCGGACTGGAGCCAGGGATGATACCCTACGCCATCGACCTCGGGCCAGCGCCGACCCACGGCTGGTACCGGGTCGTCGCGTACGACGACGCCGACGAGGTGGTCGGCGAAGCTGTCGAGCGGTTCAACTGTTTCGTCGGCGGGACTGTTTAGACTGTGGTTCGGTTCCGAAGGTGTTCCCTTTCCTGCGTCGGTCCCTCGTACTGGACATGGAACCTGACGTATGCGCTGCGATTCAGGCCAACCGGGTTCTCGAGTTCGAGTACGGGGGCGTCGAGCGACAGGTGGAGCCGCTCTCTCACGGCGTGAACAGGTTCGATGGGGAACTCCTCTATGGGTATCAGCGGACCGGTAGCGACGGGGCAGAAGACGTCGACGAGGGCTGGCGGATGTTCGAGGTCAGCAAGATTGGCGACCTTCGGGTCACGGACAGGCCGTTCGCTCGATACCCGGATGTCGCCGCCAGTTCCTTTCTCCGCTCGTTCGACCGGGAGTGCTGTCGGCTCTAGTCGCTCAGTTCGCGGGTGAGACGGACGATGCCGACGAGCGAGAGCGCCAGCAGGACGAGCGCGAACGCGGCCTGGACGAGCGGTTCGAACTCCGTCCCGACCCAGAGCCGGATGAACCGTGACGCGTTCGAGTAGAACACGCCGAGCATGTACAGCGAGACGAGGGTGAGGACGCCGAGAGCGAGCCAGTACAGTTTCGACTGGAGGCCGTCGCTGCGGCCGGTCTCTCCGTCGCCACCGTCGTCCTCGTGATGGGTTCTGGATGGGCGGGCGTCGGCCTCGGCGGTCGGTTCGTTGTCTCCCGTCTCGACGGTCGGTTCGGCGTCTCGTATCGGTGTCCCGTCGTCGGCGTCGGCCGGTCGGTCGGTGCTGTCGTCGTCGGTGTCCGGATTCGTGGGCATGCTATCGTGGGAAGTCGCGGTGCGGTCGTGGGTGTCGTCGCCGTCGGTCGGGTCGTCGCGGGTCATCGGTTCACCCGCCACGCCAGCAGTGCGGTGGCGAGCAGGGCGGCAAGTGCGGCGGGGAGGCCGAATCCGGGTTGGCCGCCAGCGGCTGCGCCGTCGTCCGGTGACGCGGTCGGCTCCTCACCGGGTCTCCCCCCGTCGCCGGTCTCGAAGTCGCCAGACTGGAAGCCGGCTTCAGCACTCGTCTCGGTGACGTTCAGTCCCTTCCCCGGGGCGAGGTTCGCGACCGACCGCTCCGTCTCGACGATGGTGTTACCCTTCCAGAGGATGGCGTCGAGGTAGTAGTTGTAGCCGTCGGGGACGGTCAGGTCGGCCGTCGGCGTGACGGTCTCACCGGGGGTGACGGAACCGACCTGCACGGTGGTCTGGTCGGCGACGACGTTCGAGCCGTTCTGGCGGGCCTTGAGCACGAACCGGAGGTCGCTGGCGGCGTCGTCACCGGTGTTGGTCAGGTAGGTGGTCACGGCGATGGTCGCGCGTTCGTCCTGGACCGACGCGACCCGGTACTCGATGACGGGGAGGCCCGCGTCGCCGTCGAACTCGTGGAAGCCGACCGGCGTCCGGGCGTAGTCCGGGGTCAGTGTACCGACACCCGAGACCGTTCTGGTGCCGACTTCCATCCGCTGGCCGTCACGGTAGAGGATGGCCTCGACGCGGTAGCCGCCTTCGCGAGGGACCGAGAGGCTCCCGGTCCGGTTCCGTTCGGTTCCGTCGGCGAGGTCACCGAAGGGGAGTCGCGTCGTCGCTTCGACGAGGCCGGACTCGCTGTCGACCGCCCGGAGGACGACGGTCACGTTCGGGGCGGTGTTCCCGTGCTGCTCGACGTAGGGCGTCACCTGCAGGGTGGCGCTGCCGCCGGAGACCTCCCCGGCGGTGATGGTCATCTCGGTGAGGTCGACCCTGCCGGGTCGCTCGACCGGCTCGTCGTCTGGCGGAGGCTGGACTGCCCCCGGGACGGCGACGAGGACGCCCACGATGACGAGGAGTGCGACCGCGATGACCGCACCCAGTCCGGTCTCTGGTTTCATACGGCCCCCTTCAGTCGGTTTTAATAAATGTCTTGTGTGGTGGGTAGTCGCTATCTCCGGGGCCGAAACCACTTAGTCACAGACTCTCATGATTGTTGGTAGTTATCCGAACACTCGATTCGGTGATGATGGAACACGACACGTCCGCCGTGTCCGTCCTCTGTGTCGACGGGGATGCCGACCGTCGACACGAACTGGTGGCGGCCGTCACCGAGACGGCTCCCGAGACCGAGGCCACGGCGGCAGCGACGGCGGCGGCAGCCCGCGACCGGGTCGCGGACCCGGCAGAGCGACCGGACTGCGTGCTGACGGCCGCCGAACTTCCAGATACCGACGGCATCGGCTGTCTTGCGGCGGTCCGAGCCGTGGATTCGACGGTTCCAGTCGTGGTCGTCACGGGCGACTGGAGTGCCGACGCGTCGGGGGCACTCGACGCCGGTGCGACGGACGTTGTCGAACGGGGTGGCGAGACGGCATCCCGAGTCGCTGCGAGGCGGGCTGTCGCGGCCGCCCGAAACGCGAGTCGGACGCACGATACTCGATTACAACCGGCGAACGCCAGGGTCGAGGCCCTGTTCGAGAACACGACGGACAAGATAGTCGAGACCACGCTCGACGGTGACACCGCGACGATTACCAAGGCGAACCGGTCCTTCGCCGCGATGTTCGGGGACGAGGGTGGCCCGGACGCACTCGTCGGCCGTGACCTCGACGAGGTCGTCCTCCCCGTGGACCGACGCGACGAAGGGCGAGCGGTCAACCAGCAGGTCGCCGAGGGCGAGCGCGTCGAGAGAGAGGTGCGCCGCCAGACCGACGGCAGCGTCCGAGACTTCCTGTTGCGAAGCGTCCGTGTCGACGGGACCGACTCCGCGTACTTCGTCTACACCGACATCACCGAACGAAAGCGCCGGGAACAGACCATGCGGCTGTTACACGATGCGACCCAGCAGATGGTCCGTGCCGAGACGAAGTCGGCCGTGGCGGCTATCGCGATGCACACCGTGGTGAACGTCCTCGGCCTGCCGAAGACGACGGTGTATCTGTGCGAGGACGAAACGCTCGACCCGGTCGTGACGACGCGACTCTCGCACCCCGAGGCGGTCTCGCTCGCCGAAGAGACACCGCTGGGGGATGTGTTCGCGAGCGGCGAGACGACGGTCTGTGCGTCACCGGCCGGCGACGCCGACGAGTCGGTCCTCGCGGTCCCACTGGCCGACCACGGGGTCGTCACTGCCGGTGCGGTGAGCACCGACTCGCTGGATGCTGCGACGGTCCAGATCGCAGAACTCCTCGCGGCGAACATCGAATCCGCGCTCGACCGGGCCGAGCGCGAGGAACTCCTCCGCGAACGCGAGATAGAGCGCAAGAAACAGCGCGACCGGTTCGCAGCCCTGTTCGAGAACATCCCCGACCCGGCGGTGTCGTACGTGTTCGACGCCGACGGGACGATGCAAGTCCGCGCCGTCAACTCGGCGTTCGAGGAGGTGATGGGCTACGACGAGGCGACCGTCGTCGGACACGACCTGGACGAGTTCATCGTGCCCAGTGACAAAGAGGAGGAAGCGACCGGGCTCAGCGACGAACTCATCGCCGGGAACTCGGTCCACGTGGAGGTCCGTCGCAAGACGGCGATGGGTCTCCGGGATTTCATCCTCCACGGCGTCCCGGTCACCCTCGGCGAGCGAAGCGTCTTCGGCTTCGCCATCTACACGGACACGAGCGAACAGAAAGAGCGCGAGCGCAAGCTGCGCCGGCAGAACGAACGGCTCGACGAGTTCGCCAGCATCGTGAGCCACGACCTGCGAAACCCGCTGACGGTGGCGCGGGGCCACCGCGACCTGCTGGCGGCGGAGTACGACCACGAGTCGTTGTCGGAGCTCGACTGGGCGCTCGACCGGATGGAGGCGCTCATCGAGGACGTGCTCACGCTCGCCCGGAAAGGCAAGGCCGTCGAGGACCCCGAACCGGTCCCGTTCGAGCGCATCGTCACGAGCGCGTGGGCCGGCTGTGAAACACCCGACTCGGAGCTGGTGCTCGCCGAGGAGTTCCCGCCCATCTCGGCCGACGGCGAGCGACTCCGGGCCCTGTTCGAGAACCTGTTCCGCAACTCGGTCGAACACGGTACCGGCGGCGACGCGGCCGACGGAGACGGGGGAAGCGGCGACGAGAACCGCCGCGAGGGCGGCGTCACGGTGACGGTCCAGTACCATCCGGCCGGGTTCGCGGTCGCAGACGACGGCTCGGGTATCGACCCCGCCGACGTCGACCTCGTGTTCGAGCAGGGGTACACCACGGCCGCCACCGGGACGGGATTCGGTCTGGCTATCGTGGAGGACATCGCAGAAGCACACGACTGGACGGTAAAGGTCGACGACGGGGCCGACGGGGCCCGGTTCGTGTTCTCTGGCGTCGAGTGGTGTGCGCCCGATGCCGTCGTCGAGTGCAAGGACGCGAATCGTTCAGGCGACCCGGCGGTACAGAGTCGCACCGACGGCGAGGAGGACACAGCCGCCGGCGATGGCGACCGGGACGAGTCCGTCTGAGAACTCGAAGTCCCAGCCGGCGACGGCCCAGCCGACCATTGCGACGGCAAAGACGGCCAGTCCGACGTACCGTCGCAGGGGTGAATCACTCCGGCCAGCGCCGGGCATCAGGTGGTCACCGACGTTCCGGGTGGGGTGCATTTGGCGGCTGACATACGTCCGAAAGTCTCCTCTCCAGCGCAATAAAATACCAGCCCTCGGACACGTGTCTCAGTCCGCTGCACTCCCGCGTTCGGCCATCATCCGCGCAGCCCGCGTCGCCCAGTCGCCGCGCCAGAAGCCGATGGTGACGAGTATCGCCGCCAGTCCATAGTATCCGATGATACCGCCGTAGGCTCCAAGGACGCCGTAGCCGAGTGTCACCCCGACGACGTAGCTGAAGCCGAGGAAGAACACGAGCAACCCGGCGATTCGGGCGACGAAGGGGGTGCGCGTCTCGCTTCCGCCTTGCAGGCTTCCCGAGAACACGACGAACGTCACGAGCGCGGGGGCGGCCAGCCCGTAGGTCCGGGCGAAGTCGACCGCGTAGTCGACGGTCACGGGGTCGCGGGTGAAGATTCGAACGAACAGGGGCGCACCGACGACCAGCACGAGCCCGATGCTCCCGACGGTCACGAGGCCGAGCAGGGCGGTCGCGAGCCCGTTCTCTCTCGCACGCTCGGGGTCGCCCTCGCCGAGCGCCTGGCCGACGACGACGCTCGCGGCGACGCTGTAGCCACGCGAGAGCGGCCCGGTCACCTGCTGGTAGAGCCGGCGGCCGACCTGGAAGGCGGCGTTGACCTCAGTGCCGAACCCGAGCAGGAGGGCGTTGAACGGGAACTCCGCGAGGGTGTCGGCGAACCCCTCGACGACGCGGGGGGCCGAGACGACGACCAGCTGACGGGCGATGACTGGATTCGACGGGCGGGCGAAGCCGGCGCTCGTTCCGCCGACCCACATCACGGCACAGAGGACGACCGCAGTGAACACGTTGCTGGCGGCGGTCGCGGCACCGACGCCGACGATTTCGAGGCGCGGGAGGCCGAGCAGGCCGAGGCCCAGCACGACGCTCCCGACGATGTTCAGTCCGTTCGAGACGACGTTGACGTACATCGGCGTCCGGGTGTCGCCGGTGCCCTGCAGGGAACGAGCCGCGATGAGCGACACCTGTCTGGCGGGTGCGGTCGCGAAGACGATGGCGAGGTAGGTGCCGCCGAGGTTCGCGACGCTGTCGGATGCACCGAGCAAGGCGATGGCCTCGCGGCCGAACAGGAACCCGAAGACGACAAAGGGGATGCCGGCGACCAGCCCGAGCAGGATGGCCTGGGTGACTGCCTCGTCGCGGTTCGCGGCGGCCCTCGCGCCGGTGTCCTGGCTGGAGAGGGCGATTGCGCCGCCGCCGAGCCCGAGCCCGATTCGCAGGGGGAAGCGGGCGTAGAGGTCGGCGAGACCGATGGCGGCGATGGCGGCCGGCGAGAACAGGCCGGTGACGATGATGTCGGTGGTGCGCATCGCGGTGCGGAACGTCTGCTCGACCATCACGGGCCACGAGAGGCCGAGGACGCGCCGCCACACCGCCACCAACCGGCCACGGTTCATGGTCGGGATTCCCGGCCTCGGGTCTTTTACCCGTCGGAAGCGGAAGGGGCCACATGGACTGCTTCGTCTACGGGACCCTCACCGACCCCGGCCGCGTCGGCGAGCTACTGGACGACTGGACGTTCGGCCCCGACGTGGTCTTGCGGGGCGCACACCGGGTCGAGGGGGCGTACCCGACGCTCGCACCCGGCGGCGAGACGACCGGTCGCATCCTCCGGACCGACGAGGTGGCGGCGCTCGACCGCTACGAAGGCGTCGACCGCGGGTTGTACGTCCGGGTGTCGGTGCCGTGGGGCGACGACGGCGGAGGGGAGTCGAGCGAGACTGTTCAGGTGTACGTCGGGGACCCGTCGAAACTCGGTGTCACAGCCCCCGTCACGTGGCCCGGCGAGGGGACCTTCGAGGAGCGCGTGGTGAGTGCGATTCGCGGGAGCTGTGCGGTGGTCGAACGCGACGGCTGACGACCGGCTGACGACCGTCAGACACGTCATCGAGGGCGACGCTTGCTGTCGATTACACTTTCACTCTGCTTGGCTGGTGTTTATATGGGTCCCGCCCAGTTCTTCACCTGCACGTCACACGCGTGCTCTCCCGTATTCCCCTTTCGGACCACCACCTGTGAGCCACTGGTGTACCCGGTCGGCCCGCCCGCGGGTGCGTTCGGTCACTGGGGTAGAATCTTCGTGCGAAAACCATTAACAACGGGCGCTCGGAGGTTCAGGTATGCTCGAACTCGACGACGTGTTGGAAGCGATGCCCCGGGTCCGCGAGACCTCGCGGCACACACCCATCGAGTACTCCCACACCTTCTCCGATATGACGGGAGCCGAGGTCCACCTCAAGATGGAGAACTTCCAGCGGACGGGGTCGTTCAAGATCAGAGGTGCGACAAACCGTATCATGACGCTTTCGGATGACGAGAAATCTGCCGGCGTGGTGACGGCCAGCGCCGGGAACCACGCGCAGGGCGTCGCCCTCGCGGCGACGCGCTCCGGCGTCGACGCGAAAATCGTCATGCCCGAGTACGCGCCCATCTCGAAGATAAAGGCCACCCAGAGCTACGGGGCCGAGGTCGTCCTCTACGGGACCGACTACGACGAGGCCGCCGAGAAGGCCCACGAACTCGAAGCGGAGGAGGGTCGGACCTACGTCCACGCCTTCGACGACCCGTACGTGATGGCCGGCCAGGGGACCATCGCGCTGGAGATTCTGGAGGACCTCCCCGAGGTCGAGACCATCGTCGTCCCCATCGGTGGGGGTGGCCTCATCTCCGGCATCGCGACCGCAGTCAAGGCCAAGAGTCCGGAGACCCGCATCGTCGGCGTGCAGGCCGAGGGGGCCTCGAGCGTCGCCCAGTCGCTCCAGAAGGGCGAACGCTTCGAACTCGACAAGGTCGACACCATCGCGGACGGTATCGCGGTCCGCGGGCCGGGAACCCAGACCTTCGAGATAATCAAAGAACGGGTCGACGAGGTCGTCACGGTCTCCGACCCGGAAATCGCGATGGCCCTGACCTACGTCCTCGAACGCGGGAAGACGCTGGTCGAAGGTGCGGGCGCGGCCCCGCTCGCGGCCATCCTGTTCAACAAGTTCGACTACGACGAGGGCGAGGTCGTCGTCCCGGCGATGTGTGGGGGCAACATCGACCTGAACATGCTCACGACGGTCGTCATGCGCGGCCTCGTCGCCACGGGCCGGTACGTGAAGATAAAGACAGTCCTGCGGGACCGCCCCGGGTCGCTGGAGGAACTGCTGCACATCATCGCCGAGAAGAAGGCGAACATCTACGCCATCCAGCACGACCGCACCTCCCGGCAGATCGGGATGGCCGACACCGAGGTCGAGGTCGACCTCGAAACCAGAGGACACGACCACGTCGAGGAACTGCTGGCGGCGATTCGGGAGGCTGGCTACGAGGTCGAGGTACTGGTCTGACGGACGGGAGCACTCTGGACGCTCTCACAGGACCCGGTCCACCTGGCGTCCCTGGAATCGACCCGTGCTGAGATACATAGCCGAACACGTCGGGACCAAAACACTTCTGCGTCGTCGAACGATACTCCGACCATGACGACCGAAACGGCCGATTCTCCCGAGGAGACGGTCACCGATTCGGCGGTGCGTGGGATGGTCGAGACACTCGAACCAGACTGGCGCATCGAGTCCATCGAACGGAGCCCGCACGGGACCGACTTCGTCGCCATACTCGACGTTCGCACACCGGCGACGGACCGACGTGTCGTCCTCAAGGCGACGACGGCTGAGTTCGTCGACCCGCCCATCGCCCGGTCGGAACCCCGGTTGCTCCATCTGGTCGGGCAGGAGACGACCATCCCCGTCCCCGAAGTATTCGGCTTCTGTGACGACCACGAGGCGTATCCCACGCCGTTCTACATGATGGAACACGTCGACGGCGAGAACTTCGAGGGGGAGCCCGAGGGCCTCTCCGTCGACGGTCGGAAACGACTCATCCGTGAGGCCGGGCGGAACCTCGCTGAACTCCACGAACTCGGCCCGCTTCCAGCCGCAGGGAAGATCGGGGTGCAGGACGGGGAGCTGACCGTGCTGGACACGGACGAGCACCCGCGGTACGACGACCTCCGCGACATGGTCCTCACAGAGTGTGAAGAGACGCTGGACAGCCTCGCCGACGGTGGCTTCTTCCCGGACCTCGCGGACGACCCGTCACGGTTCGCCGACCTCGTACCCCCGCTCCGTGAGTACCTTCGGGAAGAGATTTCGGCGCTGTCGACACCCGAGGACCCCACGTACTGCCACTGGGACTACCGGCTCGGGAACCTCCTGGTCGACCCGGAGACGGGCGAGACACGGGCGGTGCTCGACTGGGCGAACCTCTCTGCGGCCGAGCCAGCGTACAACCTCGCGCAGACGGAGTTCTACCTGCTCTCACCGGAGGCCGACGGCCCGGAGCGGACGGCGGCGCTGCGCGAGACGTTCCGGACGGCCTACGCCGACGCCCGCGACGGGTGGTCGTTCGACGACCCGACCTGCAGGCGGATGGAGGTGTATCGCCTCGGCTGCCGGCTCGGGGCGATGGCCTGTCTCCCGCTGTGGTACCAGAACGTGTCTCCCGAAGCGCGGGACGAGCGGGCGGCGGAACATCGCGCGTTCGTCGAACAGTATCTCTGAGGCGGCTACTCGGGAAGCGGGTACTCCTTCTGGATTGCGGCGTACTGTACCGTCAGGAACTGCTGTCCGAACAGCCACATCTCGTGGGTCGCCACGATACTCGCGTCCTCGACTGCTGGTTGGGATGCTCTCGATGCGCCCGCGGGCCAGACCCGGAACCGCTGTTCCATCGGCAGTTCGAAGGCCCCGACCGGCGTCACGAGGTAGAGCCCGGGGTCACCCGACGCGTCCGTCGTGAGTTCCACGGCACCCGACTCCCCGAGGTGGCGAATCGACAGCACCGTCGAGAGGTTCGCGCCCGGTAGGGGGACGCCGATGTTGACGAACTGCTCGCCATCTCGCTCGTGAGTCGCGTACATCGCAGTGAACACGCCTTCGCCGGTGTCGTGGTCGGTGCGGACCCACGCCCGGGCACCATCGCGGGGGTCGACGGCCGGGTTTAGACGCTCAAGGTGGTTCGTCAGGTGCCGGGCCCGGGAGTCGCCCGGCGCGGGCAGGTTCAACTGTTCGAGGTACCTCGTCAGGAGACTCGCCAGCCACGCGCCGGTGCGGAAGGGGCGGTGCCACTCGGCGGTCAGGACCATCTCGTAGTCGGCGGTGTGCTCGTAGAAGTCTCGCACGTCGGCGGCGACCCGACCGGGGTCGAACTCCGGCCTGGCGAAGTCGTCGAGGTCGTCCATCTCGCCGGGGAGTTCCTCGCCCGTCCCGACGCCGGCGCGCGCGACCCAGTCAGGACCGATTCGCCCACGAGACGAGAGCGGACAGAGCGGAACCTCGGTGACACGCGCCGCGAGAAGTCGGCCGGTAGCGAGCGCGAGCGCAGCGATTCCGGCGAGGAGGACGAGGACGCGGCGGGCCGTCCGGGACGGGTGCTGCATCAGGTGAGGAAGTCCAGGGGAGCCCTGAAAACCCCGCCGGTTCCCGGTCTTCGAGAATCGGCCGGGCGGTTGTATGAGAGGTCTCCCTAGAAGCGGATAGCGACCGTCAGCCGCCCGTCGGTCGGTGGTATCCCCAATGGTAGACCCGATACTCGCAAGCAGACTCCAGTTCGCACTGACGACCATCGTCCACATCATCTTCCCCGTGATGTCGATGGGTCTCGCACCGTTTCTCGTCTACTTCACCTGGAAGTCGATCCGGAGCGAGGACCGACTCTGGGACCAGCAACGCCGGTTCTGGACGAAGATATTCGCCGTCTCGTTCGTCGTCGGGACCGTCACGGGAATCGTCCTCGAGTTCGAGTTCGGGACGAACTTCGCCGCGTTCTCGACCGTCGCCGGCGAGCTCTTTGGCGGCCCGCTCGCGGTCGAGGGGATGATGGCGTTCTTCCTCGAAGCCACCTTCCTCGGCGTGTTCGTCTTCGGCCGCGAGAAGGTCGGTGACGCCCTCTACATGGTGTCGGCCGTCGCAGTCGGCGCGGGGACGTGGCTGTCGGCGGTGTGGATTCTCATCGCCAACTCGTGGATGCAGACCCCGCGCGGGTTCGAGCTGGTCCAGCAGGGTGGCCAGCCTATCGTGACGCTGGTCGACCCGTGGGCCGCCTACCTCAATCCGCGGTTCCCCTGGCTGTTCGTCCACATGCAGTCTGCGGCGGTCATCTCGGTGTCGCTGTTCATGCTCGGCGTCGCGGCGTACCACGTGTGGCGCAACCGCGACACCCGGTTCTGGCGCGTGACGATGAAACTCTCGCTGGTGACGTTGCTCCTGATGGCACCCTTCCAGGTGGTCCACGGGGACTCCTACGCCCGCCACGTCGCCGAGACGCAGCCACAGAAGTTCGCTGCGATGGAGGCGCAGTACGAGACGGAGGCACCGGCGGCTCTGCACGTCGTCGCCATCCCGACTGAACTCTCGGGATTCACCGACCCGCGGGCGGAGAACCTCTGGACGCTCGACATCCCGGCGCTCGCGTCGGTGCTTGCCAGTGGGGGTGACCCGACCCACGAGGTGACGGGGCTGAGCGAGTTCGAGGAGTCCCCGCCCGTCGCCATCGTGTTCTGGTCGTTCCGGCTGATGGTGCTCCTCGGCTTCTGGTTCGTCGGCCTCGCGGGCTGGGGTGCGGTCCGGTGGCGACAGGGGAGACTCTACGACGACACGCGTCTGCACCAGGCGATGGTCGGGTCGTCCCTGCTCGGCATCCTCGCGACCGAAGTGGGCTGGATCGTCACCGAGGTCGGTCGCCAGCCCTGGGTCATCCAGGGCGTCCTCCGAACCGAAGACGGCGTCTCACCCGGGCTGACCGGGTTCGAGGCGACCCTGACCCTGGTCGGGTTCGCGCTGGTGTACACCGGCCTGCTCGCGCTGTACAGCTACGTCGTCGTGCGAATCATCCGCGAGGGTCCACCCGAGGTCGGCACCGGCGAGGACGAGCCGAGACCGAGCGACCGGCCCGAGGTGCCGGCCCCCGAGGGGGTGGTGGCCGATGACTGAATACCTGTTCGGCCTGCCTCTCCCCGCGGTCTGGTTCGGTGTGGTGTTCGCCTTCCTCGGAACGTTCCTGTTCCTCGACGGGTTCGACTTCGGGGCCGGGGCGCTGTTCGCCACCCGCGAGGACGAGACCGAACGCGAGCACGTCCTCGCGGCCATCGGGCCGTTCTGGGACGGCAACGAGGTCTGGCTCGTCGTCTTCGGCGGGGCGCTGTTCGCCGCGTTCCCCCGTATCTACGCGACCCTGTTCAGTCGGCACTACCTGCTGCTGTTCGGCGTGCTCGGGACGCTCATCTTGCGCGGCCTCGCCCCGGAGATGTACGAGCAACGCGACGACGCGGCCTGGAAACGCTGGTGGGGCCGCGCATTCGTCGTCGGCTCCATCGGCTCGCCGTTCCTGCTCGGCACGTTCACCGGGAACTGGCTGCTCGGGACGACTTTCGCCCCCGAATCGCTCGTGGTCGGCCTCGCCGTGGTCGCACTCACGGTCGTGACCGGCGCGGCGTTCCTCGCGATGAAGGTCGACCATCCGGCCCCGGCGATGGCTGCCGAGTTGCGCGAGTGGGGGCTGCGGGCGGTCGTGGCCTATCTCGGTCTCGTGGTGGTGACGCTTGGCGCACTCGCACTGCGACCCGCGGTCCGCGAGGCACTCCTTGCACCCGTTCCAGCCGTGCTCGTCGTGGTGTCGGTCCTTCTCGCTGGTGGCTACGCGGCTGCTCTGCGCCGCGAGCGCGACCTGCCCGCGTTCCTCGCCGCCGGTGGCCTCACGTTCGGCCTCGTCGGGCTGGTCGGCGTCCTGCTCTGGCCCGCGCTCGACCCCGCGACCGGAATCACGGCCGCCGAGGCCGCGGTCTCACCGCTCTCGATGAACATCCTGACCGGCGCGTCGGCGTTCCTGCTCCCGATGGTGCTCTCGTACTTCTACGTGCTCTACTCGACGTTCGCGGGGCCGGTCGAGGAGGGCGGGTACGGGAGTCACTGAGACGTTCCCGGAAATCTGTCGGCGTCGGCGCACACAGCTATTTCTCGCCGGCGCGCGAGTCACCGGGCGTGAACGAGGAACACTTCCAGAAGCTGGAAGGGATGTACGACAACGCCCCGGTCAACGACTTCTACGACCCCGAATTGACCGTCCGCGAGGGTGAAGCCGAGGTCGTGACACCGGTCGACGAGTCGCTGTGTCACGCGCTGGGGAGCGTCCACGGGTCGGTGTACTTCAAGGTACTCGACGACGCGGCCTTCTTCGCGGCGAGTTCGCTGGTCGAGGACGTGGCGGTGCTCACCACTGAGTTCAACATCTACCTCGAACGGCCCGTCTCGGCGGGTGAGATTCGCGCCGTCGGCGAGGTCGTCAACGACAACCCGCGCCAGCTCATCGCCGAGGCGGTCGCCTGGGACGGTGATGGTAACGAAATCGCCCGCGGGAGCGGGACGTTCCAGCGCAGCGGGATGGAGTTGACGCCGGACGTCGGGTACGAGTGACGATGGAGAGCGCGGAAACGTTGCCGGGAAGTCGGGGGTTTTTAAGACGGCGGCGGTCGTCGCTCCCCACATGAAGCGCATCATCAGCACGGACGAGGCTCCGGCCGCGGTCGGGGCGTACAGTCAGGCGACGACGAACGGCGACATCGTGTTCACTGCCGGCCAGATTCCGATGACACCGGACGGTGAACTGCTGGACGACGAGTCCATCACGGTCCAGACGCGCCAGGCCCTGGAGAACGTCAGCGCCATCCTCGACGAGGAGGGCTGCACCATGGAGGACGTGCTCAAGGTGACCGTCTTCATGGACGACATCAGCGACTTCGACGAAATGAACGACGCCTACAAGGAGTACTTCCTCGACAACCCGCCGGCCCGCTCGGCGGTCGAGGTCGCGAACCTCCCGAAGGGCGTGGGCGTCGAGATCGAGGCCATCGCGTCCAGCGAGTGAACGCGAGAGTCAAATCGGCCCTGCTGTGGGGCGCTGTCGGCCTGTTCGCCTTCCTGGTGCTCTACCAGGGCTACGTGGCGCTCGGGAACGACGGTGTGGGCTTCCTGCCCGCGCTTGCGGTCGCCCTCGGTGTGGGTGCCGGGGTCGCCGCCGGGGCGTACCTCGGCGAGATTCGGCTGCTCTCCCGGGGACGATAGACGTTCGCACACTGTCCGACGAAACAAAGCCGTTAAATGCAACACCCGGTAACTGACGGGTGAAGCCAGGATGGCCGAACGGTAAGGCGCACGCCTGGAAAGCGTGTTCCCTTTCGGGATTCAGGGTTCAAATCCCTGTCCTGGCGCTCTCAGGATTTCACCGTCACGAGCACCCAGCTCGCGGTGTTGCGAGCAGTCGTGAAATCCTCCACGCCCGAGAAGGGATTCGAATCAGGGAGGTCGCGCGCATCGCAGTGAGCACGTCCGACCGTGGTTCAAATCCCTGTCCTGACGCTTCTCACCGATTCACGCCCGACGAGCGCCGTCCCGCCCCCAACCCCTTCGTTTCCGGTGGAACTTTGAGTATCAGGGTGTGTTCACCGATTCGTCTCGACCGCCGGGTGGCTCCTGTTTTTGTGGTTCCCGCGCGTACGCCTGCGCATGTGTGGTCGCTACAGTCTCTTCGTGACACCGGACGAGCTGGAAGGACGCTTCGGCGTCTCCGTCCCCGCAGATTTCGGGCCGCGGTACAACGCGGCACCGCGACAGGACCTGCCAGTGATTCGCGCCGATTCTGCCGCAGAACTCACCCGGGCGAACTGGGGGTTCGTCCCGCCGTGGACCGACGACCCGGACGACGCGCCCCGGCCCATCAACGCGCGGTCTGAGACGGTCCACGAGAAACCGATGTTCCGGGACGCGTTCGCCTCCGCGGGGACCGACCTCGTCACGTCGGGCCGGTGTCTCGTTCCGGCGGACGGGTTCTACGAGTGGAAGCAGACGGGCGAGGGGAAGCAACCGTATCGCGTGACGCTTGCGGACGAGGAGCCGTTCGCGATGGCCGGACTCTATGCAGTCTGGGAGGGCGTCGAGAAGCAGACCGGGCTGGACGCCTTCGCAGGCGGGGGGAAAGCCGAACCGGAGCCGAAGCGAATCGTCTCGTTCACCGTCTGTACGACTGAGCCGAACGACCTCGTCGCGGACCTGCACCACCGGATGGCCGTGATGGTCCCCGACGGCGAGGAGGAGACGTGGCTGCACGGGGAGCCCAACGAGGCAGCGAACCTGTTCGAGCCCTACCCGGCCGACGAGATGCGGGCGTACCCGGTGTCGACGGCGGTGAACGACCCGGCGAACGACTCACCCGCGGTGGTCGCAGAGCTCGGGGCGGACTGAATTCGGGCTGGCCCCGACCGGTCCCGTCCGACCGGCCAACTATTCTATATAAATGGCCGTGTTCGGCAACGAGATTGCCGGCTCGTGGTTTGGTAATGATGTGCATGATTCACTGGTAGATGGGCCACTGTACTGCGATTTGTCTGCTTCTTTGCCGGGGTCCGGTAGCCCCGTCGCTGACTCGATTACCAAGGTTTTATATAGAAGCACAATCAATGCCTCGACTGAACATGAGCCAGCGAATGCAGCAAGGTCAGCCGATGATCGTGATGTCCGACGACTCCCAGCGTGTCAAAGACCGTGACGCGCAGGAGTACAACATCCAGGCGGCTCGCGCAGTCGCCGAGGCCGTGCGTTCCACACTCGGCCCGAAAGGGATGGACAAGATGCTCGTCGACTCGATGGGTGACGTCACCATCACGAACGACGGCGTAACCATCCTGAAGGAGATGGACATCGACAACCCGACGGCCGAGATGATCATCGAGGTCGCCGAGACGCAGGAAGACGAGGCCGGTGACGGCACGACGACCGCCGTCGCCATCGCGGGTGAACTCCTCAAGAACGCCGAGGACCTCCTCGAGCAGGACATCCACCCGAGCGCCATCATCAAGGGCTTCCACCTCGCCAGCAAGCAGGCTCGCGAAGAGGTCGACGACATCGCAGAGCGCGTCGACGCCTCCGACGAGGACCTCCTGAAGAAGGTCGCCGAGACCTCCATGACGGGCAAGGGCGCCGAGCTCGACAAGGAGCACCTCGCACAGCTCATCGTCGACGCCGTCCAGTCCGTCACCGTCGAGGGCCAGGTCGACATGGAGTACCTCAACATCGAGACCCAGACCGGCCAGCCCGCCTCCGCCTCCGAGCTCCTGAAGGGCGCGGTCATCGACAAGGACCCGGTCCACGACGACATGCCCAAGACGGTCGACGACGCGAAGGTCCTCCTCCTCAACGAGGCCATCGAGGTCGAGGAAGCCAGCGTCGACACCGAGGTCAACGTCACCGACCCGAGCCAGCTCCAGCAGTTCCTCGACCAGGAGGAGAAGCAGCTCAAGGACAAGGTCCAGGCCATCGTCGACTCCGGTGCTAACGTCGTCTTCTGCCAGAAGGGCATCGACGACCTCGCACAGCACTACCTCGCGAAGGAGGGCATCCTCGCCGTCCGCCGCGTGAAGAAGTCCGACATCCGCTTCCTGCGCGAGATTCTCGGCGCGTCCGTCGTCTCCGACCTCGACGACTTCGACGCCTCCGACCTCGGCGCCGGCTCCATCAGCCGCGACGACGAGGACGAGCTGTTCTACGTCGAGGGTGCCGAGAACGCCCACGGCGTCACGCTCACCCTCCGCGGCTCCACCGACCACGTCGTCGACGAACTCGAGCGCGGCGTCACCGACGCCCTCGACGTCGTCGCCCAGACCGTCTCCGACGGTCGCGTCGTCGCCGGCGGCGGTGCCATCGAGGTCGAAGTCGCCTCGCGTCTCCGCGACTACGCCGACTCCGTCGAGGGTCGCGAGCAGCTCGCCGTCGAGGCGTTCGCCGACTCGCTCGAACTCGTGCCCCGCGTCCTCGCCGAGAACGCGGGTCTCGACTCCATCGACATCCTCGTCAACCTCCGCTCCGAGCACGAGAGCGGCAACAAGCGCGCCGGCCTGAACGTGTTCTCCGGCGACATCGAGGACACCTTCGACGCTGGCGTCGTCGAGCCCGCTCACTCCAAAGAGCAGGCGTACACGTCCGCCACCGAGGCCGCGAACCTCGTCCTCAAGATCGACGACATCATCTCCGCCGGTGACCTGAGCACCGACAAGGGCGACGACGAAGGCGGTGCCCCCGGCGGCATGGGCGGTATGGGCGGCATGGGCGGCGCTATGTAAAATCGGCTAGCGAGTTCACAGCCCACCCACCACCTGACGCCTGAACTGCACCGTAATCGACCTCGTATTCTCGGGTCGCTACACCCCGTTTTTCGTCTGTCATCCCACACCTTCTTCCCACCCGTCGGTACACGATTCCCCGGCGAACCGGAACAATCAGGCTCCTGTTCGATACCGTCCGAGACGTATCTCTATCTGGGGAAACACCATGGGATTCAGGAACCATCTCCACGTCTGTCAGCACTGCGGCGTCGTACACGCGACCTCGTCGTCTACTGGCCCGCGCCGCTGTGCCGTCTGTGACGACCGCGACTTCTCGGAGTACCACCCCGAGAACCACGTCGAGTGGAAGCTGTTCGGCGACTTCAAACATCGAATCGGGAAGAAGTCCGTCGACATCGAAGTAGAAGACGGCGCGACGGTCGGGGACGCCCTCGACAGGTTGCTCGACGCGTACCCGGTACTCGAGGGGGAGGTGTTCGACGATGCCGGGAACCTCCAGCAGGGCGTCCACCTCGTCCTCAACCACGACGACGTCACGGTCGACGACGACCGGTTCGCGGCGCGGCTCCACGACCACGACGAACTCGGCCTGTTCGCCTCCGTCGCCTGACCTGGCGACCGGCATCCGACGGCGGTTCCCGGTAGCGGACTCCGAAACGGGTGCGTCTACGGTTTCGCCGTACCTGCCGAGCGCTTTCGCGCCTTCTCGACCGCGTCGACGCGGTCGGCGGCGCGCTGTAAAGCCTCGGGGTCGTCGTCTATCTCGATGTTCGTGACGAGTCGCCCGTCCGCGGCCGCCTCGTGGGCGGCCTGGAGTGCGGTGAACACCTCGCCGACCGTTTCGGCCTCGACGATGGTGTCCATCCCGGTCGTCTCGTAGGTGACGCCGGTCTCCTCCAGCGCGTCGAGCGCGCGGGCGATGGATTCGGACATGTGCGATTCTCCGACGGGCAGTATCTCGAAGCGGGCGATGACTGACATGGCTGTGGTGTGGTGCGGTGTTCTCGCGAACGATTCCGAGTTAGCATACACCACGACGGCCAAAATCGCTTTCTTGGGCATTCGAGACGCCTCACTCTGGAAGGGTTTGGGTGACGAGCCGGCGGGCTCCGAGCAGTTCCCGAACGAGGCCGACTCCGACGTCTCGGTGAACGACCGGCGCACGCTCGTCCCGGAGAGGTCACCACCCGAGGTGGTCCGCCTCAGGTACGGGACCCCCGAGAGCGACGTGCGGGGCTCCTTCGAGGTGCACCCAGGGTAGTGTGACTGATGCGGGGTCGGTGCCGATACACCGATAGCGCTCGCTGGTAGGTGCGCTGTTGGAAGGAACGTCAGAGACACTCGGCCGGGCCTTACTCCTCCAGGTCCAGCTCGAACTGCTCGTTCTCACACACCGGGTTCAGCACGACGGAGGTGTTCGATTCCTTGATTTCGGGGTCGGTGAGCAGTCGCTTGATCTGGGTGTTCATGCCGTCGGTATCCTCGAACTTCCCGATAGCGATGACGTCGTAGTCGCCGGTGACCTCGTAGACGGAGACCATCTGTTTCTCCTGTCTGAGTCGTTCGGTCACGTCGGGGAGCGCGCTCCCCTCGACCTTGAGCTGGAGGATGGCGGTGACGTCGTAGCCGAGCTGGTCGTAATCTATCTTCGGTGTGTACCCGCGAATGACGCCTTCCTCTTCCAGTGCGGAGACGTGATTCGAGACCGTCGTCACCGAGACGTCCAGTTCTTCTGCGAGGCTTCGGAGGCTCGCATCGCCGTTATCGAGTAGCGCATTCACCAACTTCGCGTCGAGATTTTCGTACGTCATTACGTCCACCCTACGTCTCCAGCCATTAGAATTTTACGAATATCCAGTTTCGGTGGGAGGGGGGTAGAATTGCGTATAACAGTAGGGTTTTTGTAGTGGGGATAGTTGGATTACGCGACCAGAAAGATGACAAGCGGAAACCTGTCTGCGGAAGAAGAAGCGGTCATCGAGCAGATCGAAGAACAGAACGTCGACTTCCTGCGCCTCCAGTTCACGGACATCCTCGGTACCGTGAAGAACGTCTCCGTCCCGGCCAGCCAGGCCGAGAAGGCGTTCACCGAGGGCATCTACTTCGACGGGTCGTCCATCGACGGCTTCGTCCGTATCCAGGAGTCCGACATGCGCCTCGAGCCGGACCCGTCGACGTTCGCCATCCTGCCGTGGCGGAACACGGAAGAGAGCGCGGCCGCGCGTCTCATCTGTGACGTGATGGACACCTCCACCGGCGAGCCGTTCTCGGGCGACCCGCGTGGCGTCCTCAAGCGCGCCATCGAGCGTGCCGAGGACATGGGCTACGACATCAACGCGGCCCCCGAGCCGGAGTTCTTCCTGTTCGAGGAGGACGAGGACGGCCGCGCGACGACGAAGACCAACGACGCCGGTGGCTACTTCGACCTCGCGCCGAAGGACCTCGCCCAGGACGTCCGCCGTGACATCATCTACGGCCTCGAATCCATGGGCTTCGACATCGAAGCCTCGCACCACGAGGTCGCCCAGGGCCAGCACGAGATCAACTTCACGTACGACGACGCCCTGTCGACGGCCGACAACGTCGCGACGTTCCGGTCCGTCGTCCGCGCCATCGCGGCCGAGCACGACCTGCACGCGACGTTCATGCCCAAGCCCATCCCGCGCATCAACGGCTCCGGCATGCACACGCACATCTCGCTGTTCCAGGGCGGCGAGAACGCATTCCACGACGACGACGACGAGTTCAACCTGAGCGAGACGGCAAAGCAGTTCGTCGCCGGTATCCTCGAGCACGCGCCGGCAATCACGGCGGTCTCGAACCCGACCGTGAACTCCTACAAGCGCCTGGTGCCCGGCTACGAGGCACCCGTCTACGTCGCGTGGTCCGACCGCAACCGCTCCGCGCTCATCCGGAAGCCGGCCGCCCGCGTCCCGGCCGCCAGCCGTATCGAGGCTCGCTTCCCCGACCCGTCCTGTAACCCGTACCTCGCGTTCGCCGCGCTCATCCACGCGGGTCTCGACGGCATCGAGCAGGGTCTCGAGTGCCCGGACCCGGTCCGCGAGAACATCTACGAGTTCGACGAGGCAAAGCGCGAGGAGTACGGCATCAACACGCTGCCGACCAACCTCGGCGAGGCAGTCGACGCCCTCGAGGAGGACGAGGTCATCGGCGACGCGCTCGGCGAGCACGTCTACGAGAAGTTCGTCGAGGCCAAGCGCGCCGAGTTCAAGGACTACCTCGTCGACGTCTCCGACTGGGAACTCGACCGCTACCTCGAGACGTTCTGAGACCACGAAGCATATAATCGCTCGTCGGCTTTTTTCAGGTGAATGGTCGAATTCGCGTGGCTCACAGATGCGTCCATCTCGTTCATCGCGAGCTACGGGTTCCTCGCCCTGTTCGTCTTCGTCGTCCTCGAGACCTCGTTCATCCTCCACTTCATCCCGAGCGAGGTGGTCATCCCGCTGGCCGCGCTGTTCATGATAACGGGCCCGGCGTCGTTCGCGCTGTTCGTCGCCGTCTCCGTCGTCGGCGGTGTCATCGGGAGTCTGCTCTGTTACTGGCTGTTCGGCGTCAACGGTGAGCGACTGATGCGACGCTGGGGCCACATCGTTCGGATGCCCGAAGACGAGATAGACAAGAGTAAAGCGTGGTTCAATCGCTACGGCGAGGGCTTGATGTTCTGGGGTCGGTTCCTCCCCGTCCTTCGGACGCCCATCTCCATCCCCGCGGGCTTCGCGGAGATGGACCTGAAGAAGTTCAGCCTCTACTCGGGTGCGGGCTGGGCCATCTACGTGGCCGCGCTCGCTGGCCTCGGATACTCGAACGGCGGCGAGACGCAGGCACCCATCGAAGTCGCGTGGGCGGCGGTGTGGCCGGTCGTGCAGGCCAACCCGGTCGCATCGACCCTGGCAGTCGGGCTGGTTACGGTTCTCGGTATCGTTGCGTGGCAGCGCCGGAAGGCGTTCCCGCTGTGAGGGCAGGCAACGACACGACGGTCACGGCACCGAGCACCGCGACGGCGAACGAGGCGAGCGGTGACCCTCCGGCGAGGAGCAACACGAGCGAGAGACCCCCGGCGACGACACAACAGAGCGCGAGCGGTCGCCACACCGCCAGCGACACGGGCCACGCCCTGCCGACACCAGTGTCTCTGTCCAGCCACTCCCAGGCGACGGCCGCCCCGAGCGACCAGCCCGCGGTCGCCATCGCCTGGCTCGTCGGGTCCGGGGCGGTGACGAGCACGGCGAGGGTGCCCAGTCCGGCCGCGAGCCAGAGTGCGACACGCGGTTCGCGACCGTCGAGAAACCGCGTCACGACGGCGAGATAGCTGACGCCGACGACGATGCCCGCAACCACGTCGCCCAGGTAGTGCACGCCGAGGTAGATGCGGGTGACGCCGACGAGTACGACGACGGTCACCGCACCCGCGTACGCCCGTCTCGTCCCACGAATCCGGGCCAGTCCGAGGTAGACCACGGTCGTCGCGAGGGCGTGGCCGCTCGGGAAGGCGTAGCCGCTGGACTCGGTCGCCAGCCGGTACGGGGCCCGTAGCAGGGCCGGGACCGCCTCGACCGGTACGGGTGGGCCGACCGTCGGTCGCGGTACGAGCAGGAGGTGTTTCAGGACGATGACCAGCGAGAACGAGGCGATACCGACCGCGAGGAGCTGGCCGCCCCGCTCACGGTCGGAGAACCAGTACGTGAGCACGAGGAGACCGACGAGGAACACCGGCGAACCGAGTTGCGTGAGCAGGCCGAGAAGGGGAGCGAAAGCGTCCGGAACGAGGGCGCGGACGACCCCGGTCGCCCATTCTCCGCGAGTCAGGACCGCCATTCCTGCACGCGGTCCCGGAGGCGGCCGGGGACGCCGAGGACGGTGAACGTGACCCCGACGATGACGAACAGGGTGTAGAGGCCGAGGACCGAGAGCCAGATGACCATCATGGCGAACACGACCCAGCCGTCACCCTCCATCTTCGGGGCGTACAGCAGGCCGAGGGTCATGGCGGTACCGTAGAGCAAGACGAGGTAGGGTCCCCAGCCGCGGGCGTGACCGCGGCGGAGCTTGCGACGGACGTAGCGTTTGAGGTCGGACTCGACCGCGTCCCTGTCGACGGTCCGTGATTCGATGTCCGCCTCGAACGATTCGAGCTCTTCGCGGAGTTCCGCGACGGAGGCCTTGCTCGCGCGCTGGCCTTCGACCTCGTCTTCGAGTTCGGCGAGGCGCTCGTAGAGGCGGTCGAGTTCGGCCTCGGCGTCGTCCCTGTCGGCTGGCTCGTCGTCACCGGCCTGAGGTCCGTCGTCGCCCGACGGGTCCGGGTCGGCTGCCGGGTCGATGTCGTCGCCACTGTCGGCAGGTTCGCGTTCCCCTTCGTCGGGCCGGTCGTCGTCCGTCGGCGGCTCGTCCTCAGACATCGTCTTCTGTCGGTTCTTCCTGTCGCAGGCCCGCGCTTTGAAGGTGCCGGTCCACGGTGGCTGACAGGTCCGGGTTCAGGTTCATCATCCGACCGGCGAGCACGGCGTTGAGCGTCGCACCGACGAGCAACACCAGCGCCCCGAAGTACAGCCACGTGACGAGCAACAGGATGGCACCGAAGAAGCCGTAGAGGGAGGCCGCGCCGGCGTAGCTGGCGTACCAGTTGAACACGACGCTCATGACGGTCCAGCCGGTGGCCGCGAGCAGCGCTCCGGGGAGCGCCTCGCGCCAGCCGACGTGCTCGTCCGGGAAGAGGTAGTAAAGCGGGTAGAACGCGAAGGCGAGCGCGAGCAGACTGATGGACGCGCTGATACCCCCCTCGAAGGGAACGTCACCGATCTGGACGAAGGTGACGACGGCGACGGCGACGAGCGCCGCGGCACCGACGGCCGCCAGCCCGAGGGAGGCGTCGACGAGTTTGTCGACCATGGAGTGGCCGTTCCCGTTCCCGTACACCTCCGAGAACGCCAGGTCCATGGCCCGGAACACCTTGAGGCCACTCCAGACCAGTACGAGTAGCCCCACGACGGTCGTGGCGGACCGCCCTTCGGTCGCGGTGAGGACCTCCAGTAACACCTCCTGACTCGCCGGCGTCAACACGTCGCCGGCGGCCAGCGTGACCTGCGTCGCCAGGTCCTCGCCGCCGATGCTGGTCGCGACGGCGACCGCGAGGACGACGAGCGGGATGAGGGAGACGAAGGCGTAGTAGGCGATGGCCGCCGCGAGGAACGTGAGTTGCTCCGCACGAGCGAGGGCGACGACCGCGAGGGCGACCGACTTCGCGCGCTGGAGGCGCGGTGGAAGGGACTCGTCTGATAGCAGAGACACGAGTGTCAGTACGGCGAGGAGCTACAAAAATGCCGGCCGACTTGATAATGGCTGGCCTCGCTCGGTCGCCGACAGGACTCAGTCGCTGGTGGCCTCGTGCATCTCCGGAATCGAGGCGTCGGTCTTGAACGCGGTCCCACCGTAGTGGGCGCGTTCGGCCTCGTACCCTGCCTCCCGGAGCGTTTCGAGGAACTCGTCCATGCCGCTGGCACCGCGGCCCCAGAGCTTGCACAGTTTGTGCTGGTCGTAGTGCGTCGGCTGGTCGAGTTCGCGTTCGATGGTCGTACAGAGTTCGCGGGCCTTCTCGGCGGTGCCCATGTCGTCGGTGACGCGGTCGCGGACCTGGGCGGTGAACTCGTGGTCACGATACGGGCCGAGCCAGAGCGGCCCTGCCTCGAGCAGGCGGTTCGAGTCGCACTCGGGGCAGGTTTCTGGGGGGTGGGCGATGAGCCCCGGGTCGGCCTCGCGGAACAGGCAGTCCTCGCAGTGGTAGAGGTGGCCCAACTCGTCGAGGCTCCGGTTCGCTGCGCTCGGCTTGTGGGTCAGGTCGAGGTAGGTGCGGACGTAGTGACTCGTCGCGTGCGTGAACAGCGGGTCGATGCCGACGTCGAACCGGGCTGCACTCCGGGCGAGCGCGCCGAGCAGGATGCGGACGCCCATCTCGGCGTGGTACTCGGTGTTCCGTGGGATGGCCGAGTACGACCGGATGCCGGACTTGAAGTGTGCGCCACAGAGCGGGGCGGTGTCGGTCGCCGTGATGCACGCGAGGTCGCGGGTGTTGGCGAACACGGTGTCGGCGAAGGGCATCGGCGTCCCGAACGGGTCGATGTCGGCCACGTCGACGTACTCGTCCCAGAGGTAGGCGTTCACGTCCCGGTGCAGGACAGTCCCCTCGAGGTCGTTTCGCGCGAGGTTCTCCCGGGCCAGCTCGACCGCCTCGGGGTCCACGTCGCACATGGTGACGTCCCAGCCGTCGGCGGCGGCCCGGGCTCCCCGGATGCCCGAGGCAGTCATCGCGTCCAGGTAGGTCGCGGCCCGGTCGTCGTGTTCGCGGTAGGCCCGCAGGACCGCGATCGTGAGGTCGCGATTCAGCTCCTGTCTGGGGTTGAAGAAGACCGACTCCGTCTTGCCCGACCCGTCCTGTTCGGGAACCGAGACCGTGACCTGCCCCTCCGTGACGTCCATACCTCTCACTCACCGAGGGAAGCCGTTAAACCGCTCGAAACGAGTGAGCGTACTCTTTATCCAATTCGGAATCCTCCCCTTACGTACGAGATGTCGTCGAGTGGCGGCGGAGAAACACGTCGAATCTCGGTCGTTCACGTCGACGACGAGCCCTCGTTCGGGGAGGTTTCGGCGACCTTTCTGGAACGGATGGCAGACGGGTTCGAGGTGACGGCCGTTACCTCGGGTAGCGAAGCCCTTGAACTGGTCGAGGAGGGTGTCGATTGTGTCGTCAGTGACTACGACATGCCGGGCATGGACGGGCTGGCCCTGCTCGCGAAGGTGCGCGAGGTAGACGCGGACCTCCCGTTCATCCTGTTCACGGGGAAAGGGTCGGAGGAGATCGCCAGCCAGGCCATCTCCGAAGGTGTCTCCGACTACATCCAGAAGGGCCGCGGGACCGACCAGTACACCCTGCTGGTCAACCGTATCCAGAACCTCGTCGCCCGCTATCGCACCGAGCGAATGCTCGCCCGGCGGTTGCACGCCATCGAGACGGCGAACGAGGGTATCGCCATCCTCGGCGCGGACGGTCACTACACGTACCTGAACCAGGCGTACGCGGAAGCGTACGGGATGGAACCCGACGACCTCGTCGGGAACCACTGGGGGATACTGTACGAGGAGCCCGAGGTCGAACGGTTCGAGCGAGAGATACTCCCCGAGATGGAAGAGACCGGCTCCTGGCACGGCGAGGCGGTCGGCAGACGGGCCGACGGCACGCTGTTCCCCGAATCCGTGTCGGTCGCGCTCTTGGAGGACGGTGGACACGTCTGTGTCGTCCGCGACCTCACCGAGGAGCGCGAACGTGACGCGTCCCTGCAACAGGAGCGGCTCCTGATGGACCGACTGTTCGAGACCAGTCCGGTCGGCATCGTCCTGGTGAACCCCGACCGGGTCATCGTCCGGGCGAACGACCGGGCGGGGACGTTGCTCAGGATGCACGTGGACGATATCGTCGGCCAGACGTACGACGACCCGTGCTGGGGACTGCTCACGGCCGAGGGCGAACGGTACCCCCTCGAGCGACACCCGACGTACCGGGTCCTCGAAGCCGGGGAGAAGGTCGTCGGCGAGCAGATGGTCGTCACCCGTGGTGACGGCGAGTGCTTCGATTGCAAGGTCAACGCTGCCCCGCTGACCGGCCCCGACGGGGAACTGGAGTACGTCGTCGTCATGTTCGACGACGTGACCGAACTCGAGACGACCAGACGCGACCTCGAGGTGGCCCTCGACCAACTGGCGGACGCGAACGACCTGCTCGAAGAAGAGCTGTACCCGGGACTCGGCATCGCCCGGAGTCACCTGCGGATGGCCGCTGGACGCGACGGTGACGGGAAGGCCCACGTCCTCGCCGCTCAGGGTGCCATCGAGCGACTGGTGCCGGTCGTCGACGACCTGGACGACCTCACCACTGCCGTGGACGCCGAGCAGGAGGTAGACGAGGACGAACACGACCACGGGCTAGCCCCCGGCCGTGAGTAAGAGTGAGGTGAGTGAACAGTCGAACGTGTTTTCACGGGGCCGTCCGTACGTCCGCGAGTGATTCGGGTGTTCACTGCCGGGTGGTCGCTGTGACCGACGAGGAGGCAGTTGCCGAGTGGCAACGCCTGCTGGAGGAGGCCGGTAGCCTGACGCCCGACGCTGTCAAACGCATCATGCGGGTCCACGGCGATCGGGGCCACCACGCCATCGAGGCCGTCTCGGAACGCCGCGTGAAGCAGTATCGCGATTTTACCGTCGTCGTCGGCTACGAGGACGAGTACATCGTCGAGGCCGGTGGCTGCAACTGCAAGGACGCCGAGTACAACCTCGACCCGGACGACCCGACCGAGCAGTGCTGGCACGCCCTCGCGGTCGCCATCGCCGAGCGGGTGGACGCGGTCGACCACCACGACATGTGGTACTCTGAAGTCCGGGAGTTCCTCTAACTGCCTGGCTGGGCCGTGTCGCCGCTGGTCGGACGTTTTTGTACCTCCTGTTCGTAGCCACGCCCATGGACCAGTTCCGACACCTCGGCGGGGCCTTGTTGCTGGCAGCAGCCGGGAACCTCCTGCTGGCGATTGCGACGCTGGTGGCGGGGGACGGGACGCTCCTGTTCGCCGTCTCGCAACTGGCGGCCGCGGTGTTGCTCGGGGTCATCGGCCTCTCCATCGCCACCGGGGACCACCACCGCGACTGGGCCAAAACGCCGCTCGGCGCGCACGGCCCCGAGGGCATCGCCATCGTGACCGCGGCCGTGGGTCTGGTGTTGCTGGCGACTGGGATCTCGAAACTGCTGGCGGTGCTGTGAGGGCGGGTCAGCCGCCCTCGCTTATTTATGTCGTCCACTGGAACCGTGACCGATGACCTCCCTGTCCCATCCCGCGAAGATCGTCGCGCTCGGCCTTCAGATGACGCTCTTTGGCACGTTCCTCGCCACGTTCAGCGGTGAGGCCGGTTCCGTCGGTCTGTTGAGCTTCCCACTCGCGGCGTTCGGGACACTCGTCGTGGGGTACGGCCTGCTGCTGTGAAGGTTTGGTGGAAAACGAGCTGTGGACTACTGCTCCGCGCAGATACCGACGAAGTTCCGCAGAATCTGTAAGCCGGTCTCGCCGCTCTTCTCGGGGTGGAACTGCGTGCCGAAGACGTTGCCGTCTTCGTTGGCGACGATGGAGGGGAACTCGACGCCGTACTCTGTCGTCGCGACGGTGGCGTGCTCGTCGTCGGGAGCCGCGTAGTAGGAGTGGACGAAGTAGGCGTACTCCCCGTCGATTCCCTCGACCAGGGGGTGCTCGCGCTGGACGTCGAGGTCGTTCCAGCCCATGTGCGGGACCTTCTGTCCCTCCGCGAACCGGAGGTTCGTCCCCGGAATCAGGTCGAGGCCGCGGACGTCGCCCTGGCCCTCGCGTTCGGCCTCTTCGCTGCTGGTCAGGAGCATCTGCATCCCGAGGCAGATACCGAACAGGGGCTGGCCACGCTCTGCGACCGCAACGAGTTCGTCCCGGACGGATTCGGCGTTCTCCATACCTTCACCGAACGCGCCCACGCCGGGGAGGACGACGCCGTCGGCGGCGGCGAAGTCCTCGGGGTCGTCGGATATCTCCACGTGTGCGCCGGCGCGTTCGAGGCCGCGCGTGACGCTGCGGAGGTTCCCGAGACCGTAGTCCACGACGACGACCGAGGCGAGCGTCTCGCGCTCGTCGGTGACGGACTGTTGACTCATGTCTCTCCCTCGTCGCCACGGCGGCAAGTCGGTTTCCTTTCCAATCGCCATTTCCAACAACTACTTAGAAGAAATTAGACTATGGATTAATAATAGTTAGATTTAAATTGCATTTGTCTGTACCGCTAAACCGATGCGTCGACGACGCTTCATAGAACTTCTCGCCGCGTCTGCGGTTGGCGGAACCGCGGCGGCACGAACCGGGCATGGCACCCTCACGTCGAGCGTAACAGCACTTCGGTTCCACTCCACCTGCAGTCTGTACGGCGCAGACGGCGGACCGCTGACCGACAGCACCGTCGTTCCGGTGTGGGCCGAGGACAGTGCGACCAACGACGACGCGGATTACGCGAACGACGCGTTCGTCTACTGGGACTGGCGACAGATTCCCCTCGTCGCGTCCGAGAACGGCGTCGTGGCGTTCGGGTCCGTCCTCGTGGACGACGCGAATCTCGACGGAACCTACGACAACGAACAGTTCGTCCTCAACGTCTGGGACGAGGAACTGGGCGGGTCTGGTACCGTCATCTGGGACGAGAGCAACGGGCAGTACTACGACCTCTCGAAGTTCTCGGCGTTCGAATCCGCCGCCGAGAGCGCAGGCTACGACGTCCAACCGTCGGACAACCTGCACAACGACCTTTCGGGAGCCGACGCGGCGGTCATCACGTCGCCGAGCGACGCGCTCTCGTCCGGCGAACTCGACAAGCTCGCACAGTTCGTCTCCGACGGCGGCGTGCTGTTCCTGCACGACCAGTCCGACTACAACGACTACGACGAGACGACCCACCTCAACGACATCACGTCTCGGCTCGGCGTCTCCTTCCAGTTCAACGACGACGAGGTCACCGACTCGACGAACAACGCCGGTGCGTCCTACGAGCCGACGACCACGGTGTTCGAGAGCGGCTTCGGCTACTTCGACGGGAGTTCGGGCGGCGGCGGCGGTGACGGCGGCGGCTCGGGCGGCGACGGCGGCGGCTCGCCCGACACCACGACGGTGACCATCGAGAGCCTCTCCGACGGGGACACGTTCGACGTGACGATGCCCGACGGGAGCGTCGAGAGCATCCGCGTCCTCGGTATCGACACGCCCGAGAAGGCGAGCAACCGCTCCGCCGAACGCCCGCCCGAGTGGGAGGGCATCGAGTCCTACGACTACCTCGCGACGTGGGGCGCGAACGCGACGGACTTCTCGAAACAGGCGTTCGACGTGGGCGACACCGTCGAAATCTTCTACGACGACAACGAGGGCCAGACCGACCCGTTCGGCCGGCTCCTCGCCTACGTCAAGTACGACAGGACCGGAGACGGCAGCCGCGACACGCTGTACAACCGGGAACTCGTCGAGCAGGGGTACGCCCGCGTCTACGGGTCCACGCTCACGAAGCACGACGAGTTCCGGAACGCCGAGGCGACCGCCCGGGCGAACGGGACCGGTCTCTGGGCCAACAGCGACCCGAACGCCTCGTCGGAGATTCGCGACGGCAGCTACTCGGAGCTGTTCTTCCCGAAGGCGGCCGAGGTCGAGACCAGTTCGGGTGCGCTCGCGGACTCGCGTGCCCCGGTGTACGACCAGTCCGGCGCGACGCCTCTGGTGGGCGTCGACTCGGGTGCCAGTGTGGCCATGGTCGGCGGCCTCACCATCGACGAGAGCTACGAGTCCGAGGAGGGCTACCCCGTCGACACCTCGCAGTACGGCAACTACCCGTTCCTCACGAACCTCGTCGACTCGCTCACGACGAAGACCGGCAGCATCGTCATCGACGGCGGGCACGGGCAGTTCGCGTCCGACGCTGCCCTCTCGAACGAGGACGCGGCGTACTACCAGCGGTATCTGGAGGGGCAGGACATCGCCTTCGAGCAGCGGAACGACCTCGCGACCGCGGACCTCTCGGGTGTGCGAGCAGTAGTCGTAACGACACCTTCGAGCACGTTCACGAGCGCCGAGAAGACGGCGCTCTCCGACTTCGTTGCAGGCGGTGGCGCGGTCGCACTGATGGGTGCGTCGAACGGCGACCCGACCGACCTCAACGACCTCGCAGGCGCGCTCGGAACCGACCTCCGGCTCGGGGGCGGCGTGCGAGATAGTTCCAACAACCTGAACGGTGACGACTCGGTGCCGACCACGAGTTCGTTCGACACCTCGTTCGGGCTGTTCGGACCCTACAGTTAATTCCGAACCGCTATTTTATTTTCAGGGGTTATTTTTGTTTTTTACTTCAGATAGTTACTAATGTAATCTACATAGTCGCACGTAGACAGATTAGGAACTTTTAAGGTCGACATCAAGAACTATGAATTGATTCGCTATGGAAAGTCGACGCGATTTCCTCAAGGCAGCAGGTGTGGCAGGGGCAGCGGCCCTCACAGGAACAGCAGGGTGCCTCGGTTCGTTCGGTGAACAGGCATACGGTGACGGCACGGTCCAGTTCATGATGTCCCCGTCCGAGCCGCAGAACTACATGAAGAAACAGTACGGCCCGATGCGGGACTACATCAGCGAGGAACTCGGCGACACCGCGGACGTCGAACTCCAGTACGCCGCAGACTACAGCGCAGTTCTGCAGGGCCTGGGCAGTGGCTCCGCAGACATCGCCGAGACCGGCCCGTTCGCCGCCGCACTCGGTGTCAAAGCCGACAAGGCCGAGATCGCGCTCCAGCGTCACGCCTACGGCTCCTGGGACTACACCAGCGTCATCGTCACGCGCGAGGACAGCGACATCGAGTCGCTCACCGACCTCAAGGGCAAGCGAATCGCCTTCGCGGACATGACCTCCGCCAGTGGCTCGCTCTACCCGCTGTACATGCTGAAAGACGCCGGCCTCAAGATCGGCGAGGCCCCCGTCAGCGACAACGGTGCAGACTTCACCGGTACCTGGTCCGGCCACGCCGAGGCGTTCAAGGCGCTGCAGGACGGTCAGGTCGAAGCCGCCGGTGTTGGCAAGTTCATCACGCAGGGTGACGACGGCTACGCAGAGGGCGTTCGCCCCGTCGTCGACTACAAGAAGAAGTACGGCAAGGGTATCCCGCGTGCCCCGATGATCGTCAGCCCCGACCTCTCGGACTCCGAGAAGGAGGACCTCGTCAACGCGCTCAAGGACGCGCCGGAGTCGGCCTACCTCGGCGCGAACGGCAAGCCCAACTCCGAGACCGACGCCGACAAGGAAGGCGTCGTCGAGGACGACCTCTGGTTCGACGGCGTCCGCCCGGCAGACCTCGAGACCTACCAGCCTGTCATCGACGTCGCCAACAAGCTCAACCTGAGCACCGACCTGCTCGACTCGGCATAATCGGTCGGTTTCCAACGACTCGAGTCCGAAACAAACTAACCTTCCTTCACGAATTATTTGGTAATGACAGCGATACAGGTGGAGAATCTCACGAAACGATACGGCGACACAGTCGCGCTAGACGACGTGTCGTTCACGATACCCGACGGGGAGTTCGTCGTCCTGCTCGGCCCTTCGGGGGCCGGGAAGTCGACGCTCCTCCGGCTCCTCAACGGACTCGCGGAGCCGACCGAGGGCGGCGTGTACATCGGCGACTCGAAGGTCACCGGTCGGCGGAGTGACATCGGCATGGTGTTCCAGATGCACTACCTCGTCGAGGCGATGAGCGCGTACAAGAACGCACTCACTGGCGCCCTCTCTCGGGAGAGTTTCCTCGGGAGCCTCCTGACGCGGTACGACCGCCCGGACAAGGTCACCGCGCTCGAAGCACTCGACACGGTCGGCCTGCTCGACGAGGCGAACCAGCGCGCCGGCTCGATGTCTGGCGGCCAGAAACAGCGCGTCGGCATCGCCCGTGCACTCGTCCAGCAGCCCTCGTTACTGCTGGCCGACGAACCTGTCGCCAGCCTCGACCCCAAAGCGGCGGAGGAGGTCATGGGCTACATGCGACGTGCGGCCGACGAACGCAACCTGACGACCATCGCGAGCCTCCACCAGGTCGGCCTCGCACGCGAGTTCGGTGAGCGCTACATCGGCCTGCGCGACGGCAAGAAGGTCTTCGACGGCGGGAAGGAGGACCTCACGATGGACATCGTCGACGACATCTACTACTCCGACGGCGAGGAGATGTCCGCGGCGACGGCGGAGGAGGTGGCCCAATGAGCGACGACAGGGCCGCGACCGACGGCGGGACCGTCTCCGATACGGACCCGCGCATCTCGGAACGTCTCGACCACATCGAGCGCCAGCAGCTCATCCGCCGTGGCCTGTACGCCGGGCTACTGCTCGCCGTTCTCGCCTTCTCGGGTGCAGGACTCGTCTACCTCGATTTCACCCTCGCCGCGGTGGTCCGACAGGGACCCGTGTTCGTCTCGAACCTGCTGGAGTTCCTCAGTCCGGACTTCTACTTCTTTACGCTTCACTCCCAGGACCTGGGTCTCCACGGCTGGGACGCGCTGTTCAGCAGCCTGACCAACCCGGGCTCGCTCGTCGAGGCCGTCCTCCAGCGTGACCAGGCGACCTCCATCGTCGGCGCGAGCGTCGTCACCATCGTCGTCGGCGCGACCGGGACCGTCGTCGGCTTCCCCCTCGCGCTCCTGTTCGGTGTGATGGGTTCCGAGCGCGTGACGCCGTTCCCGTTCAACTTCATCTTCCGCGGCACGATGAGCACCATCCGGGCCATCCCGGCCATCGTCTGGGTGCTGTTCTACATCCCGGTGTTCGGGCCGACGCCGCTGTCGGCGATGTTCGCCATCGCGACCGACACCATCGGGAACATGGGTCGCCTGTTCACCGACGAACTCGAAGAGGTCGAAGACGGCCCCATCGAGGCCATCTCCTCGACGGGTGCGGACCGCTCACAGGTCATCACCTTCGGGATGCTGAGCCAGGTGTTCTCCTCCTTCATCGCCTGGGCGCTGTACATCCTCGAGATAAACGTCCGTATCGCCATCTCGCTCGGTGTCGTCGGTGCCGGTGGCCTCGGCCAGTTCATCAAGGGCCAGCTCGCCCAGCTCGCGTTCCGTCACGCGGCGGCTGGCATCTTCATGGTCATCGTCATCGTCATCTCCGTCGAACTGTTCTCCTCGCGGCTCCGGTCCCGCTTGCGCCCGGACGAGGAGACCTCCGAGGGCTTCTTCGAGAAGGTCCGCGGGCTGCTCGACGGCGACAAGTGGCTGGGTCGAAGCGCCTAGAAGTCGCCCAACCGCGACTGGCCACTTTCTCCACCATCTCCCCGAACGCCGGCCAGCGACGCGGCTTCTGCGAGGGTCTCCTCGAACGGGTCGCGCTGGCTCCGGTCGTACAGCGTCGCCGCGGGATGCAAACAGAGCATGACGCGTCGGGGCTCACCCGCGATGCGGACCTCTTCGACGCTGCCGGTCTCCTTCGTCACGGCGACAGACCGGTCGAGCAGGTGTTCTGCGGGGACCTTCCCCAGCGTCACGATGACCTCGGGATTCACGAGGGCTATCTCGCGTTCGAGGTAGCCGCGACAGTTCGCCAGTTCCTCCTTGCGCGGGTTCCGGTTGTCCGGCGGCCGACAGCGGACACAGTTCGTGATGCGGACCGTCTCGCGGTCGAGGCCGACGTTCCGGAGCACCTCCGTCAACACGTCGCCGGAGCGGCCGACGAACGGTTCGCCCTGTTCGTCCTCCCGTGCGCCGGGCGCTTCGCCGAGAAAGAGCACGTCGGCGTCGGCCGGCCCGACGCCGTTGACGATGCGACTGCGGGACTCGCAGAGTTCGGGACAGCGCTCGCAGGCCGTGACCTCGAGCCCGTCCATGTTCTCGAGGCTGTCGTCGTTCTCCATGTCGGGACGGGCGCACCGGGTGTACCTAATCCCTGCGGAGCGCGTCCCCTGCGCGGGCGGCCATTCGGGCCACACGGAGCGGTTCGGGTCGGCCGCCCTCGGGGGTGAACGCCCGAACCACGTCGCGCGCCTCGGCTGTGCTCACGCCGACCGCCCGGACGTACACCGTCTCACCGTTGACACCGACTGGGGTTCTCGCGGGTTGTGCACGGTAGGTCGCTAACCGCTCGTCCCGTGCATCGCCTTCGAACGCCTCGCGGATGGCGTCGTCCAGTCCGTCACTGTCCTCGTAGGTCACGGAGACGACGGGCCGGTCGACGGCCGCTGAAAGCTGGTGCATGTCGAGGACGTTGTACCACGCCAGCGCGATGCCAGAGACGAGTACGAACTGGACGTCCTCACGGCCCAGACGGTCGTACAGCCTCTCGACCGCGCTGGTCACGTCGCTCCCGCCGACGGTACAGGTCCCAAAAGAGAAGCCGTCTACCACGCGATTCGCTCTGACCACGACACCCGCGAGTGTGCTCTCGTCTTCCCGGAACGACTCTGCGACACCCACCGCCCGCACTCCGGGCTTCACGCGTGACTACTCCGTGGATTTGATGTCTTTCAACCGGTCGATAAGTTCGTCGTTCGACGCGCCGTTCTCGAACTCGATGCTGCCTTCGTGGTTCGATTCTCGTGTGTTTACTGACTCGTTCTCGTCGAGGTCTGTGTCGATGCTCTGGTTCTCCTGTTCCGATTCGTCGTAGCTCCCGAAGCCCATGCGTTCGTGTATAATCGGTAAGGACTCAAAAAAATCACGGCCTTGCCTTGGAATACCAACCCATTCTGCGGTCCGACCCGCATTGCCTGCCCCGTCATCGTTTTCCGGCGTGCCCGCGAGGCTCCGAACATGAACGTGACTCACGTGACGGCCGATGCGGACGTGTTCACCTGCAACGTCTACCTCGTCACCGGCGAGCGCACGACACTCGTCGACGCAGGGGCGATGGAGGGTGTGGTCGACGTCGTCCGTGACCACACGGACCACCTCGACCAGGTGGTACTCACCCACCAGCACGGCGACCACGTCGCCCAACTCGACGCCGTCCTCGACGAGTTCTCGTGTGACTGTTACGCCTACGCCCAGCATCCCCGGCGGACCCACGAACTGGACGACGGGGACTTCGTGAAGATCGGTGACGAGACCTTCGAGGTCGTCTACACGCCCGGCCACGCTGCCGACCACGTCGCCTACGTCAGCGAGTCGACGCTGTTCTCGGGCGACGTGGTGGTCCACGACGACGCCGCCTTCGACTACGGGAGCTTCGGCCGGACCGACATGGCCGGCCAGTCACGCGAGCGACTCATCGAGAGCATCAAGGACCTGCTCGACCGGCTCCCCGACTCGGTCGAGCACATGTACGCCGGCCACGGCGGCGAGTTCCACGGTGACGTCCGCGACGTGGTCGAGACGGCACTCGTGCGGGCCGAACGGCGCGAACCGAAGTACCCCGACGAGTGAGCGACGGCCGTCCGAGCACTGACCGCGCCCCGCGAGACGAAGCCGTCGCTGGAAAGGAGAACGAATCGGAGAGAAAGGACGCTTACGCGGCGCGCTTTTCTTTCGCCTTCGGGCGGAGCTTCGCGTAGCCGCACTTGCGGCACTTCTCGGCGCGCTTTGCGTTCCGTGCGTTGCATCGCATGCAGATCATCTTCTCGAGCGTCCGGTCGACCGCAGCGTCGAATTTAGCCATATCGTGATTTCACGTGGGTGCGGATAAAAGCGTTTCCGAGTCGGCTCGTCGTCTTTCGAGGCCCGACATCGACGCCTGCACGACGATTCAAGTACGATGGCGGGCCCAGACTCGCCATGCACTGACGACCCACCGCGCGAGTGACAGCGGTCGCACGGCACCCACTCGCGTGCCTACACCGGGCATCGTGCCGTCTGTTCGCTAGTCAGGTCCGACAGCGACCGTTCTCTCGTTCACTCTTCGTCGTCTTCGTCCGCGAGATAGTCGTCCTGCACCGCGACAACCTCGGTCGAATCTGCGCACTCGCTGTAGCGCCGCAGCGGCTCCTCGTTCAGCGTCAGGAAGGTCTCGCCCCACCGGAACTTCGCGAGAATCTCTTCGGCGTGGTCGCGCTCGCCGAGGATGCACAGCGCCGCCGCCAGCGCCTCGACCGTCGTCAGCTTGAACGGGCGGCCGTAGTTCACGGGGTTCGCCGCGACGAGGAACGGGAGCGCCCGGTGCTCGCCGGGCATCTCGAACATCGCGGCCTCGGCGGTCTCCCACGAGCAGTCCAGCGCGACGAGGTTCGAGGCGTCCGCGTCCGCTGGCGAGAGCGCCTGCTCCGCGTGGGGGTTGAGGACGACGCCGTACGGGGTTGCGCGGTTCGAGCGGTGCAACTCGGCGAGGTCGAACCGCGCGAGCTTTCGCGCCGTGCACTTTTTCGGGTCGTCGTCACCCTCGTAGCGGACGTGGAGGTTCACGCGGGACGGTTCCCGGTCGAGAGAGAAAAGCGCCTCGCTACCCGAGTCGGTCGCGGAGCTCGTGCAGGTCGACCAGCACTTCGTCACGGTCGAGGATGGTGTCGATGTGGTCGTCGCGGTCGCCGACAGTCTGCCCGTCGAGTTTCTCGAATACCTCGGCGAGGAACGGTTCCATCGCCTCCCGGAGCTCCGGGTACGTCGTCTCGACCCGGGCCGCCTGGAAGTCGAGGGTGATACCGTTCGGCCCCTCGTGCACGTCGTAGCCGAGAAACCGCGGGTGACGGGGCTGTTCCAGCCGGGCGAGGTCGTACAGCCGGAGCAGGGAGTGCATGGAGCCGTAGGTGTGTAACACGGGCGTGCCCGCCTGTTCGACGCCGAACTCGACGTGGTCGGAGGGCCCCGTCACGGCGGCCTCCCAGCCGCCGTAGACACCGTGGACTTCGAAGCGAAGCATGTGCGGATGCAGGAGCCGCGAGGTGAAAAACGCCGCGTCAGGGGTCTGTCGTCCGGAGTCGGGCTACCGGGACGCTGTCATTCCGCCTCGTGGACCGCCTCCCCGCGGAGCAGTCGCGACGCGATGCTGAAGGTCTGTTCGGCCTCGCGCCGCGTGGGGAAGTGCGCCGCCATGTACCGGGCGACCGCGACCATCGCGACCCGCTTCCTGTGCGCGTCGGTCGCGAGGTCGAACTGCCGGAAGCCTGCTTCCAGTGCCTGCAGGGTATGGAAACCGGCGTCTTCGCGCAGCAGACAGTGCCCGAGCGTCCGCTTCAACTCGGCGGGGTCGCCGCCGCAGTCGACGAACTCCCCGACGAGTCTTCCTGCCTCGTTCACCTGCCCTTCCTCGTCGAACGTCTCGCGGAGGTCGTCGAGCACCGCGTCCGGGTCGCGGTCGCTGCTGTCGGGGTCGGGAATCGGTGCCGGGGGCGTGTTCAGGAAGCGGTCCAGGTAGACGTTCACGGCGGCGTCGAAGACGCCGCGGTAGAGTTCGGTCGCGTCCACCCGACGGGTCGCCTGGTGGACCGCGTTCGCGTAGGTGAACGTGTGATGCACCGTGTTCCAGTCGGAGAACTCGTTGGCGGTGCCGAACCGGGCGACACGAGTCGCGGCGGCGTGCGCCACGGAGTGTGCCAGGTTCTCGGTCGTCGCGCCGTTCTCGATGGCCTCGCACAGCGCATCGACGATGGCGTGGGGGTCGTCAGACAGCAGGGTGTCCTGGAAGTCCTCGGGTTCGGTCCAGGACTCGCCCTCGCCGCGGGCGGCCAGGTCGTCGAGGTCGGCGAACGCGTCGTCCAGCAAGCCGGCGAGGTCGACCGGCTGTCGCCACGAGGAGAGCTCCTCGCTGCGCTGGGCGTCGGTCAGGCGCTCGACGAGGCTCGCGAGCGTGTCGTCCGCGCCATCCCAGCCGATGTGCTCGAGCGTCTCGATGGCCTTGTTGACGAAGTCGAACGAGTGCCCCGAATCGAGGTAGCGATGGTCGGTCGCGGCGGCGAACAGCATCGTCTCGACCTGCTCACGGTCGCAGGTCGCCACCGCGGTCCGGAGCACGCGCTCGGCCCCGTCGGCGTCGCGGACCTCGACGTTCTCGCGGAACCACGATTCGAGGCGTTCGGGGGTGACCTCCCGCGTGGAGAACGATGGCTGGTCGAAGTTCGGGGCCTGCCCGGCGCAGTCCGAGGCGACGTGGCGAAGACCGGTGTAGAGCGCACGCTTCTGGTCCTCGTCGTCGAGTTCGGGGATGACGTTCGCCATGGCAGCGAGGATGGTCAGGCCGGACGACCAGCCCTGCTCGCGGTATCGCGTCCCGAATCGAACGCCCTGTGTGAGCGGGTCGACGGGGTCGATTTGCTCGTTCAGCAGGCCGATGGTGGCCTTGGCGACGACCAGCCGCAGGTTCTCTTCGAGCCCCGTGTCGAGCCTGCTCGCCCAGTGGTCTGCGGGGTCCACATCCAGCGGCGGGTCCAGGTCCACGAACACCTCGCCATCGCGTACTTCGACCGGGTACGTCTGCACGTCGTCGGCCCAGGGGTCGAACGTATCGCCACACGAGAGTTCGAAGCGGGCGTGGTGCCAGTGGCAGGTGAGGACGCCCTCGTCGACGGTCCCGTCGGCGAGTGGGAAGCCCATGTGCGGACACCGGTTGTCGACCGCGCGGACCTCGCCTTCGTGGTGGAACACCGCGATGGCGTGTCCACCGGGGGTCACGAGTTTTCGCCCGTCTGCCTCCAGTTCGGCGAGTGATGCGACCGGGACGAACGAATCGTCGGATGTTGCCATGGCTCGTGGTTCGGCCGCGGGTCGGAAAACCGTTCCCTGAAGCCGGTTCCTGTAACTGTTCTGTCGTTCTGGCCGGAGTGGACACGGCCTGCGCTGGCGACCAGAGCTAAGGTGGGAGGGGTGCAAGGCAATTGCATGCTCTCGGTTGGTTCGCACGCACCGGACTTCGCCCTCCCCGGCGTGGAAAACGGTGAGATCGGTGAGTTCTCGCTGTCGGAGGCGCTTCGCGAGGACGTCGTCGTCCTCGCGTTCTACCCCGCCGACTTCAGTCCGACGTGTACGACGTCACTCTGTACGATGCAGGACTTCGACCTCCTGAACCTCGACGCTGACGTGACCCTGTTCGGCATCTCCGGTGACTCCGTGTTCAGCCACCGGCGGTTCGCCGAAACGAACAACATCACCTACCCGCTGCTGTCGGATTCTATCGGCGAGGTCGCGACGGAGTACGGCGTCTGCATGGCAGACTGGCGTGGTCATCGCAACATCGCCCAGCGCTCGGTGTTCGTCATCGACGACCGCCAGCGAATCCGGTACACGTGGACGACCGAAGACCAGCGGGTCGTCCCCGAGCTCGGGGAAGTCCGTGCAGCGCTCGACGACGTGCGAGACGACAGAACCGCCATCCAGCGCTACGCCCGCGGGTTCGAACACTACGGCGGCGGCCACGACCGGTTCGAGACGGCGTGGTCCGTGTACGAGATGGCGGCGTGGGAGGGAGCGGTCGAGCAGTTCGACGAGGCGGTCGCGTACTTCGACGCGGCAGCGGAGAGCTTCCGCTCTGCGAAGCGGTTCTCCGAGTCCGACGAGGTGGAGGCGGCGGCCGAGGACGCACGGACCCGGAGCGACGACTACCGGCGGGCGGCGAAGTGGTACGCGCGGTCGGCCGAGCACTTCGACGCGGGCGAAGCGGAGCTCGCGGCCGAGTACCAGTCCGACGCGGAGCGCCACCACGAACGCGCCAGCACCGGTGACGAACTGCGGAAGCCGGGGTCGCTCTTTCCGGGCCGGGAGTGAGCGCGACGGACCTTTCTACCATCGGGCCGAACGCGCGACCATGGACTTCGCCGAGCCCGTCGTGACGTACTATCGCGCCCTGGACGACGGCGCGTACGAGTCGCTCCGGTCGGTGCTCTCACCCGAGTTCGTCCAGCACCGCCCCGACCGCACCTTCGAGGGCCGTGAGGCGTTCGTCCGGTTCGTGCGCGAGGACCGGCCGCGGACCGACACGACCCACGTCGTCGACGCGGTCTACCGGAACGAGAACGTCTCTTCGAACGGGAGGGAGACGGCGGTCCGCGGTCGGGTGGTGACGGACGACGGCGAGGTACTGGTCCGGTTCGTGGACGTGTTCGAAGTGGCTGACGGCGAGATCGCCACCCTGCGGACGTACACCAACTAGTCGCGTGCCTCCGGGCACCTGCCGCGTCAGGCAGAGCAGTTGTTGGGGCCGAGTTCGAGGTCGACCTCTCGTTCTTCCTCGTCGACCGTGTCCTTCCCGCGGTTCACGTCGATGACGGTCTCGTAGTTCGGTGGCTTCTCGGGCAGGTTCTCGACGTGCTGTGTGACGAACGTCTCCTCGTCCACGTCGAGCACGTCGATGGCGGCCTTCGCCGCGCCGATGGTCGTGGATATCGGTTCACCTGGCGTGCCAGTGGCGAAGGTCCCGTCGTCCTCGACCGTGACGTGCCCGGGAAGGACGGTGACGTCGTCGGGCAGGGTGAGGAGCACCTCCGAGAGCGACTCGTAGAGCTGTCGCGCACCCTCTCTGCCAGCGTCCTCGTCGAACTCCAGTTCGGTCCGGCCGGTCGAATCGACGAACAGGGTGTCGGCGGTCAGGACCGCCTCGTCGTCGACCAGGTAACTTTGCATCTCGGAGGTGTGGCCGGGCGTGTGAAGCGCCTCGATGGTCGTGGAACCGACGGTGACGGTGTCGCCGTGTTCGAGCGGCTCGTACTCGTACTCGACGCTGCGCTCGGTGGCCGCCGCTCCGAGGTGGTACGGGACGCCGAGGTCGTCCGAGAGGTCGCGGCCGCCAGAGAGGTGGTCGGCGTGCACGTGGGTGTCGAGGACGTGGGTGACGTCCAGCCCCGCGTTCTCGGCGACGGTCCGGAAGACGTCGGTGTTCCGTGTGGGGTCGACGACCGCCGCCTCGCCACCGGACCCGACGACGTAGCCGAGACAGCCCTTCGCGCGGCGCTGGACCTGGTATATCTCTGGGTCGCCGGTCCGGACCGGCGCGACGTCGTACACCTGGCTCCAGCCGCGCATGCCGTCTTCGACCACGTACACGTCCTCGAACGCGCCCCAATCGTCGAGCGCCTCGGCGAGGTCCTCGGAGGTGACCCCTTTCGCACAGATGGTGACCGCGGTGTCGGTGTCCGTCGTCTTCCGGTCGAGTTCCCGCCGTTCGGGCTCGTCCAGGTCGTCCGACGGGCCGAAGGGGTGGTTCACCGCGCCGGGGACGTGCCACGACTCGTAGCTCTCCTCGCCGCGGGTGTCGATGAGGGCGTAGGAGTTCGCTGAGTCCTGCAGGTCGCGGAACTGCTCGGGTGAGATGTGGTCCGTCATGGGTCTGTCGGCGGTAGCGGCGTCCGGGACAAAAATGAGCGGCCTTGACAATATTGTACTCGGACGGGGTGTCGGACCCGTCGATAGCCGCTGTTCAGTCTCGGTCCTCGCCGACGAGGACGTCCCGGCGCTCCTCGTACTCTGCACGGTCGATGTCGCCGCGGGCGTACTCCTCGCGAAGGGTTTCGAGCGCGGGGTCTCCGTCGTCACCGCCCAGGAGTTCCCGACCGATACCGGCGGCGAGGAGGACGAGGACGGCGGGGACGCCGAAGACGAGCAGGATGATGACGAGCTCCGGGGCGCCGATTCCCCCGACGAAGAGGGGAGACAGGGTGTCGAGTGCGAGGACCATCGTCTTCGAGTTCGGTCTCACGCCGAATCAACTTTCTGTGGAGTCCCTGCCCGGAGCGGTCGGTGTTACTCGCCCGTGCCGAGGGCGCTCTCGCCGACCGGCTCGTGGCCCTCGATGACCTCGGTGCCGCCCATGTACGGGCGCAGGGCCTCGGGGACGGTGACGGTGCCGTCCTCGTTCTGGTAGTACTCGAGGATGGCGACCATCACGCGGCCGACGGCGGTGCCCGACGCGTTGAGCGTGTGGAGGTACTCCGCGCTCTCGTGGTGCTCGCGGCGGAAGCGGATGCCGGCGCGACGAGCCTGGAAGTCCTCGAAGTTCGACGCGCTCGACACTTCGAGCCAGCGCCCACCGAGTCCCGCTGGCGCGTCGTCGCTCTCGGTACCGGGGGCCCACACTTCGAGGTCGTACGTCTTCGCGCTTGCGAAGGTGAGGTCGCCGGTGCAGAGGTTCAGCACGCGGTAGGGCAGGCCGAGGCGTTCGAGCACTTCGGCGGCCTCCTCGACCAGTTCTTCGAGGCGGTCGTAGCTGTCTTCGGGTTCGACGAAGTTGACGAGTTCGACCTTGTTGAACTGGTGGACGCGGACGATTCCCCTGGTTTCGGTCCCGTGCTCCCCGGCCTCGCGCCGGAAGTTCGGCGTGTAGGCCTGGTGTTTGAGTGGCAGGTCCTCACGGAGGAGGATGTCGTCACGGTACATGTTCGTGACCGGGACCTCGGCGGTCGGGCAGAGCCAGAGGTCGTCGTCGTCGTAGTCGTCGAATTCGTCGCCGCCGATGCGGTAGGCGTCCTCGTTGAACTTCGGCAGCTGGCCGGTGCCGCGCATCGAGGTCGACTTGACGGGGACCGGCGGGAACACGTCCACGTAGTCCTGCTCGCGGTGGACGTCCAGCATGAACTGGATGAGCGCGTGTTCGAGTCGCGCGCCGTCGCCCTTGAGGAAGTAGAAGCCAGCACCGGTGGTCTTCGCGCCACGGGCCTCGTCGATGATGTCGAGGTCCTCGCCGAGGTCGTAGTGCGGGGTCACCTCGTCGGGCAGGTCCCGCAGGTCGTCGAAGCCCCAGCGTTCCTCTTCGACGTTGTCCGACTCGTCTTCGCCGACTGGGACCGACTCGTCGGGGACCTGTGGAATCTCGAGCAGGCGCTGGTCGAGTTCCGCGTCGAGTTCGTCGGCGCGGTCTTCGATGTCTTCGAGTTTCTCTTTGAGTTCGCTCGAGCGCTCGATGGCCTCCTGGGCTTTCTCGTCTTTGCCCTCCTGTTTCAGCTGGCCGATTTTCTGGCTCACCGTGTTGCGCTCGTGGCGGAGGTCGTCGCCTTTCGCCTTGAGTTCGCGCCACTCCTCGTCCATGGCGAGAATCTCGTCGAGGTCCACGTCGTAGCCTCGGTTTGTGAGGCTCTCGCGGACCTCTTCCGGATTCTCTCGGATGTACCGGCGGTCAAGCATTTGCCGAATCCTTCACGAGGCCCCGGGAAAACCGTATCGGAACCGTGGTCAGGCGTGGCACAGGCACGCTCCCGAAACGCACTGCTTGGCCATCTCGACTGAATCTTTTTCCCCGTTCGGGTTGCGCCTCTACACATGGATCCAGGCGATCTTCGTGAAGTTACGATAGGTGAGTGTACAGACCTCTACTACGTCGATACGGGGATGTACGACACCGGCGAGTACGGCGCGGTGTACATCCTCGACGCAGACCAGGTGGCCATCGTAGACACCGGTATCGGAACGCACTACGAGCGAATCCTCGACGCCCTCGACGAACTCGACATCGCGCCTGGCGACGTGGCGTACCTCGTGCCGACCCACGTCCACCTCGACCACGCCGGAGGTGCGGGCTATCTCGCCGAGGCGTGTCCGAACGCGACGGTCGCCGTCCACGAACGCGGGGCGCGCCACCTCGTCGACCCGTCCCGGCTCTGGGAGGGAACGAAGGAGGCGGTCGGCGACCAGATAGAGTGGTACGCCGAGCCGAAACCGGTCTCCGAAGCGCGGATTCGTGAACTCGCTGACGGGGACGTCATCAGGCTCGGGAACCACTCACTCCACGCGACCGAGGCCCCCGGGCACGCTCCCCACCAGCACATCTTCTACGACCCGACCAACGACGCCGTGTTCGTGGCCGACGCAGCCGGTATCTACGTGCCGACCCACGACCGCGTCCGGGAGACGACGCCGCCGCCGCAGTTCGACCTGGAACAGGCAATCGACGACGTGGAGAAGATTCGCGCCATCGCACCGTCGGCGCTGTTGTACCCGCACTTCGGCCCGGCTTCGACCGGGGACCGGCTCACGGAGTACCAGGCGCAACTGGAGGCGTGGGTCGCCACCGTCGGGGAGGTGCGCGAGGAACTCGAAGACGACGACGCGGTCGTCGAGTACTTCGTCGAGAACACCGAGATGGGTGAGGTGTGGGGTGAGCGGAAAGCGCGTGCGGAGGCGGCGATGAACGCCCGGGGCGTGTTACGGTACCTGAACACGAAGGAGAACTGAACGGCTCGATTCGCTAGCATGCGTCCTCCTACCCGCTGTTGATTCTTCTCGGATGACTGGTTCTCGCTCCGTCAGCATTCCGCGTTGAGCGAGCGTCGTCGAATCCAACAGTATCGGTTAGAATGTTGGCGTCGACGACGCACACGCTCTCGGCCCCGACCACCCGGACCGTGACGTGCACCAGTACAACTGGACACACGTCTCGGGCCCGAACGTCGCGCTCTCGGACCGGAACGTCTCCGAACCGACGTTCGACGCGCCGTCGACGCTGACGACCGCCGAAAAACCGACCGAAAGTTCATAGGTTTTTATTCTCTTTGCCCTGCTTGGGTGTGATATGAACTGGCAGGACGCGGAGCGGGACTACGACGACGAGGTCATCGGGCGAACGAACCTCGCTCGGATGTTCGAGGAGGCCGCCGAGCGGTACGCCGACCGCCCGGCACAGCTGTACAAGGGTGGCGTGTACCACCGGTCGCTGACCGAGACGGTGCTTCCGGAGGTGCCCGACGAGGAGTTCCGGGCCATCAGCTACACCGACATGCAGTCCATCGTCCGCCACCTGGCGGCCGGGTTCCGGGACATCGGCGTCGAGGCCGGTGACCGTGTCGGGCTGTTCTCGAACACGCGGATGGAGTGGGCACAGTGTGACTTCGCACTGCTCGCGGCCGGGGCAGTCGTCACGACCGTCTACTCCGGCTCCTCGAAGAAACAGGTCCAGTACCTGCTCGACGACCCGAACGCCGACGGCGTGGTGGTCGAGAACGCCGACGCGATGAACCGTGTGCTGGAGGTCGAAGACGACCTCGACCTGGAGTTCATCGTCGTGATGGACTGGATCGAGGGCTTCCACGACCGCGAGGACATCTACACGTTGAACGAGGTCCACGACCGCGGGGCCGAGATATTCGACGAGGACACCTACCAGGGGTGGGTCGACGAGCGCGAGTGGGACGACCTCGCGAGCCTCATCTACACCTCCGGCACGACGGGCCAGCCCAAGGGCGTCCAGCTGACGCACGGGAACTTCCGGGCGAACGTGAACCAGATACGAAAGCGGTACGGCCCGCGACCGGACAAGGGCGACACCCCGGTCATCGACGAGAACACACGCAGTGTGTCGTATCTCCCGCTCGCACACGTCTTCGAGCGAACCGCCGGGCACTTCATCATGTTCGCGTCCGGCGCGGCGGTCGGGTACGCCGAGAGCCCCGACACCCTGCAGGCCGACTTCGAACTCGTGAAGCCGACGGCGGCGACCAGCGTCCCGCGAGTGTACGAGAAGATATACGACGCCATCCGCGAGCAGGCGGCGGAGTCCGACACGCGACTGAAGATATTCGAGTGGGCGACCGACGTCGGCAAGGAGTTCCACACGACCGAGAACCCGGGTATCGCGCTCCGGGCCAAGGCGGCCGTCGCGGACCGCCTCGTGTTCAAGAAGGTGCGTGACGCCCTCGGTGGGAACGTCGACTACCTGCTGAGCGGCGGTGGCTCACTCTCGGCCGAACTGTGTGCGCTGTACCACGGGATGGGGCTGCCTATCCTCGAAGGCTACGGGCTCACCGAGACCTCGCCGGTCGTCAGCGTCAATCCACCGGAGGAGCCGAAGATCGGGACCATCGGACCGCCGCTCCCCGGCGTCGAGGTGAGAGTCGACGAGAGCGCGGTCGACCAGGAGCCGTTCGCGGACGACCCGGGAACCGTCGGCGAGTTGCTCGTGAAAGGCGAGACGGTGACCCAGGGGTACTGGCAGAAGCCGGGGGAGACGAACCGGGCGTTCACCGTGGACGACGAGGGCGAGCGCTGGTTCCGGACCGGCGACATCGTCCACCAGCGCGACGACGACTACCTGGAATTCCGCGAGCGCTCGAAACAGCTTCTCGTGCTCTCGACGGGCAAGAACGTCGCGCCGGCACCCATCGAGGACGCGTTCGCGTCGTCACAGGTGGTCGAACAGTGCATGGTCGTCGGTGACGGCGAGAAGTTCATCGGGGGTATCATCGTCCCGAACGCGGAGCGACTGCGGTCGCTCGCCGCCGCCGAGGGAGTCGACCTCCCCGAGAACCCCGGGGCGTTCTGTGCACACGAGTTCGTCCGCGAGACGATTCAGGAGGAAGTCGACCGCCTCAACCGGGACTTCGAGAAGCACGAACGAATCAAGCAGTTCCGGCTGGTGCCCGAGGAGTTCACCGAGGAGAACGACATGCTCACGCCGACGATGAAGAAGAAACGTCGCAACATCCAGGAGCGGTACGCCGACGAAATCGCGAAACTGTACGAAGAGGACTGATTCGGCCGCGTTTTCTGTCACCTGTCGGCTACAACGCTTAACCCACACCGTGCCATCCAGTGTCATATCATGGACTGGCGGGACGCAGAACGGGCGTTCGATGGTGCCGTCATCGCGATGGAACCGCTGCCCCGGACCTACGAGAAGAGTGTCGAGCGATACGGCGGAAAACCCGCACAGAAGTACAAGGGCGGCATCTACGACCGCTCACTGGTGTCTCGTGGTGTGGTCGACGCCGCGCCAGACGGCGAGTTCGCGACACTCACCTACGACGAGATGGGGGACGTCGTCCGGAACCTGGCGGCTGGGTTCCGGGCGCTCGGCGTGCAACACGGCCAGCGAGTGGGCATCTTCTCGGACACGCGGATGGAGTGGGCCCAGAGCGACTTCGCGCTGCTGGCGGCCGGTGGCGTGGTGACGACGGTGTACCGGTCGTCCTCGCCGGACCAGGTCCAGTACCTCCTCGGTGACTCGGGGGCCGTCGGCGTCGTCGTCGAGAATCAGGACCTGCTCGAACGGGTCGAGCAGGTCGTCGACGCCCTGGACGTGCGCTTCATCGTGGTGATGGACGACATCGACCCCGAGTACGAGGAACGAGACGGTATCTACACCCTCGGGGAGGTGTACGAACAGGGCAAGAGACGGTTCGACGAGGCGACCTACCAGGGCTGGATAGACGATATCGACGTCGACGACCTCGCGAGTCTGGTGTACACGTCGGGGACGACCGGCCAGCCCAAGGGCGTCCAGCTCACGCACCGGAACTTCCGGGCGAACATGAACCAGATGCTGCGCCGGTACGGGCCGCGGCCGAACCGCCCCAGTGGGGTTCCCGACACCGGTGACGCACAGACCATCTCGTTCCTCCCGTTGGCGCACGTCTTCGAGCGACACGCGGGCCACTTCCACATGTACACCGTCGGGAGCTGTGTGGGCTTTGCGGAGAGTCCCGACACCCTGAAAGAGGACTTCCAGTTGCTCCAGCCGACCGTCGCCCTCGCGGTTCCCCGGGTGTTCGAGAAGCTCTACGACGCTATCAGGGAGCAGGCACAGGAGTCGTCGTTCAAAGAGCGCATCTTCAACTGGGCGACCGGTGTCGCCCGGGAGCAACACCACACATCCTCGCCCGGGGCCGTCCTCGACGCGAAGATGTGGCTCGCGGACAAACTCGTCTTCTCGACGGTCCGTGAGGCGCTGGGTGGGAACGTCGAAGCGATGCTCTCGGCCGGCGGGAGCATCTCGCCGGAACTCGCGGCGCTGTACAACGGGATGGGCCTCCCGCTCTGGGAGGCGTACGGGCTCACCGAGACGGCCCCGGGTGTGACCGCGAACCCGCCGGAGGAGCCCAAAGTCGGGACCATCGGCCCGGCGGTCCAGGAGACGGACATCAGGCTAGACAAGGCCGTCGTGCCGGAGGGCGACCTCAGTGACACCCTCGGTGAGACGGGTGAACTCCTCGTCAAAGGACCACAGGTGACCGACGGCTACTGGAACAAACCGACGGAGACAGCGGCGTCGTTCACCGAGGACGGGGACGGTGAGCGCTGGTTCCGGACCGGCGACATCGTCACGAAACGTCCGGACGGCTACTTCGTGTTCCGCGAGCGCTCGAAGCAGTTGCTCGTCCTCTCGACCGGGAAGAACCTCGCGCCACAGCCGATCGAGAGCAAGGTCTCCGACGATCCGGTCGTCGAGCAGGTGATGATAACCGGGGACGACGAGAAGTTCGTCTCCGCGCTCGTGGTCCCGAACGTGGACGAGGTTCGCTCGCGGGCCGCCAGCGAGGGCGTCGACCTGCCCGCGAGCGACGAGGAACTCTGCACTCACGAGTTCACCCGGGAGCAGGTCGAGGCGGCCATCGACGAGGCGAACGAGAGTTTCGAGAAGCACGAGAAGGTGGGGGCGTTCCGGCTGGTGGCCGAGGAGTGGACCGACGAGAACGACCTTCTGACGCCGACGCTGAAGAAGAAGCGTCTGAAGATTAAACAGCGGTACGAGCACCTGCTCGAAGACATCTACGGCGAGGAGCAGTCGACAGACGCCGCCCCGGCGAACTGACGGGTATCGGTCCGGAGAGCCGTCTCGGGATAAACCGGCGTAAACCAGTCAATCTGCCATAAACTTTTATGTAGTGTACCGTGTGTTTCGTGCCAGACTATGGACTGGCGGGAGGCAGAACGGGAGTTCTCGGACGAGGTGCTCGTCGAGAACAACCTGGCACGGATGTTCGAGGAGAGCGCGGCGCGACACGCCGACACGGCGGCACAGCAGTACAAGGGTGGGGTCCACGACCGGGCACTGGCCGAGACGGGCGCACTCGATGCGGCCCCGGACGGCGAGTTCGCGACACTCACGTACGCGGAGATGCGAGACGTCGTCCGGAACCTGGCGGCGGGATTCCGGGCGCTCGGCGTGCAACACGGCCAGCGTGTCGGGATGTTCTCCGATACACGGATGGAGTGGGCGCAGTGTGACTTCGCACTGCTCGCCGCCGGTGCGACCGTGACGACGGTGTACAAGTCGTCCTCACCCGAGCAGATCAAGTACCTGCTCGGCGACCCTGGCGCGACCGGCGTGGTCGTCCAGAACGAGGCGTTGCTCGAACGGGTCCTGGAGGTCGTCGACTCGCTCGACACGCGGTTCATCATCTCGATGGACACGCTCTCCGCAGAGTACGACGACCGCGACGGTATCTACACGCTCGCGGACGTGTACGAGCAGGGGAAGAGACGGTTCGACGAGGACGACTACCAGAACTGGATCGACGCGGTCGAGATGGACGACCTCGCGAGTCTGGTGTACACGTCGGGGACGACCGGCCAGCCCAAGGGCGTGAAACTGACCCACGGGAACTTCCGGGCGAACGTGAATCAGGTCTACCGGCGCTACGGCCCGCGCCCCGACAAGTCCGAGAAGTACCCCACGGTCGACGAGAACACGCAGACCGTCTCCTATCTGCCGCTTGCGCACGTCTTCGAGCGCCTCGCGGGGCACTTCATGCAGTTCGCCGCCGGCGCGTGCATCGGCTACGCCGAGAGCGTCGACACCCTGAAAGAGGACTTCCAGGCCGTCCAGCCGAACACCGCGACCAGTGTCCCGCGGGTGTACGAGAAGATATACGACGCCATCCGCGAGCAGGCCGAGGAGTCGTCGTTCAAAGAGCGCGTGTTCAACTGGGCGACCGGGGTCAGTCGAGACTACTACCGCGCGGACAGGCCCGGCCAGATGCTGAAACTGCGCTACTGGCTGGCGGACAGGCTGGTCTTCAGTGACGTTCGCCAGGCCCTCGGCGGGAACGTCGACTTCCTCATCAGTGGCGGCGGGACGCTCTCGGCGGAGCTGTGCACGCTGTACCACGGGATGGGGCTCCCGATATACGAGGGATACGGGCTCACGGAGGCCGCGCCGGTCGTCTCGACCAACCCGCCGGAGGAGCCGAAGATCGGGACCATCGGCCCGGCCATCCACGACCAGGAGATTCGCATCGACACCACGGTCGTCCCTGAGGGCAAGTTCACGGACGCGCTCGGGAAGTTCGGCGAGTTGCTCATCAGGGGCCCCAACGTCACTGACGGGTACTGGAACAAGCCCGAGGAAACCGAGAAGGCGTTCACCGACGACGGTTACTTCCGGACCGGCGACATCGTCCAGGAGCGCCCTGACGGCTTCCTCGTGTTCCGCGAGCGAGCCAAGCAGTTGCTCGTGCTCTCGACGGGCAAGAACGTCGCGCCGGCACCCATCGAGGACGCGTTCGCGTCACTCCGTACCGTCGAGCAGGTGCTCGTCGTGGGTGACGGAGAGAAGTTCATCTCGGCGCTCATCGTTCCGAACTTCGAGGCGATACGGGAGGTCGTCGACGAGGACCTCCCGGACGACCAGAAGGCAATCTGCCGGAATCCGGCGGTCGTCGAGACCATCCAGGCCGAGGTCGACCGCATCAACGAGCGATTCGAGAAGCACGAACAGATCAAAGAGTTCCGGCTGGTCCCCGAGGAGTTCACCGAGGAGAACGGGCTGTTGACCCCGACGATGAAGAAAAAGCGCGGGAAGATTCGCGAGCGCTACGAGGACTTCGTCTTCGACATCTACGAGGAGGCGAAGGCGGCCGAGTCCCCGCCGAGGAACTGAACCGGGCCCGGAATCCAGTGCCCGATTGCCGGAACCTTTCGACGGCAAACGGGTCGTTTATAACACCGGCGTCCCTCCTCCCGGCCACATGGCGGACACCCGAGGTGACGCGTCGTGCTAGCCCTGACAGCTGCTGCGGGCGGCAGTAGTAGCCTCCTCGCACTCGTAGCGCTGATACTCGCGCTGGGTGTGGGGGCACAGGTACTCGGCGACCGGTTCCGCGTGCCGAGCGTGCTGTTCCTCATCATCACGGGCATCATCGTCGGGCCCGAGGTGCTGGGGCTGGTGACGCTGGAGACGTTCGGCGGTCCGACTCCACTGTCGGCCATCGTCGGCTTCGCGGTCGCCATCATCGTCTTCGAGGGCGCGTTCCATCTCAAACTGGACAAGCTCAGGGAGGCACCCTCGGCGACGTTCCGACTCGTCACCCTCGGGGCGGCAATCTCGTTCGTCGGCACGGCCGTCGGCGTCCACTACTTGCTCGACGCGTCGTGGGGCATCTCGTTCCTCGTCGGGTCGCTGCTGGTCGCCACCGGGCCGACGGTCATCACCCCGATTCTCGAAGTGGTCGCGGTCCGCGACCGCGTCGAGGCGGTGCTGGAGACCGAAGGTATCGTCAACGACGTGACCGCGGCCATCCTCGCCGTCGTCATCTTCGAGACGTTCCGGGTGCAAGAGCCGGGCGTCACCGAGTACGTCCAGCTGTTCGCAGAACGGCTCGGGACGGGCATCCTGGTGGGCCTCGTCGTCGCCGGCATCGTCTGGTACCTGCTCCGGCACGTCGACCTCTCGCCCGCCAACGCACCGCAGAACGCACGGCTGCTCACCCTGGCGGGGGCGGTCGTCGCGTTCGCGGTCGCGAACGAGATTTACTCCGAGGCGGGCGTCGCCGCGACCGCGACAGCCGGCATCGTGCTCGGGAACGCCGACCTGCCCTACGAAGAGCAGATAGAGTCGTTCAAGGGTGACGTGACGCTGGTCGTGCTCTCGTTCGTGTTCATCGCGCTCGCCGCGTTGCTGGAGTTCGAGAAGCTGTTCGATCTCGGCTGGCAGGGCATCGCGCTCGTCGTCTTCGTGGCGATCGTTCTCCGGCCGGCGCTGGTGTTCCTCAGCACGACCGGGAACCGCTTTACCACCAACGAGCGCTGGTTCATCAGCCTCGTCGGTCCCCGCGGTATCATCCCGGCGTCGGTCGCGACCCTGTTCGCACTCGAACTCTCGAACACGGAGTCGGCGATATACAACCAGGCCGGCGCGGACATCCTCGTCGGGACCGTCTTCCTCGTCATCCTCGTGACGGTCGTGTTCGAGGCCGGACTCGCCAGACAGATCGCAGAACTACTCGACGTGATTCCAATGCGTGTACTCGTAATCGGAGGCGGCAAGGTGGGTCGACAGCTCGCCGCCCGCCTCGAAGACCGAGGGGAGAACGTCGTCATCATCGAGAAGAACCCCGAGATAGTCGAAACCGCCCGGGAGGCCGGCTACACGGTCCACAAGGGCGACGGCACCGACACCGACGTGTTGCACTCGGCAGGTGTCGCCAACGCGAAGATACTCGTGGCGGCCACCGGTGACGACGACGCGAACCTCCTCGTGGCACAGCTCGCAAACAGCAAGTTCGACATCGAGACCATCATCGCCCGGGCGAACAACCCGGACAACGTCGAGGCGTTCGAAGACCTCGGCGTGCGGACCATCTCCTCGGCGATGGCGACGGCGTGGGCCATCGACAACGAGATAGAACGGCCCGCGCTCGCGAACTGGATGACTCACATCGGCCGGACCGGTGACGTCCAGGAGATCGAGGTGACCTCGGACGCCCTCGTCGGCCGGACCGTCCGCGAAATCGGGCCGGAACTCCCCGAGGGCTGTCTCATCGCGCTCGTCAGTCGGAACGGTGACACGCAGGTCCCCGACGCCGACTTCACGATGCAGGCTGGCGACCGCATCACCCTGCTCGGGCGTCGCGAGGGCGTCCGCGAGGCGATGAACCTCTGTAACCCGAGCGACTGACTCCCCGTCGACTGGTACGTTTCTGCTGGCGGTCACACCCCTGCTGTTGGCCCGTCCGGTTCGCCGTGGTTTCCTCTCACCGAGCTGTCAGACTCGCCGCTCGCTGGCGAGTCTTGCAACAACGTTTATCGGGAACAGCCCGTTATCTCGGAGCATGAACCACGCAGTTGGTCCGTTACTCACGCTCGATGTCGGTGCCCGCGAGACACAGACGGCGGACATCGACGACGTCCTCGAATCGTTCGTCGGCGGCCGGGGGGTCGGGACGAAACTCGCGCACGACCGCATCCCGTTCGACGTGGACCCGTTCGACGCCGAGAACTCTCTGTTCTTCACCACTGGCCCGATGCAGATGTCGCAGATGTCGTTCACCGGCCGGATGAGCTGTACCGGTGTCTCGCCGCTCACGAACGGCCTGCTCTCCTCGAACGCGGGCGGCTTCATGTCCCGGAACTTCACGGGAACCGGGAACAGCGCGGTCGAGGTGACCGGTGCGAGCGACGAACTGCTCGCCATCCACGTCACCGACGAAGGCGTCGAGTTCGAGGAGGTGCCGGAACTCGAAGGTGCGACGACCTCCGAGGTCTCCGAGTACATGGAGGAGACCCACGGGCTGGGCGAGGACCAGGTCGCCTGCATCGGCCCGGCCGGTGAGAACCTGGTCCGGTTCGCGTCCATCATGACGACAGAGACTCGTGCCTTCGGCCGCGGCGGCCTCGGCGCCGTCCTCGGGTCGAAGAACGTCAAGGCCATCACCTTCGACGGGGACGCCACGCCCGACGTGACTATCCCCGACGTACAGATGGACGTCCACCGCGAGGCCGCGACCAGCGACCACATCATGCGCCGACAGGGGACGACGAGCGTCACCTCGTACGCGAACCACGTCGAGGCGCTGCCGACGCGGTACTTCTCCGAGCTCTCGTTCGAGGGCGCAGACGGCATCGGTGGCGACGCCGTCGAGGAGAAGAAGTACAAGAAGGGTACCTGTTCCTCGTGTGCGTTCGCCTGCAAGCTGCCGACGAAAGACGAGGAGTCGGGCATCGAGACCGAGGGCCCGGAGTACGAGACCGTGATGGCGTTCGGCTCGAACGCGGGCATCGACGACGTGGTCGACGTGATGCAGTCGAACGAACTGTGCGACGAATTCGGCATGGACACCATCTCCTGCGGGGACGTAGTCTCTGCGTACCTCGCCAGCGAGGACGAGTTCGGGAACGCCGACCTCGTCCACGAGACGGTCGAGAAGATAGCCAGGCGTGAGGGTGTCGGTGACACGCTCGCGGAGGGTGTCGCGCGCTGTCACGAGGAACTGGGCGTCGAGAACTGGTCCGTAAAGGGCATGGAGTTCTCCGCACACGACGGCCGCACCCTGAACGGGCAGGGCCTCGCCTTCGCCACCGCGAACCGCGGCGCAGACCACATGTACGCCGAGTTCTACTCGCTGGAGTACCCGCTCGTCGGGAAGGACCAGGCGGTACCGAAGGAGGGGCTGGAGGGCAAGCCTCCAAAGCTCGTCGAGAAGGAGAACCACTCCGCGGTGCTCGACTCCGGCGTCGTCTGCAAGTTCTCGCGCGACTTCGTCGACGACGAGACACTCGGCGCGTTGCTCGATGCGGACTACGACGACCTGCTCGACATCGGCGCGCGTATCGTCGAACTCGAACGGCACTTCAACAACCAGCGCGGCTTCGACCGCGACGACGACCGACTGCCGTACGACCTGCCGGAGTTCGAGGCGGCGCTCTCGGAGTACTACGAGACCCGCGGCTGGAACGACGACGGGACGGTCCCGGACAGCAACGTCTCCGGCCACGCCTCCGCGGACGACTAGATGAACTCCGCGGTCATCTCCACGTTGCCGGACGACCACCACCAGCGCGTCCTGGACCTCTGGGATGACCTGCACGCGGAGTTCGGTATCGACCCGGCCGGCGAACTCCCACCCCCGCACATCTCCTATCACGTCGCCCAGAAGTACGACAAGTCGACGGTCGAATCGCGCCTGCACTCGGTGACTCCCGAGGTCGACCCGTTCACCGTCCACACGAGTGGGCTCGGCGTGTTCACGGAAGCGCCCGTCGTCTACCTCCCGCTGGCGCGGTCGCCAGCGCTGGCCGCGCTGCACGAACGACTCTGGACGAGCCTCACCGACTTCGCGGACCACGCCGACCACTACTACCACCCGGAACGGTGGTTCCCACACGTCACGCTGGCGTACTACAGCCTCGAACCGGAACTGGTGGGCGACGTGGTGTCGTTCCTCTCGGAGCGCTCGCTCGACTGGGAGATGCGAATCGAAGACATCGCCCACCTGGAGTCGAACGACGGTGAGACGCGGATCTGTTCTCGCGTGGAGTTCTGAGCCAGGTCACTCCATCGCGGATTCCGCGGGCGTCTCTGCGACCTCCGTCGTCACTTCGAGGAACACCTCTTCGAGACTGCGGCCTTCGCCGGTCTCGGCGCGCCGCTTCAGTTCCTCAGGGCTCCCTTCGGCGACGAGTCGGCCGTCGTGGAGGACGCCGATGCGGTCCGCGAGTTCGTCCACGACGGGGAGGATGTGCGTCGAGAGGAAGACGGTCATCCGCTGTTCGGCGAGGTCGGCGATGGTGTCGCGCATGGTCCTCGCCGCGCGGGGGTCCAGCCCCGAGGTCGGTTCGTCGAGGAACACTACGTCGGGTCGGTGGAGCACCGCCTGGATGACGCCGGTCTTCTGGCGCATCCCCTTCGAGTAGGCGTCGATGCGCTTGTCGGCGTCCTCGTAGAGGTCGAACCGTCGCAGCAGGGAGTCGATTCGCTCGCGGGCCTCGTCGTCGGGGAGGTCGCGCAGGCCTGCGATGTAGGTCAACTGCTCGCGACCGGTCAACTCGTCGTACAGCGGCGGCTCCTCGGGGAGGTAGCCGATGTTGGGGGTGACGGCGTCACGGTCGGTGACGGGTTCGCCGGCGACCCTGGCGGTGCCCGAACTCGGCCGGATGAGCGTCGTGAGCATCCGCATGGTCGTCGTCTTCCCGGCCCCGTTGGGGCCGAGGAACCCGTACACCGTCCCGGGTTCGATGTCGAGGTCGAGGTCGTCGACGGCTCGTGTCCCGTCGTACTCCTTGGTGAGGCCGTCGGTCTCGATGGCGGGGACTGCCATACGGTGGCGTTCACCCGGGCGTAGTAAGAAACTTCGCGCAACCGGTCGCAGAAAATGGCCGTTCGTCCGTCCTCAGTCCGCCACCAGCACGCGGTCTTCGGACGCGAGCGCTTCGAGTTCGTCCAGCCGCTGGGTGGCGCTGACCGCTTCCGCCCCCTTGCCGTGGGGGACGACCCACAGCAACTCCTCGTCTTCGTCGTAGGCGGCCAGGGCGACGAGCGGGAGCACCTGCATCGTCACCGGCTCACCACCCCGCGTGAGCACGGCCGTCCGCGAGAACGCCCGGAGTTCCACGCCTTCCTCGTTCGCCCACCCGCGGTACTCGGCGAGTCGGTCGCTCGCTTTGCGCTCGGACTCGGTGCTGGCGTCTGCGGGGTCGATGGGAGCGTACTTTCCCCACTGCTCTACCTGGACCTCGTCAACGACGCCAGCGTCCGCGAGTGCCTTGGTACACTCGACGAGGCCCTTCTCGTGTCTGCACATCCATTCGCACGACGGCCGGAGCCAGAGCTCCAGCCGAGTTCCGGTCGGAAATTCCCCGGTCATGCCTGTACAGATGGGACGGGAGAACCTAAGGTATGTGGGTGTATGTCACAAATTAACACAATTGTTATTTGACACGTCCTGCTGAGTGGTCGTCCTCACGGGTCGCTGCAGCACCTCGGTTTTCTCGAACGTATCGAAAAGAAAGACTGTCCTCCTGTCGAGCGGTCGTCCACAACTAGTGGCACGTTAGGGCGTACAACAACAGTCCGCGCGCATGATTACTCGAATCCGTCGTACAACCTCAACTATATCTCACTATTTTGACTACAGGTAATGTCTTGCTGAGAGGTCTGAATATGGACTATTCAATTAACGGAGCTATCTGGCGACTGGTCACTCAACCTGTAGCTCTGTTCGATATCGGGTACAACCACGGTTCTGATGGGTTCGAATCGACCGAGAGCGCATGTTCACCCTCCCCTACCGGCTGTTCGTCTGGACGACCCTGACTGACGGTTTCTGGACCACTCATCTCGACGTGTGGTCCGATTCTTGATAGTTCGGTGGCTTCACCGACGTGGACGGGCACCGTTTCGGGGCGACGAGCACCGACTGGTTCCGACCGCCGACAGTCGCGTCGGCTGAACGTTCCCGGTATGGCCAAAATATCGGCCGCGAAGACACTCTCACGACCGAATACAGCGACGAGATGGAGGCTCGCCCCTCGCTCGCAACAGCTGGAGCAACAAGCGAACGTGAAAGCCCTTACTCGCCTTCGACTTCGAACTCGATGGCTGCACCCTGGCACGACCACCTTTTGTCTCGCATCTCGCGCCGCGAGCGATACAGCTACTCGCGGCGCGAAGTGCTCGCAAAAGCTGGAGCAAAAAGCGAACGTGAAAGCCCTTACTCGCCCTCGACTTCGAACTCGATGGCTGCACCCTGGCCAAAGCCCACGCACAGGGTCGCCAGTCCGAGACCGCCGCCGCGCTTGCGCAGCTCGTGGATGAGCGTCACGGGCAGGCGTGCGCCGGAGGCACCCAGCGGGTGACCGATGGCGATGGCGCCGCCGTTGACGTTGAAGATGTCGTTGTCGATGCCGAGTTCGTCGCGGGCGTAGACGGTCTGGGAGGCGAACGCCTCGTTCAGTTCGACGAGGTCGTAGTCCTCGATGTCACGGCCGTTGCGCTCCAGCAGGCCGCGGGTCGCGGGGACCGGGCCGATGCCCATGACGGTCGGGTCGACGCCGGCGACGTTGTTCATGCCGACCTCGGCGAGAATCTCGAGGTCGTGCTCCTCGGCGAACGCCTTCGAGGTGACGAGCGTCGCGGCCGCGCCGTCGGAAATCTGGCTGGAGTTCCCGGCGGTCACGTCCTCCATGAACACCGTGGGGAGGCTCTGGAGCGTCTCGAAGTCGGTTCCGGGGCGGATACCTTCGTCCTCGGTGACGGTACCGTCGGGCGTCTCGATGGGGATTATCTCGTCGTCGAAGCGACCTTCCTCGGTGGCGGCCGCGGCGCGCTGCTGGCTCTGGACGGCGTAGCGGTCCTGGGCCTCGCGGGACACGTCGTACTCCCGGGCGACCTTCTCCGCGGTCATTCCCATCTGGAGTTCGATCATGTTGTACATGTCCTGGAAGTCGGGGTGGAAGCTCCGGCCGTCCATCCCACCCTCCATGGGGACGTTCGTCATGTGCTCGAAGCCACCCGCGATGACGCAGTCGCGGTTGCCCGCGGCGACGGCGTCGCTGGCGGAGATGACGGACTGCATCGAGGAGGCACACCAGCGGTTGATGGTCGTCGCGGGGACGCTCTCGCCGAGTTCGGACATGAGCGCGATGACCCGGGCGACGTTGTTGTCCTGGTGGCCACGCTGTTGCGCACAGCCCCACATGAGGTCGTCGACGTCCTCGCCGCTGAGACCGGTCTCCGCGAGAATCTCGTCGATGAGGGGGACGGCGAGGTCCTCGCCCCGAATCTCGGAGTAGACCCCATCCTTCTTCCCCTGCGGTGTCCGGTACGCTGCCGCGATGACGGGTGTGTTCGCTGCCATGATGGGTACCTCGTGGTCCTGCCCCTTAAATCACCGTAGAACCCCGAGTAATCTCGCCAGGAGTTTATTTCCACTGGCGGAAAAAACTTGATTGGGTGTCTCGTGGTCTGTTGTGGACACTTACAGCAGCATCGTTCGAACAGGGATGGATTTCAACCGAAAAGTAGTTGCGTCGATACCGGTGGGTTCTGCGCTCTGGCTCACGCAGTGAAGTCAGTACAGACGGGGATGCCGAGGGTGCCGTAGTCACTCATCGCGGCGAGTTCGTCTGGGACCTGCTGGATGTCGATGGTCTTCTCGACGAGTTTCGTCGGGTCGATCTTCCCCGTCTCTATCATCGAGAGCATCTCGGGGTAGCGCGACGGCTGGAGGCCGAGCGACCCGACGAACTGTATCTCCTTGGCGACGAACTCGTCGGTCGGGAGCGGAATCTCCCCCGCTTCTTCCGACGTGGTGAGGCCGACCTGCACGTGGCGGCCGCCCTTCCCGAGGCTGTCCACCGCGTTCCGACAGGTGGTCTCGATGCCGAGGGCGTCGACCGAGACGTCGGCCCCGCCGTCGGTGATGTCGTGGACTTCTTTCACCGGGTCACCCTGGCTGGCGTCGACGGTCGCGACCGCGCCGAGTGACTCCGCCTTCTCCAGTTTCTCGTCCTGGATGTCCACCGCGATGGGGTTCGCCCCGAGCGCGTTCGCGATGTGGATGGCCGAGAGCCCGATGCCGCCACAGCCGTGGACGACCACGGACTCGCCGTCGCCCACGTCTCCCTGGTGGGCCATGGCGTGGTAGGAGGTCATGAACCGGCAGCCGATGCCGGCCGCCGTGTCGGTCGAGATGCCGTCCGGGAGCGGGACCGCGTTGATGTCCGCGTTCGGGACGTGGACCTCTTCGGCGAACGCGCCGGGGGCTTCGTTCATGAAGCCGAGGCCGACGTGGTTCTCACAGATGTTCTCGTGGCCGTTCCGACAGAGGCTGCACTTCCCGCACGCGAAGTTGAACGGGATGGCGATGCGGTCGCCTTCGGTGACGGACTCGACCTCTTCGCCGACCTCGACGACTGTGCCACAGGGTTCGTGGCCGAGGATGTGCGGCGGGTCCGGGCGGTACCCGAACCAGTCCCAGTCTCCTTGCCAGCAATGCCAGTCGCTCCGGCAGACCCCGCAGCCGTCGACCCGGGCGATGATGCCCTCGGGTGTCACTTCTGGTCGGTCGACGTCCTGTACCTGGAGCGGTTCTTTGAACGCTTCGAGTACGACTGCCTGCATAGCATCCTGTACATTGTTTGCACACCACACGTTTGTTCGGCCTGTCCCTGCAAGCATCACCCCGCTGAGGCTCAGACCACCCGTCCAGACGTCCAGGCGAACCCAAAAAGCGTATACCCGCTGTGTTACTCTGCGCCACTAATGTCAGACGAGTCCCCGCACTCGCCCGACCGTCCGTCGGCGGACGCCGCCCAGGCCGACGGGGGCTCCGGCGGTGGCGTTCAGTCTGTCGGCGACGGAGCGACGTCGTCGGCGTCGTCGGCCACGTCGGAGTCAGCCGAGCCCGGGTCCGACGACGCGGCGACACCCACCGAAGCACTCGCCGCGCAGGAACGCGAACGAACACGCGACCTGGCCGACAGCGTCCCGTTCCCCTCCACGGACCGCGCACTCGGCGCACTGGTCGTCCTCGTCGTCGCTGGACTGGCTGCCAGGCTGGTGTGGCTCGGTCAGCGCGTCGCCCACCAGGACGAAGGACGAGTCGCGTACTGGATTCTCAGGTACCTCGAGAGCGGCGTCTGGGAGTACCGCCCCATCGTCCACGGGCCGTTCCTCTTCCACGTGAACAAGTTCGTCTTCCAGTTCCTCGGCCCCTCCGACTTCACGTCCCGGCTCGTCCCGGCCCTCCTCGGGGCGTCCCTCCCGCTGGCGGCGTGGCTCTACCGCAAGCACCTGCGGGACACGGAAGTCGTCGCGCTGGGCCTCCTGTTCGCGTTCAATCCCGTGTTGCTGTACTACTCGCGGTTCATGCGCGAGGACATCCCGCTCGTCGTCTTCATGGCGTTCGCGCTGGGCTTTTTCGTGCGGTACACCGACGACCGCAAGCGATGGCACCTCGTCGCCGGGGTGGCCGCCTTCGCGCTCGCGATGACGACAAAGGAGAACGCCCTGCTCTACCCGGTGTGCTGGCTCGGCGCGGCCGCGCTCTTGCTCGACCACCGGCTGTTCCGGGCACCCGCCCGGGGCGAGTCCACGCTCTCGGTCTTCGTCGACTACCTCGACTGGCTCGCGCCGTTCGACGTGCGGGCGACCTGGACCGAGGCACGGCGAGCCAACGGCGGCATCCTCGTCGACCGACACCTGCGCTGGTGGAGCCGGAACTGGGTGTCCGCCGGCTTCGCGGCGTCGCTGGTCGTGGAGTTCGTCGCCATCATCGTGCTGTTCTACGCACCCCGCGGCGGCGGCTTCACCGAGGAGGGCGTCGCGGGCTGGCCCGGTCCGGAACAGGCAGGCATGGACATCGGCCTCTGGAAGGCTATCGGCACGGCCGACGTGAACATGTTCGGCGCTATCGTCTGGGAGTCCCTCGTCGGCTCGTGGGAGCAGTTCGTGGGCCAGTGGGGCGGCGGCCACGGCAACCCGTTCCTCTCCTTTTTCGAGCACTACGTGAACGTCATGCTGGACGGCGCGCTGGTCGTGTTGCTGTTCGCCATCATCGGCTTCGTCGTCGACCGCTACTCCAACCACGGTCCACGTGACTTCGTCTCGCTGTGTGCATACTGGGGCTTCGTCAGTATCCTGGGGTACCCCATCGCGACCGACATCCGCGCCGGCTGGGCGACCACGCACGCCATCTTCCCGCTGGCGATCCCGGCCGCGGTCGGCCTCGCCATCGTCTTCCGGTGGGGCATCGACGCCTTCACCGACGACGACGCGGTCGGCGTCGCGCTCTCGGCCGTGGTCGTCCTCGTGGTCCTCATGTTCATCGCGATGCCGGCCGCGACCCTGGTGTACGCCGAACCGCAGGCCACCGACAACAAGCTGGTCCAGTACGCCCAGTCCTCCAGCACCGACCTCAAGGACACCCTCGCGGACGTCGAACGCGTCGGCTACCAGGAAGGTGGGCCGACCGAGACGGACGTCATGTTCTACGGGAACAAGTACTACGTCTCGAACGAGTCCGACAACCTGCAACCACACGCCGGTGGTGGCTACTTCGACCGCCGGACGTTGATGTGGTACATGGATATGTACCAGCACCGGGCGCTCTCCGACCCGGACGCCGCCTTCAACTACGATTCGACGCTCTCGCTGACCGAACTCGACGAGTCCCGGCCGCCGGTCATCGTCGCCATCGGGAACGGGAGCAACGGCGACGACGCCGAGGAGATACACGGCTGGGCGCTCGACAACGGCTACGAGGCCAGGGAGTTCCAGCGGTTCCTGACCACCAACCGGACCGACGAGGGCTACGGTCCCGGGACGCCGTTCATGATTTACATCGACGAGGACGCGCTGGCAGAGGCGGAGTCCGGTTCTGAACGTGGCGACCGCGCTGCCGATCTCGAAGCCGGAGCTGTCGAGCCCGCGATTGAGGTGGCGTCGGTTCGCGCTCCCGTCGCACCGGCAGTGCGGTCTGTGGTCTGACCGTCTCGCTGGACTTTCTGTCGGTGGTTTCTCTGCCGGTGGTTTCTCGGTCGCCGGTGTGACTACCGGCGAACTCGCGCTGGCGTCCATGACAGCCCCACACAGCACCGCACCACGCCCTCCCCAGCCGATTCCGTTCCTCGCTTCGTTTCACTTCGCTCCGGTACTCATCCCTCGCGCGCTACCGACTCGCGGCTTTCAGCACGCTCGTCAGCGCGCGCCAGAGCGGTTGTCTCGACCCCAGCGTCGCGTAGCCCGGCGCCCCCTGTCGAATGCTCCCACCCCACGAGAACCGCGGATTCCGCGTAGTTCGACGGTCTTAAGCGCGTGTGGCCAGTACGCTACGGGGAATGAGTACCGCGGCGCTATCGGTCGTCGAGTTCCTGTTGACAGCCCACGTGTACACCAACGACCGTGAGCTGGACGAGAACGACCTGCCCCCTCGGTATCGCCGAGTCTTCTACACCGATGGGACGGTCGAGCGTCCGCTCACCGTCACGAACAAGACGGCCCGCGCGGCCACGGGGATCGACCACCCGTGGGACGCCGTCTCCGGGCTGATGTTCACCGACCGCGACGAGTTCTCCGGCAAGCTGAACCTGACCCAGCCGGAGATGGCCGAGCGCTGGTTCAAAGAGCGCGCGGACGACGCGCAGTTGCTCCAGAACCCCGTGCTCGCGTCGGCGTTCGAAGACGACGACGAGGTGAACGTGAGCTACGAGGCGGCCCGGGAGGCGAACCGACCCATCCAGGCCGACCGCGTCTGGATCGACTCACTGCTCGACGAGATGTTCGAGGACGAGGAGGACGAGGAGATGCTCGACCTGGTCGACATCCGGGCACCCGAGGAGATAGACCAGACGCTCGACGACATCGTCCTCACCACGGAACAGGAAGAGGAGATTCAGAAAGTCGTCAAGGCCATCGAGCACCGCGACTACCTCGCCGAAATCGGCCTGCGCGAGATCGGGAAACTGCTGTTCGTCGGCCCGCCGGGCACCGGGAAGACCTCCGCCGCGAAGGGGCTGGCGTACGAACTCGACCTCCCGTTCGTCGAGGTCAAGCTCTCGATGATAACGAGCCAGTACCTCGGCGAGACGGCGAAGAACGTCGAGAAGACGTTCGAGGTCGCAAAGCGGCTCTCGCCGTGTATCCTGTTCATGGACGAGTTCGACTTCGTCGCGAAGACTCGCGGCGGCGACGAGCACAACGCCATCAAGCGCGCCGTGAACACCCTGCTGAAGAGCATCGACGACGTCTCGCTCATCCAGGACGACGTGCTCCTCATCGGCGCGACGAACCACCCGGACCAGCTCGACGCCGCGGCGTGGCGCCGCTTCGACGAGATCGTCAACTTCCCCAAGCCCGACCACGGGATGCGGGCGGACATCCTCCGCATCATCACCCGGGCGATGGACATCGAGGAGTTCGACCCCGAGGCAATCGCGGACATCACGGAGGGCCTGACCGGGAGCGACCTCCGGCTGGTCATGCGTGAAGCCGTGCTGGACGCCCTGACCGAAGAGCGCATGACGCTCACGCAAGCGGACCTCGAAGACGCTGTTGCGGACTTCGAGGAGCGCGACAACTTAAAGAACCTCGACATGATGGACGACAGCGACGCGCTCGTCGCCGGCGACGGGTCGGGGCACGACCACAGCCACGACGACCACGACCACAGCCACGACGACCACGACCACGACCACTGAGCCATGGAGGTGACGCTGCTCGGGACCGGCGACACCACGGGCACGCCCACTGTCGGCTGCGACTGCGATACCTGCGAGGAGGCCAAGCGCCGCGGCGTGGAACGAACCCGGTTCTCGGTCCACGTGTACAACGAGCGCACCGACGAGTCACTCCTCGTCGACGCGAGTCCCGACTTCCGCTACCAGTTCCTCCGCGAGGACGTGCCACTGCCCGACGCGATGGTCATCTCACACATCCACTTCGACCACCTCGACGGCCTCGGGAACGCCTACCGGCTGTTCGACGAACTGGACGTGTTCGCCGCGAACGAGAGCGACCCCGTCACCGACGAAAGCGTCGCGGACACCATCTCGCGGAAGTACGACTACCTCGACGCGGTCACCGTCTACCCACAGTCCCCGTTCGAGCCGTTCGAGACGTGCGGGTTCGAGGTGAC